>JAIVJJ010000391.1 GCA_020200095.1 Acidobacteriota bacterium | reverse complement strand
AGCTTTGATTATCGTAGATTTGGCAGACAAGCAAATAAAGTTGAATCAGTTGATTTTCCATAAGCAAGAAAATTCTACCAATTCTTCTCGCTTGTCTGTTTTTTCTACTCTTGATTCACATAAATAATGAAAAATAATAATTTGAGATTTGCTTTTTTTGCCTTAACCACATTTTTTTGCATTACCGTATTTTTTTCCTTTTCGGTATCTGCGCAGAGACGCGACCATTTAACCGAAATGGAAACTGAACTTGTGCGCGAGATGCAGGAAATTGACAAGCGCACCGAAGTTTATGTTAAAGCGATTAACCGCCGATTTTTGGTTCTAAATAAAGACTCTTCGCAAGCAAAAAAAATTGAAAAAGACCTCGAAAAATGGGGTGAATTGCCCACCGGAACACGAACCCAACTTCTTTTAGACATCGAAAAAATCCTGCAGGAAGCAGTTGATAATATTGACAATGTTGCCGAACGCGATGTGAAAAGCGAGCTTCTTCCAAAAGCCGTTCGCGTTTTAGCCGATGCTTCAAATAGATTTTTGCCGCAGCTTAAAATTTTTCTTGATTCGGCTCAAAACGATAAAGAAAAGGGCGCAATGATCGGCGCTATTGATAACTGCAATCAAATAATCGAGGCAGCAGCTAAATTGCCTCGGGAAGAAAAGAAAAAGAAAAAATCTTAAAATCTTTCTTAAGTTACTAAATTCAAAAATCCGCTAAAAAGTTTTTCTAATTCAGCCATTCTTGACGCTTGCAACTTTCGAATGTTAGTTTTTTCTTTATAGTTTTTCGCAAAAACATGTCAGGAGAAAATTTAAAGAAGACTCCGCTCAATAACATTCATCGCGTATTGGGCGGGAAAATGGTTGACTTCGGCGGCTGGGATATGCCCGTACAATATCCGGCGGGCGTTATCGGTGAACATCTTCGCACGCGCAATAATTCCGGGCTTTTCGACGTTTCGCATATGGGCGAATTTTGGGTCGAAGGCGCGGACGCAATTTCTTTTGTCAATAAATTAACGACCAATGATGTAACAAAATTAGTTGACGGGCAAGCGCAGTATTCGGCTCTGACGCGCGAAGACGGGACTGTTGTTGATGATTTGCTCGTTTATCGTTTTGACCAAGATAAATTATTGCTTGTCGTTAACGCTTCAACTACAGAAAAAGATTGGGATTGGATAACTTCGCACACCCAAGATGAAAACATAACTTTAACCAACGTCAGCGCGGATTATTGTCAAATTGCGGTTCAGGGAAAAGACGCCATCGGCATTTTACAAAAACTCACCGACACGAATTTAAGCGAAATTAAATATTACTATTTTACGACCGGCAAAGTTGACAGCGTTGATGCGATAATTTCACGAACGGGTTACACGGGCGAAGACGGCTTTGAAGTTTATGCAAATTCGAAATATGCGGAGCAGCTTTGGAATAAAATTTTAGAAATCGGTAATTACGGCGACGAAAACGGGATTTTGCCGTGCGGACTCGCGGCGCGGAATACTTTAAGATTAGAATCTGCGATGTCGCTTTACGGTCACGAAATCAGCGATGAAATTACGCCTTTAGAAGCAAATTTAGGCTGGATTTGCAAATTAAATAAAGGCGAATTTATCGGGCGCGATTCACTTTTGAAACAAAAGGAAGAAGGGTTGAAAAGAAAACTTATCGGTTTTGAAATGACCGAAAAAGGAATCGCCCGCGACGGTTTTGACGTTTATATCAACGACGAAAAGGTCGGTTTTGTTACTTCCGGTTCACCCGCGCCGTTTTTGAAAAAGAACATCGGTTTGGCTTTTGTTCCAAGCGAGTTTGCAAATGTCGGTCAGGAAATTAAAATTGATGTTAGAGGTAAACATCTGACCGCAAAAATTGTTCCAATTCCATTTTATAAAAGAGAAAAGTAATTTTTGATTTTGGGGTTCCGGTGCGATCCAATTATTTAAAATTCAAAAAAATTATGGCAAATATTCCAGAAAATTTACATTACAGCAAAGACCACGAATGGGTAGCGGTTAACAACGGCTTGGCGACTATCGGAATTACAGATTATGCTCAGCACTCGCTCGGCGACGTTGTTTACGTTGAACTTCCAAAAGTCGGCGATAAGTTTGAAACACACGAATCTTTCGGATCGGTTGAATCTGTGAAAGCCGTGTCCGAGATTTTTACGCCAATTGCGGGTGAAGTTACGGAAGTCAACGATGGTTTAAATGACACGCCCGAAGTTGTCAATAGCGACCCATACGGTGGAGCGTGGATGATTCGAGTCAAAATGGAAAATGCGGGCGAAGCCGATGCTCTGCTAAACGCTGCCGAATACGAAGAATACTTACAAGCAAACGCTTAGTGGCGAATAGTGAGGGGTAAGTGATTAGTCTATGCTTTCACTCACCACTCACCACTCACCACTCACTACTAATAATGAGATATATTCCAAATTCACCCGAAGAGCGCGACGAGATGTTAAAAATAGCCGGTTTAAATTCGGCGGACGAGCTTTTTCGCTCGATTCCGAAAGACATTCAATTAAATCGCGCTTTAAATGTTACCGAGCCGCTTTCCGAGATTGAAGTAATTTCAGAGATGGAAAGACTCGCGGAAATGAATACGGCATCGCACAAGTTTTCTTTTTTGGGCGCGGGTGCGTATTCGCATTATTCGCCGACGATTGTTGACCATCTAATTCAGCGCAGCGAATTTTTAACTTCCTACACGCCCTATCAACCCGAAGTTACCCAAGGCACTTTGCAGTAT
>JAIVJJ010000390.1 GCA_020200095.1 Acidobacteriota bacterium | reverse complement strand
GGATTAAACTAACCAAGCTTGCTTTCCGCTTGCGCCTGCCGGTAAAAGGCTTGATAAAAAAGACGATTTTCAGGCAGTTTTGCGGCGGCGAGACGATTGAAGAATGCAATCCGACAGTCGAGAAATTGGGCGCGTCGAACATCGGGACAATTCTCGATTATTCGGTCGAAGGAAAGTCGGAAGATTCTGTTTTTGAAAGCACGAAAAATGAAATTTACCGCACGATAACACGAGCCAAAGAAGACCCGAATATACCTTTTGCCGTTTTTAAAGTTACAGGTTTGGCTTCTTATGAAATTTTGGAAAAAGTGAGCGGCGATAAAGAGCTTTTAAAAACGGAAGCAGCCGAATGGGAAACGGTCAAAAATAGAGTTTTGGAACTTGGTGAGTATGCGTATTCTCTCGAACAACCCGTTTTTGTTGATGCGGAAGAATCCTGGGTGCAGGATACGATTGATGCTCTGGTAACGGAAATGATGGAAAAATTTAATCAGGAAAAGCCGATAATTTTTAATACGATTCAGCTTTATCGTCACGACCGATTGGATTTTTTGAAAAAATCGCGCGAGAAAGCAAAAGCAGGCGGTTATATTTTAGCGGTCAAACTGGTTCGCGGCGCTTATATGGAAAAAGAACGCGAGAGAGCCGCAGAAATGGGTTATCCGTCGCCCATTCAACCAAGCAAAGAAGCGACTGACCGCGATTTTGATGCGGCTTTAAATTATTGTTTGGAAAATATTGAAGAAATCGCTTTTGTCGCCGGAACACATAATGAAGAAAGTGTTTGTATGCTGGCGGAGAAACTTCACGAGAAGGGCATTTCACATAATCATCCGCACGTTTATTTTTCGCAGCTTTACGGAATGAGCGACAATCTTTCCTACATTTTAGCCGACAAAGATTATAATGTTTCAAAATATGTGCCATATGGTCCGATAAGAGATGCGATTCCTTATCTGATTCGACGCGCAAAGGAAAACACGGCAGTCATCGGACAAATGAGCCGCGAACTTGAATTGATTGACAAAGAATTAAAACGCCGAAACATTTAACATTTATCATTGAACGTTTTTTGATTAGCTTACGTTTATTTGATAAATGATAAATGATAAATGAAAATATGTTTTGTCCAAATTGCGGAAAAGCCGACCAACAAAAAAATACTTATTGCCGAAGCTGCGGTGAGCATTTGCCTGATTTAAGTAAAAAGAGTATGGCTTTTGGGGGAAATACCCCAGAAGAGCAAATAAAAATGACACTCTTTTTTAATTTGGCGAGTGCAATTGTGAGTTTTGCAATGGCAATTTTGCTTTACGCAACACACTGGGCAAAAGAAGATAAGAGTTTTTCGGTTTATCTAGCAGCAGCTTTTTTTCTGGTAATAGGTGGCTGGCAGATTTCAAATTTTGTCGTCGGTTTGAAATTAAAGAAACATTTTGATCGAAGAAAAAATACACAGGCAACCAAAGAAGATTTGCCATCTTCGGAAAATTTGTTTCAAATGCCGAAAAGAAATGATTTATTAAACGAGGCAGATTATAGAGATATTGTTCCCAACAGCATCACGGAGAACACAACAAAACAACTTTCTAAAAAAATTAAAGAAAAGTCATCTTAGACCAAGCATCAATCTCACCGAACGGTCGGAAACCTCGCCGTTTGCACTTTCTTTCCATTTGAAAAAAGGTTTTAATTCATTCTCCGTCAAAGGCTCGTTTTTCATTCGCGCTACCTGTGTGCTTTCAAACGCGCGATTTGTCAAAGCAAGATGCGGATAACTGATTGTCAGATTTTTTGAATTTTCCAGTGCCGCATCCGCCGTATCAATGTCGAGAAACATTTCATTGTAAGCAGCCAAATGCCAGACCGTTCCGCTTTCAGTTTCATCAATCGCCAGAACGCGCAACACTGCATAACCGCTTTCGATTTGAAAAATTAAAAAATCGCCCGCCTGAAAATTTTGAGACACAACCATTTCTCCGCTTTTTTTATAAAGATTAGCATATAATTTGGTTAGAGAAACAAATTTGGAAAACTTTAACGAATTAAAATTATGAACAAAACTTTAGATTATAAAGCGATGCTTGAGGTCGCTATTGAAGAAGCGCGAAAGGGCTTGGAAGAAGGCGGAATACCAATCGGCGCGGCATTGTTTGATAAAGCAGGAAATCTTTTGGGGCGCGGACACAATCGCCGCGTACAGGAAAACGATGCGTCGGTTCACGGCGAAACAGATGCTTTTCGCAAGGCGGGAAGACAAACAAGCTATCGAGATAAAATAATGGTAACAACACTTGCACCGTGTTGGTATTGTTCGGGACTCGTTCGGCAATTCAAAATCGGAACTGTTGTTGTCGGCGAAGCGGAAAATTTCGACGGCGGAATCGAATGGCTGCGCGAAAATGGCGTTGAAGTTATCAATCTCAACTCGCCGGAATGTATCGAGATGTTAAGCGATTATATTGCGAAAAATCCTGAAATCTGGAATGAAGACATCGGAGAAGATTAAAATAATTATCTAAAGTGGAAATGGATGAAAACAATTTTAGAAATTGAAATTGATTTAGAGTTTTACCGAAAAGAATACGAGCGACTAGTTGTTGAACTTGAAAAGGCAAAAGAAAAATCAAATTTGCCCGAAAATCCAAGCGGAAAAGCTGAGTTGAATGACTTGTTGATTCGTCTTAGAATAAAATTAGGTTAGAAATTTTAAAAATATAATTATCAAAGAGGGAATATAAATGTCAGATACAAAAGACGCAGTAATTATA
>JAIVJJ010000389.1:3103-5877 GCA_020200095.1 Acidobacteriota bacterium | reverse complement strand
GATCGCGTGGCAATTCTCGATTGAAACGGCACGAACCAAGCTGAATCGCCACTACGAGGCAGTGCAAGCTGAAAACGTGAAATATAAATCAACTTGAATTACAGAGTACTAAGTCTCTCCTCTGCGTCGAGTTCATGAGGTATATACAGTTCGCGTGTAAGCCGGACGACACATTCAGAATGTTTAGGGGTTATGCCTTCTATGTAGGAGACAGGGGAGTCCATGTTGTTGGACAGGAAGTCGTCCGCTGCGAGTCCCAAGTAGTAGCCCGGAATTGCAAGTACAGGGTCTATCCAACGCGCCATCGTGAAAGTGGCTGCCGGTCCGAGGCTCTTGTTAGTATCTTCCTCGGGATCGTCCCCGTGTGTGATTTGCGCTTGGATGTCGAAGTGGTGGTTTTTTATTTTCAGACTGGTGAACTCGAAGGTGGCGTAGCTTCCTCCGACTTTTATGATGCGCGCGAGTAATTTCGTGCCGGCGGGCAGCGTTGGTGTGCCGTTAGAGGCCAACTGAGCGCCTTCTCCCATGACTTCAAAAGAAACATGTTGTCCCCTACGGAGCTTGCGCGGATCGAAGGTGTCCGAGGTGCGGGTTCTTATCAACCGTCCTCGTTCGAAAGTTTTGACATTATGGGGACCGCCCAGCCGTTTGATGACTTCCCGGCGCTCCATATAGTCCTTCGAGAGCAGCAGGAGAAACAACAATAACCCTGACACCGTGATGAACACGATGAGTTTTTTAAGAACTCTGAGTACCCTCATTCGTTGAACCTCCTATAGACTTTGGTAGATTCCGTTTTGGGCGAGTGGGGCAATTGACGGCAGCTTCGATCTTTCTGTTATCGGTTAGCACTTTTATTTACCAGCGCCGTCGCATTCTCGACGACATTGCTCTTCGCTCCCTCATGCGACGCCGTATCTGCGTCTGTTTACGTGTAGAATTCCTACGGGAGACGGTGGACTTGCGGGAGTTGGCGGGGTAGTAGACGACTCGACCCTTCTTACCTAGTAGCTCTTGGTAAACTCGGATCTGCCTTTTCCCACGCCGGATGCCGCTAGGGCTATTAGGCTTGAGCTCGACCGGACGACCTTCGGGCGTAACCGCATCAATTCTGTAAGACTTGCGCGTGTGACTGTCTGAGACACGAACCTCCGATAGCCATCGCTTACCGTTCCTATTACGGCTAGAACGTCGCTTAATTGCGTCTGCAAATTGACGATGGGCTTTGTTGCCACGGCGTACTGCGGCGGTATTGCCGTTAACCTTGTTCAGAGCGCGAGTCCCACGCCCTGATGAAGGTCGCGAAGACCCAACAGACGCCCTCGGCGGTCTTGCGGTGTTGCTCGATTGCACAGTAGCCGAAGATCTGGCTGGTGAACTGGTTGAGCCGGAGCCGGACTTTCGCTGTGCATATACGGCGGCGCTTGGCGTTAACGCAGCTATCATCAGAAAGGATACGGTGAACGGAAACGATCTGATCATTTTAGCTTCTCCTTTTACCAGCAGGTTTGTTGAGAGGAATGGCGTGTTCACGTGACAAACGCACGCCCTTACCTACCCCTTTAGGCAAGTCACCTTGAAGGTAACCCTCAGGGGGACGAGACCAGCGCGAGATGCTACGTGCCAATAGAAAACCAGCCCCTCCGCCAGTGAGAACTGAAGCAGCCGACCCTCCCATGAACCCGACCGCGACTCCCATTGAAATCCACTCCGAACCCTGCCAGAAAGATGAGGGCTCGCTTGTGGCATCGGCGTCAGTGATGACACCGGTTAAGGGAACCCTGACTCCGTTCGGCATTACTAACTCATGTAATTTGAAATAAGCCATTCTATGAGTGCGGGACTCAACCACTCGCGTAATTCTAGCTATCAAGATCGTACCTACAGGAAGGTCAGCCTCGTCCGAGCTAAACATTGCGCGTGGTATCATGATGCTAGTGAACTTGATGGGATCGCCGACTCGTACTTTGTCAATCTTGATGTCTGATGAAAGTTCAACTGGGATCACGCGACCTTCCTGCAATTCGGTGGCTGGTCCCATCATCAATCGCTGGTATTGACTGTATAATTCATCGCCGCCCGTTAGCAGGATGGTCAGTGCTAACAGTTTGTTTATAGCTTTCTTAACAGGGGTTGGTATCATCTGCGTCTCCTGTCTGTGTGCATCGCAACTCTAATTATGCTGGTCAAGTCTTAGGACATCCTTCACAGATTTGAAAGTTGAACCGCCTATAAACTTCGCCCTGTTCTCCTCAACTTCGGCTGACTAATCGGGTAGTACCTTTCGACTAAGGTGCCTAATGCCATCCAGTTCAACCTGCTCTACTGATTCTTTGCTTTGTCGGTTGTATTAAGGATGTTTTTCAGTTCCAAAAGGGCGTTAGATTGGGACGCTCCCTACGCATATCCCTGAGCAACTCAGCAAGCAATGGCAATGCCATTTCCCCGCCTATTATACGCAGGTCTCTGTTTGAATTGCGCCTTCCAACCCAAAGCAGCATCGTTAGCTCGCGTGTCATCAAGACAGCGAGAGAATCTTGGCTCGAACCCGTCTTCGCCCGCGCTACGTTGCTTAGATCGGCGGCGGCGCGCATTCCAGTCCCGCGCGTCAGACAGGCGCGCATACCTTCTAATACCAACTCACAAGCCGCCGCATTAAAGACGCGATTTCGCCGAACCGGAATCTCCTCGACACGCCCGTCTTTATGCGTAGTGATCGCCGCGATGAAGCGGGGCGCGACGCGGTAGCCGCCGTTAAGAAGCGAGGTGAAGGC
>JAIVJJ010000389.1:0-3065 GCA_020200095.1 Acidobacteriota bacterium | reverse complement strand
GTATTCGCCGGGATGATCTAAGCGCGAAAACATTGTCGGCTCGTCAACGAACGTGTCTGCCGGTGAGAGAGCGCCTGAGTCCAGACCGAAGGCGTAGAACAAAGGTTTCGGGATCGAGCCGACATCTCTCGTGCGCGTGCGACAGTTATCAACTTCTGAACGCTCTTGACCCGTCGGGATGTATCCCAAGACATCGCCCGTCGAATTGTGAAGACATACGAAGCCGATGTCAGCGTCTCGCGGCAACCAGCTTCTTCGCACCCTTAGACGCACAACATCTTTGATATGCCTCTCGGCGAGTGCTTGTATGAGCGGATCGACCGTCAACGTAACTTCACGGGCGCTCGTCATCGTTTGTAGGTCACTTCCATCGCGCCGGTTAGCGATTGAGAGCGACACGAGAGACGCAGCCGCCAAAGATGAGATGAAAGTTCGTCTGTTCACTCGTTTACTCCGTGCGTGCTGTTAGCTGCTCTGATGAGCAGCTCATACCGATTCAAATTCGGTTCCACACGAACCTCAGTCCTAACCGCCGCCTGGTATTCCTGTTTCGTGATGTGATCGAGTTCTCGCATCTTAAATAAGACTAGATCGCGGCGCTTTCGCGCGGCTTGCGGATGGGTGCGCGGATTAAACGTCGAAGGAGATTTCAGAAGGGCGGCGAGGAGCGCAGCCTGCTCAACCCTAAGTTGGCGCAGATCAGAGACGCCGAAGAAGTTATATGCGGCGTCGGCAATGCCGCGCCGGTCGCCGTTGATTTGGCAGAGATTAGCGTATAGCCAACCGGGCGTTCGAACCGGAAAAGGTAGCGTTCATCCTCGATGCTGAGAATTGCGTATTTCAAAGGAGACTGGCTGATCTCTGCGGCGCTAACCATGCGCCCTTCGGCGTTATAAATGTGGACTCCATCTCGGGTGCGATAAACCAAGTGATCTATATGCGGTAGAAAGTTTGCGACGCCTTCATTGATGATTTTGTCGTGTTTAGGTTGACTAGCCATCGCGCTCACAGCCATCACCGAGCAGAAGAAGATGATTGCAGCCGCGAGAACAAACGCTAACAACAAAGCGATCTTGCTCCAGCCGCGCTTACGCAACCACGCGCAGATACGCCAGCACCACCAAACGATTACGACGATGAAAAAGACAACTGCGGCAGCCAAAGCCCCAATCGAAGCCCACGCAAGACCGTTGATAATCGTTCTGTAAAATGCCACCGAACCAGCAACGGCGATAACGATCAAGGGAAGCCATTGACCCAAATCACTCTTCGGAGTCGAAGAGGATGCCGGAACATTACGACCGTTACCTTCACCGCCGAGATATTCGTCAAAAATATCTGATTTGAATTCATGATCGGGATCAGCAGAATCGCCAAGACAAGCTGAAGTCGGGGAAGATTGTTCAGCAGGGCGCGGCTCAGAACCCCTGCGGCGTAATCTTCTCGGTGTCACCGGATGTTTATTTGGGTGCTGCATGTGCCACTCGCCTAATTACTGTGCCGGACAATCAAGGACGGTAAACTGAAAGAGCAACGGACGCAGCCCGACAGAAACAAACTTTGTGCCGTAACAGGAAATAGAAAACGTTCAGGTTGTAAAGAAGATCAGGTGGTGTTTTGCATCTGGATTAACTTCGAGTTTCTACTGGAAATATCAAATCTGCTACTACAGGTAGATGACTGGTGTAGGCGAGAGCGGTAGTGCTTAAAGCAGAGAAGGTAAAGGATGACGCTCGTAAAAATGATCTGCGAATCAACACCGTGAATTGATGTGATGGAACGATAGGAAAAGTTAAGAAGATAAGACTAAACATGCTACTTCAGCAGTTTGTTGCTTAGGTCTGCGTTTGAGGCATGGTTGTTGCCAACTTCCTGTCAGAGGAAAGGAGGCACAGAGCGGGAGGCTAAAAATTATGCCGCGCGGGGTCGTCCCCGCGCGGCATAGCTTTTTCATACTCACTTATCGTCGAAGGAATTAAGTTCGACTTCTAAATGACAATGGCGACCTACCGCGACCCTATTCAAGTTTTCGCTCCGCTCCAAGTTATTGAGCGGTTGATCGAGATCCGTGCAGACTTGGGCTTCATGCCGGTGATCTTTCTTTTCTCTACAAATGATCTAGCAGCGCACTTAGATGCTTACGGGTTTGATGTATTCGCGTTGAGCAGTTCCACAGCCGAATTCCGTTTTGGAAACTACCGTGCCCCTTTCGCGCCGGGCGGCGATCATGCACATAGCCTGAATACCGCCCATTGAAGCAGGGATCGTTCAGGGCATCAATAAAGATCAAAATGCAAAAGTTCTCACGTAACATTTTGAAGCTGGGCGAAGAGAGTAGCCGAAAGCAATACGTCGCGTTCACCGGAATTGCTTTGCACAGCATCCTTTCGCCCGCGCTCTTGAGAGAAGTTACGGACTTACGTGGCGGCAACGGGGCAAATTCCGAATTATTTGCTGCTTGCTATAAGCAGTGGGTCGGCTTGGCGACAACGCTGGTGAACCTACCGGAACCACTTGAACTCTTTCTCGTCGTGCATTGCCATCAAAAACACCGGGCGTCCGGGAGCAGTCTTATATTTCTCGCAGTCGGGCGCGGTGAGAATGAAGCACACGCTCGAGAACGCAGTGAGCGCGCAACAGAAACTTTATGGGGTTTATTGACGACGAACCTTAGCTACGCCGAATTTGCCCCGATTAGCGAGTCGCAAGTGCTAAAGCGGGTTGTTGCATATCTTCACTCGCCATACGTCCTCGATGTTCGGCGACGCACCGAGAGATTGCGCGTCAGCCAAGGACACATAGAACGGACGCAAATTGGCTTCGGTTCACCGGCTCATCGCAATGAGGCAGAGAAGATCAACCCTTCTCAACACCGTGACACTCACGACATCTATATCGAACACCTATTTCCTTGGTCGGCCGGCGATGACTCGTGGCAGCGATTATTCGAGAGTCTTGCTTCCGCTGTACACCCTACCGCGCTCATCATTCATGTGCAGGGGCACGAACGCGCGCCGCAGGGCAGCATCAAGCGCGTGCGTGAAGCGATGGCGGCGGCTGAGAAG
>JAIVJJ010000388.1 GCA_020200095.1 Acidobacteriota bacterium | reverse complement strand
TACACGCCCAAGCACGGCTCGTGGCTCAATATGGCCGAGATTGAACTGAGCGTGTTGCAACGACAATGTCTGGCTCGTCGCATCGCTGATGAAGCAACTCTCGTCCATGAAATCGCCGCGTGGAAGAAGCAACGTAACGAACAACAGGCGACCATTGACTGGCGCTTCTGCGTGACGGATGCGCGCGAAAAACTGAAACGACTTTATCCATCGCGTTCATCGTGACGAACTACTAGCTTTAGCCGGAAGTTATTGATATCCCAAGGACGCTTAAATTAAATGCAAGTTAGCTCTGGCTGAAACGAGCGGCTAACTTGCATTTAATTCCAAGAGCCACTGCTAACCACTTTATTTTCAACGTCGGCTGCCGTCAAAAACTGTTCGAAGCATTGCTCTTTTTGTGTTAGAGGTTACACAGTTGAAAAAGATGTAGTACAAAAAGGTGCACGAGTCCGAGTCTTTGACAGTTAATAATCGAGGCTTAAGAACCTGAAATTAATTTGCTCTTTGGGCTGGATTTAGCTGACACGCTTGAAAGACAACTGCCGCGTCAATCCTGACCACACGAGCAAAGTTATGTAGTTTTTCCTGTAAACCTTTCTGTAATAATACTGCATGGCTAAAATTATCGCTGTCACGAATCAGAAGGGAGGAGTGGGTAAAACCACTACAGCTGTTAATTTAGCTGCAGCATTAGCAGCTATGAATATAAGAGTTTTACTTGTCGATACAGACCCTCAAGCAAATGCTACTTCTGGAGTAGGAGTACAAAGAGGAACTTTTCGACGCAGCCTTTATCATGCTCTTGTATTAAATGAACCTTTGCCAAACATAATTCAAAATACTGATCTGTCATGGCTAAAAACCCTACCAGCAGACAAGAATTTAATCGGTGCCGAGATAGAGTTAATAGATATAAATCAAAGAGAATACAAGTTGAAGAATATTCTGCAGCCTATCAAAGGGGATTATGATTATATTATTATAGATTGTCCTCCGTCTTTAGGTTTATTAACACTAAACGCCCTTACCAGTGCAGACTCCTTACTAGTTCCTATTCAGTGTGAATATTATGCGCTTGAAGGTGTTACAGAACTTTTTGATACGCTTGCACGTATCAGGCGCTCTCTGAATCCGAGCCTGACTATCGAAGGCTTGCTCTTGACAATGTATGACGATCGAACCAATCTTTCTGCCGCAGTTGCGAGTGATTTAAGAGATTTTTATGGTAGACAGGTGTTACAAACCGTCATCCCGCGAAATGTTCGACTAGCTGAAGCACCAAGTTATGGAAAACCAATCATTCTGTATGATAGTCGTTCACGGGGCGCGGAAAGTTATTTACAATTAGCTAAGGAGATACTCGATCATGACGAGAAAGGTTCTCGGTCGGGGGTTGAGCGCCCTGCTATCGGACCTGCCGGTGCTGAGCAATGAGGAGCTAAGGGAAATTGATATTGACCTTATAGAATCGAACCCTGTGCAACCACGTTCTCGTTTTGATGAAGCGCGGTTAGAAGAACTAGCACAGTCGATTAAAAGTAATGGCATTGTTCAACCACTATTAGTTCGAAAATCTCAAAATAATAATTATCAGCTTATTGCAGGAGAACGGCGCTGGCGGGCTGCCCAGCGTGCTGGGCTACAACGTGTTCCGGCTGTAGTGCGTGATGTACCGGACGAAAAAATGCTTGAGCTAGCATTAATTGAAAACATACAACGACAGGAGTTAAATGCTATTGAAGAGGCGCATGCTTATAAAAAACTTATTGAAAATTTGGGCTTAACTCAAGAAACAGTGGCACGTCGTGTTGGTAGGGATAGGACCTTCGTAACTAATTATCTTAGATTACTTAAACTTCCGGAAGATATTCAAAATTTAGTTGAAGAAAACAAACTATCGATGGGACATGCTCGAGCCTTACTAGGCTTAGAGAATGCTAATGTTCAACGCAAAATAGCTAAGCGCGTTTTAGAACGGGGGTTATCAGTTCGGGAAGTCGAGCGCCTCATCAAGCAAATTACTGCTGGGGAGGGCACAGTGAAAGCACAAGGTGTAAATAGAAAATTAGAAGATGCAAATATCCGCTTAGCAGAATCCAAGTTAAGAAGACGTTTTGGAACGCAAGTACGTGTAGTACCAAACCATAGCGGGCAAGGTGGAAAGATTGAAATACAATATTATACTGAAAATGATTTGGATCGTATTTATGAATTAATGACTGCTTCTCAAAGGCAGGAGTAGTAGCAAGTTTCAACTTTGGATTTTAAGAGTTTTACTGTTTACATCGCTCGGCTGTCGAGTGCACTGCTGAGAATCTTGGCGAAAGATCTGCCACGTCTCTTCTATAGAGCCTTGCTGCTACTTTTTGCTTTTTTCGCACGCTAGTGGCACATACATGAGTGCGAACAGCCAGTTGAATCAATGAGCAAGTGTTCTATATTCGGGTTCGTTAGTAGTGGGGTGGGGCAACTGCTCAAAGACGCCTTGCTAAATCCAACACATCTCGCCTAAAACTGCGTTCCAGTGGTCGTACTGTGCGGATGGTGTCGCTACCGCGTTCCCGAACGAGCAATGCAGAGTACAGCAGAAAGAAAGCGTCTCCATTCATCCTCTCACGCGACATAAAATTGGAGAGCGAAAGACTATCAAATGATTTGTAAAAAACAGAACACGACCTTGCACAATACGCTGTCCGACAACTCGTCACTATCTGTTCTTATCGCTGGCGCGAAGCGCCCTAAGATTTCTCTTGCGCTGCCTTTGTCGGATGGCATTG
>JAIVJJ010000029.1 GCA_020200095.1 Acidobacteriota bacterium | reverse complement strand
ATCCTTTATATTTCAGGTAACGCCGCAAAACGTCGCCGAACGTAAACGTGCGAAAATTGCCGATGTGCGCGAAAGACCAAACAGTTGGTCCGCAAATGTAAAGCCGGACTTCGTTATCTTTGATTGGCTGAAATTCTTCGAGTTGTCCAGATAATGTATTATAAAATTTAAGCATAAATTCAAAATCCTGTCGGTAAAAAAGTTATGATACAACAAAACGCGAAACCTTTGGATTTAACAGAAATGAAAATCCAAAAGACAAAATTGGGCAAATTTTTAGTTTGAATTAATTACAACAGGATTCTTTCGGCGCGATACCGAGTTCGGCAAGAAGTTTTTTGGCGATTTTTACGCGCGTGCTTTTCATAAAGTTTTCGGATTATAGCATTGTTTTGAAAATAAAACGAAGCGTTACGGATTCTGCGAAACGTCCAAAAGCCAGATGTTCGATTCGCTCAAATGAACGGTGTAATAAAGCAGTCGCCCGTCGCGGCTGATGAATGAAGACCCGATTCTTTCAGGCGAGCGCGAGAGAATTTCCTTTGTTTGTTTTGTTTCGCTGTCGGTAATATAAATTTTGCTTTCCTTTTTAAAAACGATGCGGCGGCTGTCCGACAGCCACGACGGAATCGTGTCGCCGCTGTCAATGTCCTCTATGATTCGTTCAAGGCGTTTTGTTTCAAACGAGTACACGGCAATGGCGCGTTCTCCGAGCGGAAGCGTGCCGACTAATTTTTTTCCGTCCGGCGACCAATCCCAGACGATAAAATTACGGTCGGGTTCGGCGGTCAGAACCTTTTGCGGCGCTTGCTGCTCTTGCCAGCTTTTCGTTAAATCAATGATAAAGGGCTGAGAATTGTTCGTGTAAATTAAACTTTTCCCGTCGGGCGACCAATTGGGAAAAGACGAACCTGATTTGTGCGCGTATTGGAAAGAGACTTGCCGCAAATTGCTGCCGTCGGCGTCGCAAACCCAAATTTCCATACCGGCATTTCGGTCGGACGCAAAAGCGATTTGTTTGCCGTCGGACGACCAGCGCGGATAGCGGTCAAACGGCACGTCATTGGTTACGTCGCGCCAGTTGCTGCCATCGCGGTTGACGACAACGATATCGTCTTGCGTGCGGCGGATTTGACGCATCACAAACTGCTTGCCGTCGGACGAAAGTTCCGCGCGAACAATTTCGCGGTCGCCGCGCGTTATCCAAAACGGCTCGCCAACGGTTTTTTCCGCTTTCGGGTCAAATTCGACGCCCTGTATGTTCGATTGATTATCGGTTTGAACATAAATCATTCGCTTTCCGTCGCGCGAAAAATTCAGATGACGGCTGTATTTTGATGAAGTAACAATCGGTTCGGGCGCGGACAAAACTTCGCCTGTCGTTTCATTTATTGAGACGCGCCAAAACTTCAAGTTTCCGCCTTTATCCGAAATGAAATATAAAAACTTTCCGTCCGGCGACCACACCGGATTCCAGTTCGACGTGGCAAAATCTTTGGTAACAATGATTGGTTCGCCGCCGCCCGCGGGAATCGTAGCGATGTCGCGTCTGGCTAAATTTTCCGGGTAGAACCAGTAAGCGATGCGCTTTCCGTTTGACGACCAAGCGGGAAACGTCGCGTCTGCTTTAAGGAGTTCGCGTTTTGCGCCGGTTTCGACGTTGATAATCCATAAGCTGTTATCAAGTCCGACGCGAACATTTGGCGCGGCAAGTCCGAACGTGCTAACAACGATTTCCTTGCCGTCCGGCGACCACGACGGCTGGTATCCGAAATCGGCAATCGTCAGATTCGTCGCGTTTTTACCGCCGACGCGCTGAATGAAAACGTCAAATTTTCCGCCCGCGTCCGAAGCGTAAACAAAAGATTTGCCGTCGGGCGAAAGAGCCGGATAATATTCGGTTCCCGGCTGTTCGGTCAGTTGAATGTTCGTCGCTTTGCTCCAATCAATCGCATGGGTTTGATTTTGCCGAATTGCAAAAAACCAAACGCCTGCGCCAATTAAAGCTAAAAGCAAAACACCTGCGGCATAAACAAAATAATTTCTTCGCGTTTTTTCCGCCTCTTTGCGCTTTTGCGATAAAGAACCGCTTCTGAGCGACGGCGACGAATCAATCTCGCGCCTGACGCGCTTCAAATCGGCACGTAAATCCGAAGCGGTTTGATAGGAAACGTCCGGGTCTTTTTCTAAAGCCTTGCTCAAAATCTGGTTGAGTTCGGTAGGTAAATTCGGATTCGATTCCGAAACAAGCGGGGGCTCTTCCGATAAAATTTTCTGAAACGTCGCTTGTCTCAATTCGCCTTTGAACGGATTTTTGCCCGTCAGCATTTCGTATAAAACAACGCCAACGCTCCATAAATCCGTGCGATGGTCAACTTTATCGTCGCTCACCTGTTTGGGCGACATATACGCGGGCGTGCCGATGATGATGCCTTTCATCGTATAGTTTGAAAGGTTTTGCTGAAATTCCGTATTTTCAGTTAGCTTCGCCAAACCGAAATCAAGAACTTTGACGTAACCGTCGGGACGTATCATTATATTTTCCGGTTTGATGTCGCGGTGAATGATTCCCGAGGCGTGAGCCGCGGCGAGAGCTTCGCAGGTTTGAGAAATTATCGAAAGAGTTTGTTTGAGGTCAACGCCGCGATTGATCAAATCACGGACAGTTTCGCCTTCGACAAATTCGGTAGCAATATAGTTTATGCCGTCCGCCGTTCCGACATCGTAAATGGTTACGATATATGGATGATTCAAAGCGGAAATCATCCGCGCTTCACGTTCAAAACGCTTGATTCTTTCGGCGTCCGCCAGGAATTCGGCGGGCAGAATTTTCAGCGCGACTTTGCGGTTTAATTTATCGTCGTGAGCCAGATAAACTTCGCCCATTCCGCCCGCGCCGATTGGCTTTTCGATTTTATAAGTTCCGAATTCCTTTCCGACGAGCGAGAAAACTTCCGTATGATTGTGCGCGAGTTCCTTTGCCATCAAGTTCATTGCCGAGTTTTCCAGAAACTTATCCGCGCTCGTTTGAGCCTTGAGCAAACTTAAAACTTCTTTCTTTAAATCATCATCGCCGTTGCATTTTTCCGACAAAAATTCCTCGCGCCGTTCGTTCGAAATTTCCAAAACGGCATCGAAAAGCTCGTCAATTTGTTTCCAGCGTTCGGCGTTCATAATTAGGAGATTAGCCACCAACAAACACGAAAAGACACGAAATAAAAAAGAATGAAAAAATAAATTAGATTTTTGTTCGTGTTCCTTCGTGTTTGTTCGCGGCTAAAAATTCTTCAAGCATTATTTAATTCTCGATACAGCCAAGCCTTTGCCTTGCTCCACTCGCGCATCACGGTGACGCCGGAGATTTTCAAAACTTCCGCCGTTTCTTCGACCGACAAGCCGCCGAAAAATTTTAGCTCGACGATTTTCGCTTTTCGCTCGTCAAATTGCGCCAACTCGTTTAACGCTTCGTCAAGCGCGACTAAATCCGCGTCTTTTTCAGCCGTTACGGTGAAGGCTTCTTCGAGCGAAACGTGGCGCACGTCGCCGTCTTTTACCTTCGGGCGTCTTCGCGCAAAATCAACCAGAATTCTTCTCATCAATTGCGCTGACACGCCGAAAAAATGCGCCCGATTTTCCCATTGCGCGGTTTTCCAATCAATCAAGCGAACGTATGCTTCGTTGACGAGCGCGGACGTTTGCAATGTGTGTCCGTCGCGCTCGCGGCGCATATAGCTTTTGGCAATGCGGTGAAGTTCAGCGTAAATCAAAGGCGTCAATTCTTCGAGCGCGGCAGCATCGCCGCCGCTCCATTTCTTGAGCAGTTCCGTTACGTCTTGATTTTCACCGTTCATTTTCGTTAGCAAATTTCGCTAGTTTCAAATCTAAATTTAACACACTCGACCCGAAACAAAAATTATTTTTTATTTCTGATGATAGGTTTTTCCGATCTCAAACGCATTAGTAAATGAAGCCGCACAAACGGCTGATTTAAACTAAGGAGAATTATTATGAAAAACTTACAAGCATTTATCATCGGTTTATTTACAATTTTAATTGTCGGAAGCGCGACGGCAAACGCTGCGACTTGGACGGTTACAAAATCTACGAACAGCAACGACGGCGCGTGCAACGCTGATTGCAGTTTGCGCGAAGCGGTCGCGGCGGCTGACTCGGGTGACACGGTTGTTTTTAACAGCAATCTCGTCGGACAAACTATCACGCTCGGCGGTTCGGACATTAACATTACAAAACGCATCACGATTGACGGGTATTTGAACAACCCTAACGTCGCATTTATATCAGGCAGCAACACGAGTCGTCATTTTTATGTTGAGGAGGGCGCGGGTCTGGATTTAAGAAATATCACGCTCGTGCAAGGCAACGGAAAATCCGAACAAGGACAAGTCGGCACGACGGACGGCGGCGCGATTTATGTTCGCCCAACGGCGACTTTGCTGCTTACCCGCGTTGCGATTCGCGGCAACAGCGCAGATTTAGGCGGAGCGATTTCTCTCGGTCAGGGAACGCATCATTTTACGAATTCTTCTTTCACCGGCAATTCCGGGTCCGGTTGTTCGGCAATCTTCAATAACGTCGGAACTCTTTACATGGCGAATGTTACCGTCAGTGGTAATTTTACGCCCGACTTAATAAATTCGGGACACGCGATTTGGAACAATAACGGCGATGTTTATATTCGTAATTCGACAATCGTCAGAAACACCGCGCAAGCGCAAGGCGGCGAAGGCGGCGGCATTTTTAATCGTTTGAACGGAAGATTGTATCTCGGCAACACGATTGTCGCGCAAAATACGGACGAGAACGGAACAGATATTAAAAACGAAAACGCGACCATCACATCAGTCGGCGGAAATTTAATCGGCGATTTGGGCAACATTCCAGCAAGCACATTTAATCAGCCGAAAGACATTTTCGGAGTCAATCCGCTGCTCGCGCCAATCAATGCAAATTCTGACGGATTTCCAGTCCAAGTTCATCCGCTGCAAGCGGGAAGTCCGGCGCGAAACGGTGGGTTAAATCAGAACGCTGTTGACCCTCTGACAAATTCGCCTTTGACGACCGACGCTCGCGGCGCGGGATTTCCGCGTATTGTGGGCGGAACGGTTGACATCGGGGCGTTTGAAGACCAAAGCGGCAACACTTCGCTCGTCGTTACCAAAAACACAAATAGCAACGATTTGGTTTGCGACCTCGATTGCTCTTTGCGCGAAGCGGTTCATCAGGCATCTTTAAATTTCGGAACGGATACGATAACTTTCGCTCCGAATGTTTTCGGAACGCTCATGCTTGGCGGCAGCGAGATAGTTATTCAAAATCAAAATGTCAACATCGTCGGTTATACAAAGGCGAATATTTTGACGATTTCAGGTGCTGACACAAACCGCATTTTCAGACTCAACAATGCAAACGTCACGCTGTCGGGAATGACGCTGGCAAACGGTAACAGCTTAAGCAATGTCGCCAGCGGTTTTGGCGGCGCTGTATATGCGGAAGGCGGAAGTTTAATGCTCGATAGGGTTATCGTGCAAAATAACTCGTCAGTAACAAACACCGGCGGCATTTTTCTCTTTAACGGCGCAAATCATCGTATTCTTAACTCGACCTTTTCCGGCAATCAAACCGGAGGCAGCTGCGGTGGATTTAACGTCGTCGGAGGAACGATGTTTATTGCAAACACAACCATTTCCCGCAACACCGCAAATATTGGCGGCGGCGGTTTTTGCACAAGCGCCAATACTGTTGTTCGTAATTCGACTATAACGGGAAATTCAGTCTCCTCGCTCAACGGCGCGGGCGGAGGCATCAGACCATTCGGAAGCGGCAATCTCAATTTGGGCAACACAATCGTCGCCGGAAACAGCGCGGCAACTCAACCTGAACTCTCGCCTATTGACGGAGCCACAATCACCTCCGCCGGTAACAATCACATCGGTGATTCAGCCGGAGATTCAAATGTTGCGGGCGTTTCATATCAAGCAAGCGACACGCGCGATGTTCCGCCGCTTTTGGGTGGATTGGCGGACAACGGCGGCGCAGTTCCGACTCACGCGCTTTTGCCTGGAAGTCCCGCAATCAATACTGGCGACAATGCAAAGGCGGTTGACCCATTCGACAATTCACCGTTATTATTCGACGCGCGCGGCGCGGGCTTTGAAAGAATTTTAGACGCGATTGTTGACAAAGGCGCGTTTGAATCATCAGCGCCGACAGCCGCCAGCGTAACGGTTTCCGGCAGAGTAATGTCCGGCAAAAGAGGCGTCAGTCGGGCGCGGGTTTATATGACCGACCAAAAGGGAACAACTCGAACCGTTTTGACAAATTCGTTCGGTTATTTTCGCTTTGACCAGGTAGAAGCTGGCGAAACCTACATCTTTAATGTCATCTCAAAAAGCTATACATTTATGACTCAAGTGGTAACGGTTACCGAACAAATAGACGAAATGATATTCAAAGCGGAAACCGAATTAGAATCAATTCAACAAGCAAAAGTTGAGGAAAAATAAAAAATGCGCTAAATAGAAATACAGGTCGTGGTGTAAAGGTGAAAGGCGAAAGTAAAAACAATTTCTTTGCCTTTCACTTTTATACTTTCTCCTTTCAAAAACCGCATAGCTCTTTTGATTTTACAAATCGCTTTCGACAAAATTTTTTCTCGCCGCATCTGAAAAAAGAAGCTCGCGGCTGTAAAATCTGAGTGGATAATCTTTATCAAATCGTTTGACTAATTCATTGCAAGTTTCGACCAGCGAAGCACCGTTTTTTGAATTTTTATAATCAGAAACGGCTCGTATCCAAAACACCGTCAAAGTTTCGTGATACGGCATTTCTTTCTCTAAATCAACGCCGAATGATTTTAATAAATTGAAAATCCCATCGCGCATTTTCGTCAAAGCCGTTTCAAAATCGTGATGCGAAACGTAATAAAGCGCAACGGTCAAATGCTCAGCGTGCCGCCAATCTTTCCGCGCGATCGTGCTGTTTTCAAAGTCGCGGACGATGGCAAAAATTTCTTTTTCTTTTTTGTATTTCATAAAAATTTTTCACCACAGAGGCACAGAGCGCACTGAGATTTTAATAATGAAGATAAGGTAATATGCTTTTTCTCTGTGTTCTTTGTGGTGAAATCATTTCTAAACTTTGTAATGCTCAATGATTTTTCGCGCCGTCGCTTCAGCGGAAAGATTCGTATTATCAATCCGCAAACTTTCCTGAAAAGGCACAGGCGAAAACAAATCGTATTTTTCCAAAATCTCTTTTAAAAGTTCCAGATTGTTTGCTTTCTTAAATTTCATGCGTGATTCTTCTAAAACCCTTTTTTCCAATTCACTGTGTTCGCAAACAAGCAAAACAAAACAAATTTCACCGCCGTTTTCTTCGACAGTTTTTATAATTTTCGTCACGTATTCGTCATCTTCACCTTTCGCGTAGCAAAACGTATGAACCAAATTTTGTCCCACGCGAGCGGCTTCCGTAATTGTTTCGACGCGAATCAAATCAATCAATTTCCAAAACGATTCGCTGCCGAATTCAAAAATCGGTTCGATCGCGTCAATACTCAAATGATTATGAAATACTTTAAAATCGGTCTTTCGGGCAATTTCATTCGCAACGGTCAATTTTCCGACACCTGGAGCGCCGTAGATAAAAATCAATTTCATAAAAACTCCTTAACAGTAAGTTTTGTCTGACAATTGAAATAACCGAAATGGTAAAAATAAATGAGAAGTGAGAAATGAGATTTGTTTTTTGTTCTCATTTCTCACTTCTCATTTCTCATTTCCCGCTTTTTATGCCGCGATTTGCTCGCTGCTGACTTCAAAATCTTCCATAAACAGATATTTCTTCCATTCGGGTTTCGACTCGGCGTAATGACACAGCAAAACGTGGTCAAGCCCGATGTTCAGATGTTTCTGCGGAGTCAGAAGCGGCATTCTCGCCTGTTCGGGCGTGCGGTTTCCTTTGCGCTGGTTGCATTTGATACAAGCAGCGCAGAGGTTTTGCGGAGTTGATTCGCCGCCTTGCGCGCGCGGCAAGATGTGGTCGAGCGTCAAATCCGAAGCGTGTTTGTGGTCGCCGCAATACTGGCAGCGGTATTTGTCGCGGATATAAATTCGCGCCCGTTTCATCGCCGATTCGTTGCGGCGGCGGCGCACGTTTATATAAGTCCGCAGACGAATGACCGACGGCACGCGAAAAGTTTCGCGCGGGCTGTGCAGAACATTGTCGCCGTCATATTCTTCAACCGTAATAGAGCCGCGAAACCAAAGGCACATCGCGCGGGCGACGCCGACCGTGCCAAGCGGTTCATAAGAAAAGTTCAAAAGCAGAACTCGACCAGTTATCAATGGAATCACCTCCGGGAAATTTTATTTTTATTGTTTAAAGCACAGATACAAAACCGTCGTAATCACTATACATTGTGCAGCCAAATTGAACTGCCGCTATTTTAGATGATTTTCGCCCGCTTTGTATATGAATTTTTTATTAAGTTTGAAAATTAAAAGCTGAGATTTGAATTTTTTGGAGCGAATTGTTTGCATCAAATCCGCTCCATCCGGCAGACGGCACGGCTTACGAGACTAGCCAAGAACCGGGCTGGTCAAGTGTTTCCGCCTGCGAGAAATTATCAGAAAGTTGACTGAGTTGACCGAGTTGACTGAAGTTGACTGACTTAAAATCATTAACTCGGCAAACTCGGTCAACTAAATTAACCTCACGCAAACGACTTGCTTCAGTTGCGCGACGACTTCGACCAAATTTCAAATTGTTAATAAATTTATCCGAACAGTTGGAGCGTTTTTAGCCGCTTGATTAATGAAACCTTTGTCAAATGTCAGAAGTTCGGTCGGTCGGGTTGCGGTAAGTTCTTCCGCTAAAGCGATGTAAAGAGAATCGGAAGCGCGACTGCATCCGTAGCTTTTTCTGATTTCTTCGGCTCTTTTTATCAGAGACGCTTCGCCGTTTTCGGGCGGTGAAACGGCAGTCATTAAATCGGTGAAAAATTCGACGGCTTTTGCGTGTTCCTTCGCGGTTAAAACGGCTTGCGAGAGTTTTTCGCACAGAACATATGAAATTTCGGCGGCAATAATGTTCGGGGCGAAAAACTCCTAACCGTCCCGCGCATATTTATCGAATGCTTTTTCGGCTTTTTGAAACGTGAGTTTTTCTTTGCTGCAGAGAGCGATAAGAATATTTGCATCCGGCACGACGGCGTTTGGTAAAGAAGCCTGATTCACTCTCCGAACATTCCTCCGTCGCGGGCTTCACGAAGAATATCCTGGGTTTTCGAGCCGTTGGTGAATCTCATATCTTCCTGTCCAACTTTGATTTTTCGCATCACTTCCGACATTTTGCGATTTGGTTCAAGACTTTTTTTATTGCCGCTACTATCTTGATCCAAAACCGTAACCCGAAGCCGGTGTCCCGCAAGACGCGAACCGTATCGCTGAATTTCTTCCCAAGTTCCCTCTATTGTTGATGATTCCATTTTCTTAATTCCCTAAATTTTTATTGAAATTATAACACATAAAAACGCATATTTGAGATTTTTGTAAAGGGAAACATGCGTTTGTTTAAACTCATATTTCCCCTTTTTTATCCTTTGACGCAAACGACTTGCTTCAGTTGCGCGACGACTTCGACCAAATCCGATTGATTTCGCATAACTTCGTCAATGTCCTTATACGCCGACGGAATTTCGTCAATCACGCCCGCGTCCTTGCGGCATTCGACGCCCGCCGTCTGGCGTTCCAAATCCTCGCGCGTGAAATGTTTTTTCGCCTGCGTGCGCGACATTTTTCGTCCCGCGCCGTGCGAGCAGGAATTGAAACTTTGAGCATTTCCCAAGCCTTTAATGATGAACGATTTCGCGCCCATCGAGCCGGGAATAATTCCATACATTCCCGCGTCGGCACGAATCGCGCCTTTGCGCGTAACGTAAACCGTTTCGCCGAAATGGACTTCCGGCGAAACGTAATTGTGATGGCAATTAACCGAAACTTCCGGCACGAAATCTTCGCCGTTGTTGAACATTCGGTTGAATTGACGCAAAAGGCGCTTCATCATAATCTCGCGGTTTTTGAACGCATAACTTTGCGACCATTCCAAATCGCGCCAGTAATTTTTAAATTCTTCCGTTCCCTGAACGAAATAAGCAAGATTCGGGTCGGGAAGTTCAGACAATTTATGCAAAGACTTCGCCGTTTCGATATGACGCGAAGCGACTTCGTTGCCGATATTGCGCGAACCACTGTGCAGCATCAGCCAAACATAATCTTCGGTGTCGAGGCAAACTTCCAAAAAATGATTGCCGCCGCCGAGCGTTCCGAGTTGTTTCATCGCTTTGTCCTTGCGGTGCTGAACGCCGCGATGCAGTTCCCCAAAACTTTTCCAGCCTTCCCAAGCCAGAGATTCGTCAACCGGATTTTTATGCTCGTTGAAACCGACCGGAATCGTGCGTTCGATTTGATGACGCAAATCTTTTAATTTGCCTTCGAGAATCGAGCTTTTGAAAGGCGTTTTAACCGCCATCATTCCGCAACCAATATCAACGCCCACAGTTGCCGGAATCACCGCGTCTTTCGTCGCAATGACCGAGCCAACCATCGAGCCAATTCCCAAATGTGCGTCCGGCATCAGCGCGACGTGCTTGTAAAGACACGGCAGACGCGAGACGTTGCGGAGCATATTGTGTTCGTCGGTTGAAAGTTCGTGGTTGACCCACGAGAGAATATCGGCTTTCGCGCCGCTAATGTTTAGTTTGTGGTGTGGCATATTTCCTCCTTGAATTAGTCTAAAATCCCAAGACCAACGTCCAAAGTCAAGGTTGTTTGGCGCGAAACTCGAAACTCTAAGTTTAGATTGATTTAATTGTTTGTTTGAAAGGCGAAAAACAAATAATGTTCGCCGAATTTTTCATATCAACTCGCCAGCCGAAAAAGGCATCAAAATTGCCGACTGATTGACAGGTAAAAAAATGATTGAAAACGGAACACTTTTACAAGATCGCTACTTGATTGAACGACAAATCGGCGCAGGCGGAATGGGCGCGGTTTATCTAGCCGTTGACCAGCGTTTCGGAAGTCACGTGGCGATAAAGGAAACTTTTTATAAGGACCAACAATTAGGCGAGGCTTTCGAGCGCGAGGCGCGGCTGCTGAACAGCTTGTTGCATCCGGTTCTGCCGCACGTTTCGGATTATTTCACCGAAAACGCCGGATATTTTCTGGTGATGCAATTTGTCGAAGGCGAAGATTTGTCCGATACTTTAAAACGCGAAGGCGCTTTTCCGGTCGGAGATGTTTTGCGTTGGACGGACAGCTTGCTCGACGCGCTCGATTATCTACACTCGCAAGAGTCGCCGATTATCCATCGCGACATCAAACCGCATAACTTAAAACTTACGCTCCGCGGCGACATTATTCTGCTTGATTTCGGCTTGGCGAAACTAAATGCCGCTGACGATACTACGGGCGGGATAAGCGTTTTCGGCTATTCGCGAACTTATTCGCCGCTCGAACAGATTCAAGGCACTGGAACCGACGCGCGTTCCGATATATTTGCGCTCGGAGCAACCATTTATCATCTTTTGACCGGCAAGCCGGCGATTGAGGCGCTCGCCCGCGCTGCTTCAATCGTTAACGGCAAACCGGACCCGCTCCCTTTAGCAAGCGAAATCAATGCTGAAGTTCCGGTTGATGTGGCAACTGTTTTAAACTCGGCTCTCGCGCTGAACCCGGACCAGCGTTTTGGTTCGGCAAAAGCAATGCGGCAGGCGCTTCAACACGCCGTTAGCCCGGATTCGACCAAAAATATTGAAGATTTACCGGAAGAATTAGCCTTCAAAGTCGCTGCGCCGATTGTAAATTCCGCCGAAACTGAAAATTTTCCGGCTCTCGAAGCCTTCGCCGCAGAAGTTGCAAACGATTTTTCAAAAACTGAAGCTGACAACCAATTTCTGATGGCTGAAGTTTCGATTCCCGATGCTCAAACTCCCGCTCCGGAAGTATTTCAAAATTCAACCGCCGTTGTTGACGTGGCGACGCAAGTTGCCGTTCCGCGCACAAATCAACCAGGGCTGCGGTTGGCGGCTTTGGCGGCAGTGTTAATTTGTAGCGGTCTGTCGGCTTTATATTTTATTGCCAGAGCGTATACTTCGGACGAACCGAATCAAACACCGGTTGTAGAATCAACTCAGGCTGTAGAATCAAGCAGCGAACAATCCGCACCCGAATCGCTTTCACCAGTGCCAAAAGTTTCGCCGTTGTCTTCGGCAGACAACGGCGACCAAGCCAAAACCAAGCCTGCTGTAATAGAAGTAATCTCCGAAAAACAAAAAACTGCCGACGAACCGCTAGCCGAAGTTAAAACGACGGAAAAGCCAAAGCCCGAACCGCCGCCGGCTGAAGTTCCGCGTTCCGAGCCGAAAAAACCAATACGCCGCAACGAGTCGCAACGCGCCGGCGAAACCAGGTCTCGTGTCATTGAAAACGCGCCCCCTCCGGACATCGAATCAATTTTCACCGGGCAAACGTCAGAGCAGCGGCAAATCCAGCAAGAGCGTCAACGTCGCCAAGCGGAGCGCCGCCAACAGCGCGAACAAATGAGCGATGAAGAATTGGAAGACCTACGGCGCGAGCGGAGGCGAAGACGCTTGGAACGACAAAACAGACAGCCTTTTCCGCCGTTTTAGAACAAACTGAAATTAGATTGAAAAGCGTGTTTCGAGTTTTGCTTTCAGGCAATCGTATTTTATCCGCATTCCGGGAAAAATAAAATAGTTTTATTTTTAATTTTCCTGACAGTGAACCCATCTACGCACGCGCCGACGCGGCTTTAGCTGATAACTCGGATGTCACGCTCGCTGAAAATCTTCCAGCCGCCGCTTGTTCGCTGCCAGCGCAATTCTTGAATAACTTCGCCGCGTCTATTTTTTGAACCGCTCGTTAAATTATATTTTTTGCGAAAACGCATTACCGCTGTGCGCCCGCCGTCCTGAAATATAATTTCCGGCTCGGCGGCGCGAATATCAATTGATTTCGCCCCCGCGAAAATGCGCGTCTTTTCGGCGCGAATCGAACTGCGCGAAGCGTTGCGGACAAGATAAAAAGACTTTAGCTCCGGCATATAAAAAGCCATCTGTTTTTCGATGTTATGGGCATTAGTTGCGTCAATCCAACGGTCTAGCGCCGCGCGGAGCGTGTTGGCTTCACCGATTTCAGTTCGGGCGGAACGCGCAATCGGTCTGCTGGCGGAGGGCAAAGTTTTTTGATTGTTTTGTCGGGCGACCTGCCCGTTATTTTGAGCACCGCCGAAGATATCCCACCGCGCCACGTCGCCGAATTTACTATAGACGGTTTGAATGACGACCGGCTCAATCAATTCC
>JAIVJJ010000387.1 GCA_020200095.1 Acidobacteriota bacterium | reverse complement strand
CTCAAACTGAGTGGCATCAATTGTGCCCTCACGCATCTGCCAACTTGAATTGACACGAGTCGGTCCAAACAACTCAATACCGTATTTATCCACGCTTTGCACCAACAAATCACCATCAATATAACCGGCATCAACCAAGTGGCGCGATGGCGGCAAACCTTTTTGATAAAGCATTACTTGAATGTCGGCAGTCGAAGCGACGTCCTGAGTTGTCGCGACTGTAGTATGAACATTAGTAATCAAGTGCGGCAGATGCTCATCACAGGTCTCAGACAAGTGAACTTTGTAGCCAAGTCCATTTAGTGACGTCTTTGCGGCAGTATTTGGCTTCTGGGTCATATGGCGATTCAATCCAAACGCCTCGCGCGCCTTTGTCTCGGTTGGCAATCTTGACTGTTCGGCTCTCAGCGAATACCGCTCAAACCATTCTGAAGTTGCAATTTGAGTTAGCCATTCGGGTGAAACTGTCGCTAATTGATTCAGAGCGGTACGCATTATGTCGACCATCTCCAAGCGGTTCATGACGTGAATTGCCGCCAGCACGTGCGTCGAATCGGTGCGCTGTTTGCTTCGCGCTTTCAGCAGTTTCTTTTCTCGTAAAAGTTCAAGCATCCGGTCGAGCAACAGAGTTTGCTGTCCGCTAACGGCAAGTCGTTCTCTGAAATTGCTTAAAACCGAATGATCAAAACCAGAGTCGCTTAGCTCCAGCCCAAGTGCATACTTCCAATCAATGCGCGAACGAACCGCTTCCGCCGAGTGCGAAAGCTAGTAGAGTTAAAGTTTCCATTAGCCGAATGGTTCGCCGGGCATAAGCGGCAACGAAATTTGGTAGGTGTTCACAAAATACCTTTTGCGAACAAAGTTCATTCCGGCAGCGAAATTTTCGCGCTTTCAGTTCCAGACGAGCTGCGACGTCGTGCCATGGTAAATCGGCAAGTCGCCGAACATAACGGCATTTCAAAGAGTTTGACGGCTGATTGCATTTTGGACAAATCACCGCTGGTTGAATTGAGCGAACAACAATAATGATTGAATTATCGTCAGAAACGAACTTTTCAATCTCGATGGCGGCAGGATCGGCGAGCAAAGTATTGGCGTTCATTCCGCCATTTTACAACTTGTTTTCCGATGCCCCAAAACCTAGACAGAACCTTTATTTTCGCGGTTTGACAATATAGAAAGAATCAATTGCAATAGTAAAGAAAAAGGATTGTGATTGAAGGCAATAGGCGAATTCTTGGTTGAAGTCGCAACTTGGTTTAGCGTATGTCGAACTTGTCGCTGAGCGTTGAATCTAGACTATTTGTTCTTTTCTTTCAAATATCAAGGGAGTGACTAAATAAGCGTTGGTATGATATTTTTGGCAAATGAGTCAAGAATGTCCGGGTTGTGAAACTAATGAGCAACAAATAAAAACAGGGCGAAATCGTTCGGGAACGCAGAGAATGCTGTGTCGAGATTGCGGCAGAACCTATACAATTGAATCCAAGCCGCGCGGTTACGCCGAACAGGTTCGGGAAAAGGCGGTCAGGATGTATGTCGAGGGAAATAATTTCCGGCGCATCGGCAGACTGCTGGGAGTCAATTATCAATCGGTTGTTAATTGGGTTAATGCTTATCAGACAAAGATTCAAAACGCCGTTGATTTGCCGAAAAACACGAAATCGTCGCCTTCATCTTCGCCTTCGGTGACAAACCACGTCCAGTCTCCGGCGAGAAAGAAATATTTGGCATACACGATCTTATCTTGCGTCGGCACGGTTTCCTGTGAATAGAGTTTCGGTATCTGCTGGCGCAGTTCATCCGGTAGCAGTTGCATACGCTCATTTAACCTCCTAATTGTTTTTGATTTGTGGGAAAGTAGGGAAGTGAGGGAAGCGTAGCAAACTGGCGGGTTTTGTCAATGATTAGATAACTGGCTATCTAAAGAAAAGCTTTTTGAAAAAATATCTTTTATTTATTGATGAGCAATTGTAAGATATTGCCGTTTTTCATCATTACTAATAGACACAGTAATTTCATAAACAAATAAAAGGAGCAATTATGAAATCGGGAAGATTGTTTATTTTATGTATTTTAACGATTGGATTATGTGGATTTACCAGCAAAGCTCAAATAAAAATTCACCATATCAACGTCGGGCAGGGCGAGACGACGCTTTTCGAGTTTAAGACGGCGGCAATTTTAGTGGATGCGGGCGGCTCGCGCACCAACCGGGTCAAAGCTCACTTGTTCGCTTATCTCGACGCATTTTTCGACCGCCGCGCCGACTTAAACCGCTCCTTTTACAGCGTCATCATCACGCACCCGCATCAAGACCACACGCTTTATCTGCTTGAGATAATGGACAGGTACCGCGTCAGAAACCTGGTTGATAACGGTGATACCGCCGACAGAAACACGGTCGAGGATTTGATTAAAGCGCGGGCAAAAATCGAGCAGGCAAATCTAGAGAATCCAGGTAGTGCCATTTATAACCGCGTGGATGCAGAGGATATTTCGGCGAGCGGTTACACGACGCAGTGGTTTAGAGACCTCAAAAACTCGGCTTCTAAAGTTGAAATCACTTTTTTAAATGCTTCGCGGAACTGCGAAAATCCAAATAACGATTCGCTGGTCGTGCTGGTGAAATACAAACAAACTAAAATTCTGGTAACTGGCGATGCCGAGTGGGACACCGAAGACGAAACCTGTACGCCGCCGATTCAGCGAATGCTCGCCCGTTTTGGCAACGGCAATCTGATGGACGTTGATGTTTATAAGGTCGGGCATCACGGTTCGCCAAACGGCACTAGAGA
>JAIVJJ010000028.1:18627-67277 GCA_020200095.1 Acidobacteriota bacterium | reverse complement strand
AAAAAGTCGTAAGATTTGACGAAATTTAGCGCGTGAAATTTGAGCGCGTATATAAAGTTTGCAACTATCTGTCATAACTAGCTTTAATTATTATATTTTACTTTTTCGCTAGTCATGACCCAATTATTAAATCAGTTTTGAATTAATCTACATATGGACTTGTGCCGGTATCAACAATTTTCCAGATTTCAGATTCGGGAATGTAAAAAGGCTTTTTGATGATACAAATCCTTAAAGTCTCCTTCGCTTCACTGTAAGTCGCGCGAAGTTCGATTCCGTATGGTCCGGCGACGCTAACATCGTCGCCCGCCGGAACGCTGATGCCTTCTTCCGCCAAATCTTTTCTCAGTTTAACGAGTTCTTCCCTCTTAATTCCACCGTAATATTTGCATTCGGGCATAGTTTTAAATGGTAAAGGAGAAAGAATAAAATAAAAACAATTCTTTAGCTTTTCTTCCGTCTCGTTTCTCCTTTATTCTTCGTCTCGTCCGTGAACGTGCGCGGGCGGATAAGTTGCTTCGACCGCCGTAAATGTTTCAAGAATTTTGTATGTATGCGAAGCGTCTTTCGGCACTATCCACGAATCACCTTTTTCAAGCAAAACAACTTGACCTTCTGAATGCAACTCGGCTTTTCCTTTTATCACGTAGCCGACAGTTTCGTAATCTCTCCTCGCTGGATCTTTACCTTCATCCGGTTCTTGATTTTCCCAGAGCCGCATTGCAACATTTTTGCCCGAAGCCAGATATTTTTGTCCCATTTCGCCAGTTGGCGATTTGCTTGAATCTATTTTTATAATTGTCGTATCACCCATTTTTTAATTTTTCCTCCCTGTTTTTTCAACTCGTGAATAAAGATTGCGGTGCAATTTTACTGATTTAATCACATAAACCAAACTTACTTTTGCAAGCAGAAAAAATCAAACCGATCAATCTTTTTTCACTTCATAGAGAAGTTCAACCATCCGGTTGTCTTCTTTTTTATGTTCGTATGTTTTGGAGGAAACGAACCGGAGCGGAACTTCACGAATCAGTTCAGGAAAAAGCGGAAGCCCGGAGCCGAGCAAAAGCGGCGTTATCCCCAAATAAATTTCGTCAACCAGATTTTCATCCAGAAAACTTTTAGCCAGTTCACCGCCGCCCGAAAGCCAGATGTGTTTGCCGTCTTTTGCTTTGAGATTCTCGACGAATTCTTTTAAATTGCTCGAAACGATTTCAACTCCTTCAACTCCGCTTTCCTTTAAAGTTTTGGAAAAAACGTAAGTCTCCATTCCGGCGTAAGGATTTGACGGTTTTAATTTTGACTTCTTTTTCGGATTCATTCCGAGAGCTACTTCCCAAGATTTTCGCCCCATTAAAACCACATCAATCGTCTTAAAAAACGCTGTCCAATCGTATTCCCAATCCATCGAGAGCCAATCAACAGCGTTGTTTTTGCGGGCGATGTAGCCGTCGAGACTGATACCGAGACCGAGTATTACTTTGCGCATAAATTTAAAGTGTAAAGGCGAAAGGATAAAGGAGAAAAGCTAAGGAATTTTTTCTTACTTTATCCCTTCTCGTTTCGCCTTTACACTTCACCAAGCCCGCGACCATTTATTTCCCGCGTGTTCGTCGTCCCGCAGACGAGAATCAACTCCTGCTTTCATCTCCAAAAGCCTGCCGATGAGCCAGAGCAAATCCGACAAACGATTTAAATATGTTATGACTTGCCGGTCAACCGTCTCGCCCATTTCTGCAATACGCACAACGCATCTTTCGGCACGTCGGCACATGGTTCGCGCCACGTCGAAAGCTGCTGCCGAAGCGACATCGCCCGGCAGACTCCAATCTGACAAAATGCCTTCAGTTTTTTCAATGCGGTCCACTTCTGCCGTTAATTGTTCAATCTGGATTTTGTCAGTTCGTTTGTTTGTTCGTCTTCGCAAATCGAACGCGCGAACCCGAGCGCAGCGCCGAGTTCGTCAATTGTGCCGTAGGCTTCAACTCGCAAATCCGCTTTTGAAACTCGGTCGCCGCCGACAAGTGCGGTTCTGCCGTTGTCGCCAGCCTTCGTTGCAATGCTCATAAAATAAAACTAATCATTATTTGTCGAAAAAGAAAATACTTATTTATATTTCCTTAAAATTACAAAATGTGGATTTATTTGAAAATTTAATGCCGAACAATTGTATCTTCTCCGTCATCCGGCGTGCGAACAATAATAGCTTTTCGATGAATCGGTGTTTCCGCGCGGTTCATTAGCTCTCTTAAGTTCGAAGCGGCATTTTCCGTAATGTCGTCGGGAACGACGATTCGTTCGGCGTCGTCAGAGAAAGCGCGACCGGCGGATGCAAACATAAAAAAGTTGCGTCCGAGCAGTTTATCCAAAATTGAGTCGCGCACTTCATAAACGGCAAATGGCGGCTGCGTCAGGCGGACATAAATGTTGGCGACCTGACCGAGAAGATTGCCGCTTTCGGTAACGATTCTCACTCCGAAAAGATGCTTTTTCGCGTGTGAGTGATTTTCCAGCCAATCTTCTTTTATGGCGACGATTGATTCATCGTCATTTGCCATAACCGCGTCGTGCCCGAAACTATAAATGTTTTTATAGTCAATTCCGGCAAGGTTGCCGTCCGGCGTCTGCATTGTTACGCCTTTCAACAAACCTTCAACCGGGTCAATATACAGATCCTGAACCACGCCGAGTTTGTTTCCGGTCGTCCGCGATAAAATGGTCATTCCGATCAAAGTGTCCGCCGTTACGACATTGCTAATCATTTTGTCCTTTCTCCTTTAACTTTTCATCTATCATCGCTCTCCTATTAAATTATTTCAAGACGCAAAACTTAACTGTTGCCTGTATCATCGTAAGAAGCGTCAACGGGTTTTGATTCAGGCGAGCCTTTTTGACGCAAAAATATACTCAGCACAACCATCATACCGATTGATAAAAATTCGCTCTGCCAGTTTTGAAACGACTCGAACCAAAAGCGCGATGTGCCGATGTATTGAACCGTCGTTACCTTTTCGGTTTCACCGTGCTCGGCTTGGTCTTGATTATAAACCTTCGCGCCGCCAACGGCGTGCATTATAAAAGACAAAGCAAAAAGCGTGAATAAAGCGATGCTCAACGAATTTTGATAAAGCTTAACATACATCCCCATTTGCAGAAATTCGCTTTCCCAATTTTCAAAAACCGCCTCGATAAAATGCCCTTCGCCAAAGTATTCCATATGGCTAACGGTCGGCTTTCTATGCTGTTGATTTTCTTCGTTGTATTCCTTATAGCCTGTGAAATATTGACCGACTAGAGAAAAAAAGAACAAAGTGAACAACACAATCGAAAGCCCGTTATTTTTGAAAAATTGGCGCATAAATTTCTTCTAAACAATTAAACGCTTACCAAAAATCTCTAATGTTTTTTGAAAAAATCGGCAACACCGACTGTTATTCCGGCGAAAAACACCGACGCGCGGCGCTTCCCGATTTCTTCTTCATCTTCGCTCGATTGTTGACTGGGCGGTGATTGTGTATGGTCAGTAGATTTAGTCAATCGCTGAGGATATGTGACAGTTACAAATGCTGTAAAAAGTAAAGTTAAACAGAGCAAACGGGCGAGCCTTTGACCGGAGCATTTCCAATTTTGCTTTTTCATTGATAAATCTCCTTATATACCGTTAATCAAGTTAAGCAGTTTATACCCTTAATTAACCTGTTAGTCAATAAGTTTTTGGCAGTCGTTTTTTTGGAATTAATTTAATTATAAAACACCGAATTTCGTTTGTTTGTTTCACCGGTTCAAAAAAATATTTCGGCTTCAATCAATCTGTGATAAATTACACCAATCATGAAAATTTTTCTTTTCGTATTTTTGTTCGCCGGATTGTTTTCAGCCAGCGTCGCCGCGCAATCGAGAGACGCGAAAATTAAAAATGAAGTCGTGGCGGTTTTGACCGAGCAGACGGCGGCGTGGAATGCCGGCTCGATTGACGATTTTATGCGCGGCTACTGGAACTCGCCCGATTTGGTTTTCGTCTCCGGCGCGAACGTGACGAAAGGCTGGCAGCCGACGATTGAGCGTTATAAAAAGAATTACGATTCACGAGCGAAAATGGGCGTTTTGACGTTTTACGATTTGGAAATCGAAGTTTTGTCGAAAAATTCGGCGGTCGTTTTAGGAAGCTGGGCTTTACAGCGTGAAAAGGATAATCCAAAAGGCAAATTCACATTAATTTTCCGCAAATTTAAAGACGGCTGGCGCATTGTTCACGACCACACATCTTGATTTTGGATTTTAGTTTTTGGACTGTAAAATTTGATTATTGCCGGTTTCGCATTTTGAGGCTGTAAAAATTTTGACGAGCGAGGGAATAAAAAATGGAAGACGATAAAACACGCGCCGAAGCGATTGGAAAATTGAATGATTTAATCAATGACATTGACTTTGCGATGCTGACGACCGTTGACACGGATGGCGTTTTGCGATCGCGTCCGATGCAGACGCAAAAGGCGGAGTTTGACGGCGAACTGTGGTTTTTCACGAGCGATAAAACGCACAAAGTCGAAGAAATCGAGCGCGACAACCGCGTCAATGCCTCTTACGCTAAACCGGAAGATAATGTTTACGTTTCGGTTTCGGGCGCGGCTTCAATCAGCAAAGACCGCGCGAAAATGGAGGAGTTTTGGAATCCGATTCTCAAAGCGTGGTTTCCCAAAGGCTTGGACGACCCGAACATTTGTCTGCTGAAAGTTGATGTTGAGCAAGCCGAGTATTGGGATTCGCCTTCTTCGACGCTCGTGCAGATTGTCGGTTTCGTCAAAGCGATTATTACGGGCAAACGCGCCGACGGCGGTGAGAACGAGAAAATTAATTTGTAATTTTTTGTAGCAAAAGGTGGAAGATTTGTGGATAATGAAACGAAAGTTTTATTATCCATTTTCGTTTCGGAGAAAATATGAAAAAGTTTTTCTTTTTGTTCGCTCTATTTGTTTTTTGTCTTCCCACGCTGGCGCAAAATTACACGATTCAACAGTATTTGAACATTCGTTCCGCTTCGTCGCCCGCATTATCGCCCGACGGAAAACGTCTCGCGTATCTGACGAATGTAACCGGAACGTCGCAGATTTGGGTGATTGATTTGCCGGGCAGCGCACCAAAGCAAATGACGAATTACGACGACAACGTAAGTTTCGTGCGCTGGTCGCCGGACGGGAAAGGTTTGGTTTTCGGCAAAGCGCGAGGCGGCGACGAAAACGCGCAATTCTTCTGGATAGCGGCGAACAATTTGCAGACCAAGGAACTGACGAACAACCCGAAAGTGCGTCACAATTTCGGCGATTTTTCTGACGACGGCGCAAAGATTTATTACGCATCGAACAAACGCGACCGCAATTTTTTCGACGTTTATTCGATGGATGTTGCGAGCGGCAAAGAAGAACTTTTATACCAACAAGACGGCAACAACGATTTCGCCGCCGCGTCAAAAGACGGCAGCCGAATCGTCATTTCGCGTTCGGGGACGGAACTCGGTCTTGATAACAATCTTTATTTGATTGATACGAAAACGAAACAAGCAACTTTGCTCACACCGCACGAAGGCGCGGCGCAGTTTGAAGACGTTCATTTCATATCGAACGACGAAATTGTTTTCGGCACCAACGACAAGCGCGAATTTATTACGCCGTGCCAAATGGATTTACGAACAAAGAAAGTATCCATCTGTGGCAATGAAAATTGGGATTTGGACGCGATTGAAATATCTAAGAGCGGCGATACGAACGCCTGGACAATTAACAAAGAAGGCTTCAGCGAATTGTATATAAAGAAAATGCCTTTTACCAAAGATAGAAGATCCGGAGAGTTACCCGCGCCTTCCCAAGTCAAACTTCCGGCGCAAGGCGTTGTCGGCGGTTTGAATTTTTCGCAGGACGGCAGCAAATTAGCTTTTACATTTAATTCGGCAAAGTATAATTCCGACATTTGGATTTATGATTTGAACTCGAAAAGTTTGACGCAGGCGACGAAAAGCGACCGCGCGGGCATTCCGCAGGAATCGTTTGTCGCACCGCAATTGATTAAATATAAAACCTTCGACGGGCGCGAAATTCCGGCTTGGTTTTACCGTCCAAATGCTTCAATCTCTTTCAATTCCGGTCAAGCTAAAGGGAAATTTCCACAAACAAAAAATTTACCTGTTATCATCAGCGTTCACGGCGGACCCGAAGGGCAAGAGCGTCCCGGATTTAATCCGCTTTATCAATATTATCTTTCGCGCGGTTACGCAATTTTAGCAACGAATGTGCGCGGCTCGACCGGCTACGGCAAAACTTTTACGCATCTCGACGACGTGCGAAAGCGCGAAGATTCGGTCAAAGATTTGGCTTACGCGGTTGAATGGTTGAAAACGCAGGGCGGCGCGGATGCGAAACGAATTGCCGTGATGGGCGGAAGCTACGGCGGTTATATGACGCTTGCGGCGATTACACTTTACCCAGATTTGTTCGCGGCGGCGGTTAATACGGTCGGAATCACCAATTGGGAAACATTTTTGAAAAACACGAGCGGTTATCGCCGCCGCCAGCGCGAAGTGGAATACGGAATGCTCGACAAAGATTTGGATTTTCTGAGAAGCATTTCGCCCTTAGCGAAAGTTGACCTAATCAAAACGCCGCTTTTTGTTATTCACGGCAAAAACGATCCGCGCGTTCCTTACACGGAAGCCGAGCAGATTGTCGAATCGCTGCGTAAACGTGGCGGAAAAGTCGAATACAAACTTTTCGACGACGAAGGACACGGCGTTTCAAAACTAAAAAATCGGCTCGTACTTTATCCGCTCGTCGCCGATTTTTTAGGTAAATACTTGAAATAGCGTTTAACGAATAAACTTTGGATCAAGACTAGATAAGAACTAAAGTATAGTATTTAAATCTAGTAATGACAGTAGAAAACAAGCAATTTGTTCGCGCCAAAATTTCAAGTATTTGAAAGTTGATTTTTGCTTTGTCAGTTGCCCTTTCTACATTTTTATTTTTCTATTTCAAACTTTTCCGTAATTCGCCCAACCGGATAAATTCCGACGCGCTGATTCAAAAAATAAGGCGAGCGTTCGTAAAAGAAATTAAGGCGTTCCCGAGAGTTTTTCGCAAATTTTTCGTCCTTTAATTTTTCTTCAAATTCCTTTTTAAGTTCAGGATTTTCCGCAAGCATCTCACGCGCCAATTTTTCCAAAACGTAACCTTCGCCGTATTCTTTCTGCTCGAAACCGGCGTTAAAAAATCCCCAGTAAACAAACGAATCGGGCGAGTTCGGCTCAAGCAAATGAATGGCGACGTTTGCCGCTTCCTGCGCTGTCGAAACGAGAACAGAACTGGCGGGAAATTCGCGTATTTCTCGCATTGGATTTGCTTTGAAATTTACAGTCACGCGGCTTTCAAACGAAGCGGGCGCAAATTTCACTTCCGTAAAACGATAGCTTTCGATTTCGATTTTTTGCGGTTTTGAAAGTCTTTGAAACCGGATGCCGTGCATTTGCAAAACTTCGATAACATTTTTCCATTGCGGCGGAATGATGTAATAAAGCGGCGGCGCAACAGCGACGGAAATTTTCCCTTCGTCAAATTTCGGAATCGTGATGTTAAGCGGTTTCGTGCCGTAAATGATTCGCTTCGCGCCGGAAATTTCGCTGTCTTCAATTTTATATTCAACGCCTTTGAAAGCGAACGGAACTGATTTGTCGGTTGTTTGAATGCGAAGCGCAAACTGCTGGTTCGCGTCGTAAGTTTTTCCGCGTTCAATTGTTTCTTCATCAGCTTTTTTGTTCGCTTCAAACAGCGAATTTTTACTTTGACTAATCTCTTCAACCGTGTAGCGCAAAATGTCATACGTTCCGCGCACACGGGACTTATAAGGCTTGAGCATATGCGTTTCAATCAACAATCCAGCGCGATTTCTTAACGGAACATAACCTGTGGCAAAACGCGGCGTAGCAATAAATGTTTCAATTCCCTTGGAAACATCGCGCCCGTCAAACTGTAAATAATGCGTCAAAAGATTGCCTTCGCTTTCGACTTTCGGCACGACTTTTCCATCAAAATGTTCGTCCATCCAATTTTTGATAAACGGCGAGACTTCCTGAAAATGCGCGTATTCGTAAGTTACGTTGTAGCGAAAATCCGCGCCGTCCGTAACGTGGCAATCAATAAAAAAATCCGGCTTCCATTCGTTCCAGAGTTTTAGAAAAGCGCGTGTTTCGGGCGCGTCGGCTTTCATATAATCACGGTTGAGATTAAGGTTTGCCGAAGTTGCGCGAAAACCCATTTCGTCGGGACCATTTTGATTTATTCGATTGTACGCGCTGAAAAGTTCGTGTCCGTCTACGTTGTAAATCGGCACGAATAAAATCACGACATCTTTTAATAAATCTTGGCGCGTTTTTGTTATCGCAATATCGCGCAACAAAGCTAAACCTGCGTCTTTGCCGTCCGATTCGCCCGCGTGAATGCAGGCTTGAATCAACACAATCGCCTTACCTTTTTTACGCGCTGTTTCGGGCGTAAAAGTTTTGCCCTCGGCAGCAATCAGTAAAGGTAAATCTCTGCCTTCGCCGCTTGTGCCGAACGATTTATAAACGATTTTGTCAGACGCTTTGTCCAATTTCTGGCTGTAAGCAATTGTTTCCGGGTAGCGCGGAGTTTTTCGATAATCGGTTTGCTCGGCAAATGTCAGCCAATCGGCAGGAATGTTTTTGGATTCGCTTTGCGCTTTAGTTATCATAGAAAAAAGAAGAATTGCACAGAATAAAACAATTATTAATTTCAGGTTTGAAAAATTCATAAAGCAAAATTTAATCGCAGATTAACTCAGATAAAATCAAAACAAGTATGGGCTTCAATCTTTAGGATAAAATTTTCTTATCATCTTTCTTTCCATCTGTGTTTGTCTGTGTTCATCTGTGATTTCAAAAACTAAACTTTCATTGATGTTAAGCGCTTTTATTTTGTCGCTTAAATTCATTTCCCACGCTCTTTCATTCAGTGTTTTTAACGGTTCGCTCGGCGGCTCGTCCGACAAATCGAAACGTCCGAAGTGCATCGGGACAAGAAATTTTGCCCGCGCGTCAACAAACGCTTGCACGGCATCTTCTGGCGAATTGTGATTCGGCTCCATAAACCAGCGCGGTTTGTATGCGCCGATGCCGATGAGAAAATAATCTATTTCAGGAAAAAGCGCGGCGGTTTCTTTGTAATGTGAGCCGTAACCCGAATCGCCGCTAAAATAAATTGTCTCGCCCGCGCCTTGAATAATGTATCCGCCCCAGAGTCTTTCGTTTGTGTCGAAAAGCCCGCGCCTGCACCAATGGCGAACGGGCAGAAAATAGATTTTTACGTTTTCATCAGGCAGTTTGAATTGCTGAAACCATCCCGCAGTTTGCGTTTCGTTCGGTATCCAATCTTTCAAAAGTTCGTCCATACGCAAACCGGCGTAAAATTTCGCTTGGGGAAATTTGTTGGCAATTTGCTTAACCGTTTCTTCGTCGCAGTGGTCACGGTGGTCATGCGAGAGCAAAACGTAATCAACCCTTTTTATTTTCTCAAGCGGCGAAGGCACATCCACAAAAGTTCGGACAAGCGGCGGCTTGCCGAAAACCGGGTCGAGCAAAATGTTTTTGCCGTTTAAGCGAATGAAAAAACCGGCGTGTCCGAGCCATAAAATCCCGTCCGTTTCGCTTTGTAAAAATTCTGTTGGGTCTAGAATTTTAAGCCTTTCCGCGTCCGTTTGCTTTTCCTCTTTTTGCGGATTGCCGCTCAATTGCCACGCGAGCAAATCTTTTACCTTCGGCAAGAACGGAAATTCGTGATTTATAAATCTTCCCTTCGCATCAACCGGCGTGCCTTTCCAATCGCTTTTAATCGTCAGTAAATTTTCGTTTCTAACGCGCTTTTCAATCACCGCTTTATCATTTTCGCTAACAACAATCGCAATCAAAACGGTGAGCAAAACAAATGCAAAAACTACGGCGATTGCGATTAGAAATTTTCTCATTCATTTTATTTTAGATTTTCGCGGGCAAAATTAAAAACAGCCGATTACCGTTTGTATTGATACGCGGTAATCAGCCTTTTGTTTTCTGCATTGCATAAATTATTAATCGCCGGTCATCGTTTCGGGCGGTTTGCTCGTCAGTTCGCGCCAGGTTATCGGATTTCTTCCGTCGTCCAATCTGACCATCGAAATCGCGCCCGGCGCGGGACAAACCAGATAACAAAGATTGCAGCCGACGCACTCGTGTTCGTCCACAATCGGATAACGCAAGCCGTTCACTTCGGTAAAATCAATGCATTGATGCGCTCCGTCCTCGCAGGCGATATGACACAGATTGCATCGAATACAATTATCGAAATTAACGCGGGCGACGGTTTTGTAATTTAAATCGAGCGCGCCCCAATCGGTAACGCGATTGACTGATTTTCCGATGATGTCATTAACACTCTGAAAACCCTTCTCGTCTAGATAATTATTCAAACCGTCAATCATATCTTCGACAATTCGATAACCGTAGTGCATCACGGCGGTGCAGACTTGAACATTCGACGCGCCGAGCAGAAGAAACTCAACCGCGTCGCGCCAGGTGTTAATGCCTCCGATGCCGGAAATCGGGATGTTGACTTCTGCATCACGCGCAAGTTCGGAAACCATATTCAGCGCAATCGGTTTGACAGCAGTTCCACAATACCCGCCGTGCGCCGCCATTCCGTTGACGTTTGGATAAGGAATCATCGTGTCAATATCAACGCCCATCACCGAGTTAATTGTGTTTATTAAAGAAACTGCATCCGCTCCGCCTTTCGCCGCAGCACGTCCCGGCGGAATGATATTTGTAACATTCGGCGTTAATTTCACAATCACCGGCAATGCGGAAACTTCCTTCACCCATTCCGTCACCATACAAGTATATTCGGGAACTTGCCCCATCGCCGCGCCCATTCCGCGCTCGCTCATTCCGTGCGGGCAGCCGAAGTTTAATTCAAAACCGTCCGCGCCCGTGTCTTGAGCACGTTTGACAATCTCGTGCCAAGCCTCGCGTTTTGATTCAACCATCAAAGAAACGATAACGGCGTTATTCGGATACTTCTTTTTGCACTCGAAAATCTCCTTCAAATTTACGTCAAGCGGTCGGTCGGTAATCAATTCGATATTGTTCAAACCAATCATTCTGTTAGCGCCATTATCAAGCGAAGCTAAGCGGGAACAAACGTTGACAATCGGCTCGCCCAAAGTCTTCCAAACCGCGCCGCCCCAACCCGCGTCAAACGCGCGTTCGACCATCGAACCCATATTCGTCTGCGGTGCGCTCGCCAGCCAAAAAGGATTTGGCGATTTGATACCCGCAAAATTTACGCTTAAATCTGCCATAATTTTTACCTGATTTTGAATCTGCTTCGATACAAAATCCAATAAAGTCCCAATGAAAATAAAGCAACAAGCAAAGCATTGGAAGTTGAATAGTTACCAACAATTGCAGGTGTTTTTATCGGCGCTATTGTTTGGTTTTCAAGTGTGTCTGAATTTTGTATTTGTTGATTCGTGATAGTTAAAGGGTTTTCGTTTAATAATTTTATTCTTTGCGATGTTTCTCTTACCTTCGTTTTTCGCAAAATCTTTTTTATCTCACTCATTTCATCTAAGGAATTAAAACGTCGAGGATAATTCGCGCTCACTGTTCCGTCACTTTCAACTTCCAGAAGCCAAACTCCCTTTACATTTTCATTACCGCTATGGTCTAGACGTGGGCAGACGATTAAAGTAGAAGCCTGCCATTTAAATTTAATTTCGTCGCCCAATTTGAGAGGAAAACCTTCAGTTGTTTTGATATTACCTGAAATAACTTTTTCGACAACGATTTCTCCTTCCGAATAATCAACATTATCCTTTGTATATCTTGAAACAGAATGTAATGTTCCTATAACTATTAAATCACTTTCCTTCACGAGTTCATCCGTTGAAATCAATGCCCATGTCGCAAAGCAATTGAAGGAAAACGACAAAATGATAAAGCAAGCAGTAAATAAAGTTTTCATAAGCACCTTCCAAAATAAGAAATTTGTCTTTAAGGTATTAGACGCACAAAAGTCTAAATAGTTCCGGTCAAGCTAACCTTTTTGCTTGCAAATAAAATTAAACTGTCGCAAGTTTTTCCTTCAAAGCCCGCAAAAATTCTTCGTTGTTCAAAATATCTTTTTCCAGACTAGCCGCGTCCGTCGAATCGTTTTCCATAATGCGCCGTAGTTCGTTATTGATTTGCGTTTGATATGGCGCGGCGTGCGGCGGTTCGGCGCGACAACGGAAATACTCCAAAACGTCGCCGTCAATGTAGAGAGAAATTTTCACTTTACAGTTTTCAAGTTTGGTGGCGTTTGGTTTGGCTTTGAAACTCCCGCGCGGCAAGCGTTTCATTTTATCGAGTTGCGAGTCCAACTCGCTTTCAGATAAGTTTTCCTCTTTTTCTATCGTTATCGGCATACATTCTCTCCATTTTCTTGCTGGCTTTTCGAGCGGAAATAATTCGGCAATTTTCGCCCCGAAAGGTGAAGGAAATAAAAATTAAACCTGCTGCTTGGCACATTCCAATCAAGGCGTAGCGAGTTTCGTTTTCGTGGCTATGTTCTACATCTTCAAGCGGGATTGCCAAGTCGTCATCAAAGGCTTTGACAGCTTTTTCAAAGCTGATGCCGCGACGTTTGATGTTTTCGATGTTCTTGTTTTCATCCCATTCAAATTCCATAAACGATTATACCGACATATCTATACATATCAAGAAAATTATGTCGTTCTCGTAAAAACAATGCTTGAATCAGCCATACGATTTCACTCCTAAATCTTCCGCCGGAATTGCCGGTTCATCAAACGCAGCGGGCGTAACGATAGGCATTTCGCCGTGAATTTTTTCGATGAATGGAATTTTCGCGCCTGCAAATTCGACTTGTTCGCCAGTTAAATTAAAATCGCGCCCGCCGTTGACGCAATCGCCGCCCGCGAAAATTTTCGGATTTGTCGTTTGCATCGTTTCGGTATTGACGACAATGCGACCTTTTTCGTCAAGTTCGACATCGGAAATTTGCGATAAAAAACCGACGCTTTTTTGCTGTCCGATAGCTTTGATAATCATATCGCACGCAATTTCAAAAATTTGATTTGAGCCGTCCGTTTTCTCGTACCGCAAAGACAAACCATTTTTGCCTGCAAGAATTTCAACCGGCGCGGCTTGCCAGACGAATTCAACGCCGTCTTTTTTCGCCAGTTCGTATTCGTAAGCGTAGGCGGGCATTTCTTTCGCGGTTTTGCGATAAACCATCAAAACCTTTTCCGCGCCTAATCGTTTCGCTTGAGTCACGGCGTCAATAGCCGTGTTGCCCGCGCCAATAACCGCAATCGTCTTGCCGAGCGGAACGCTTTTCCAATCGCGTGTTTTTATTCTTTCGATAAAATCCAAAGCGTCAATCACGCCGCTTAAATTTTCGCCTTCGATGTTTAATTTATTAGTCGCGCCCAAACCGATACCGAGAAAAATCGCGTCGTGATTCGAATGTAAATCTTCAAACGAAACTTGATTTTCGGTCTTTGGTTTTTGGTCTTGGGTCTTTGTGTTTGAAATGATTTCCGTATTAAGACGAAATTTCACGCCGAGACGTTCGACCTGCCGCGCTTCATCAACCGAAACGATTTGCGACATTTTATACTCCGCCATTCCGTATGTGTCGAGTCCGCCGGGCAGAGGTTTTTTATCGTAAATCGTTACCGCGTAGCCGAGCCTCGCTAAATATGTCGCGCACGAAAGACCGGCGGGACCTGAACCGATAATGCCGACTGATTTTCCGTTCGGCGCGCCAGCCTTTAAAACATCGCGCTCGTTTCGCATTACAAAATCTGTTGCGTAACGCTGAAGTCGCCCAATCTCAATCGGCTTGTCCATCAAAGTTTTCTCGACGCACGCACCTTCGCATAAAACTTCGACCGGACAAACGCGGGCGCAAGTCGCGCCAATCGGATTCGCATCGAAAATCACCCGCGCCGAACCTAAAAGATTTCCCGACGCGATTTTTTTGATAAACGAAGGCACGTCAATATGGGTCGGACAAGCCCGCGTGCAGGGCGCATCGTAGCAGTAAACGCAGCGATTAGATTCAAGAACCGCTTCGGCTTCCGAAAGCGCGGGCGCGATGTCGCGGAAATTACGTTCGATTTGTTCGATGTTTAGGGGTGAATCGTGTGTTAATGACATATTTTTAATCGGCTACCAAAGAATCATAGCTATCCGGTCTTCTATCGCGGAAAAACTGCCAGGTGTTTCGCACTTCTCGAATCATATCGAAATCCAAATCCGCGACGACGAGTTCGTCTTTATCACGCGCGGCTTCGGCGACGATTTGCCCGCGCGGGTCGCAGAAATAGCTTTGACCGTAAAATTCGCCGATGTTCCAAGGGGCTTCGTAACCGACGCGGTTGATTGCGCCGACGAAATAACCGTTGGCGACGGCGTGCGCGGGTTGCTCTAATTTCCAGAGATATTCGCTCAATCCGGCGACGGTTGCTGACGGATTGAAAATAATTTCCGCGCCGTTTAAACCCAAACACCTTGCGCCTTCGGGAAAATGGCGGTCGTAGCAGATATAAACGCCGATTTTAGCAAATGCCGTTTCAAACGTCGGATAGCCGAGATTGCCGGGACGAAAATAAAATTTCTCCCAAAAGCCAGGATTGACGTGCGGAATATGCGTCTTGCGATACTTGCCCAGATACTTGCCGTCGGCATCAATGACCGCCGCCGAGTTGTAATAAACGCCCGACATTTCCTCTTCATAAATCGGCACGATTAAAACCATTCCGTATTGCTTGGCGACATCCTGCATCATTTTTACGGTCGGTCCGTCGGGAATTTTTTCGACCGCTTCATACCAGCGCGTCTGCTGTTCGGCGCAGAAATACGGCGTGGTGAAAATCTCCTGAAAACAGAGCATCTGCACGCCTTGTTTGGCGGCGTCTTCGACCATTTTCATTTGATGTTCAAGATTCGCTTTTTTAATTTCCGCAATCGGCGCGTCGGTCGGCGCGATGTTGTGTGCTTGAATCAAACCGCATTTTATTGTTCTCGACATTTTTTATTCTCCAAATTCAATCTAATTTTTTATTGACAATAGTTCCGAAACCGTTTTAAATTCAAAACCTTTTTCCCGCAGATTTTTGATTATCGGGCGGACGGATTTCATTGATTCCGCACGACTATCATACGCGACGTGAAGCAAAATTATTGAACCGTTTTTTGTATTTTTGAGCGTATATTTGATAATGTCTTCCGACTTTTCAACAAAAGTTTCAGGGTCTACGTCCCAGGTTATCGTGTTGCGGTTATGTTCGGACAAATAAAAAGGCAGCGCAAATAATTTTTTCCCGAAAGGCGGACGAAACGTAATGTCTCCTTTATAACCCGCCTTTTTGATTAATTCATCCGTTGTTTCGATTTCGTTTTTGACGACATCGGGACTAACCAAAATCATCCGTTTGTGATGGTAAGTATGATTTCCTATTTCGTGACCTTCCTGGATTATTTTCTCGGTTTCGCCTTGATTTTCTTCAATCGCGCTTCCCACCAGGTAAAAAGTCGCTTTAACATTTTCTTCCCGCAGAATGCCGAGAATTTCATCAGTATGTTTGCGTGTGGGACCATCGTCGAACGTAAGCGCGACGACCTTTTGTTGTGTTTCAACGCGAGGATATATTTCTCCGAAAAATTGGAACGTCCGCGACTTGCTGATTTGAAAAAGCAATATGCAAACTCCGAATAATAGGAGCAAAAGACATCCTAGAATAATAATTTTTCTCTTCATTTTATCGAAACACTAAATTTTATACCATCAATCGGCGCGTCGGTCGGCGCGTCGTTTGCTGCCTGAATCAAACCGCATTTTATTATTCTTGACATAATTTATTCCTCTTAAAATTCAAATATAATTGCGAATTAATCTTTGCGAAAAAAATCAATCGCAAACCGCAAACTATCAATTTTTTTCCGACATTTCAGAATCAATGTTATACGCCCGCAATGCCGCGAAAAAACCTACTGCCATAATGCAGACTCTAACCCAATTCGCGGTAATCCAACTACGAGCAATAATCGAAACTTCCTCTCCGCTTAGTCCGGCAAATTGATTTCTGAACAAAACTTCGTTTTTCGGGAAAAAATAAATAAGCGTGAAAGCCAAAGTTACAATCGCGCAAATGGCGGATAAGAAAAGCCAAATTCGGCGATTGCCGGATTTCCAACCTAAAATTAAACCGAGTAGAGAAGACAGAACGGTTGTAACGGCAACCGGCGCGAAAAAGCGTGTCGGATTAACGACAAATTGCGGTCTGGCGTTCCATTCCATAACCGATTCCGGCAAAGAAGAACTCCAAAGCGGCAAAATGACAACCATTTCATACATTAGCCCGCCAAACCACAGACTCCAAGCCACAACCGCAATCCAAAGTAGAATCTGTGCAATCTTTCGGGTCATTTTTGAAAATTTTCCAATCAGTTTCAACACAGGTTTGCGCGGATAAATCAAAAAAGAAAGTCTGTGTTAATTCACAGCTAATTTTCTTTCGGCGGAAATGCCTTCATTAGCGCAAAATGCACGAAAAACGAAACGCCGAAGCCGACAAACCACGCATAATCATACAAAAATCTAAGGGATTCAATTATCAAACCAATCCATGCGAAAAAGCAACCCAAAATTGTTGCCGCTGCCGCCCGCCAATTCCAGCCGCTTGTGTAACGATAAACACCTTTTGTGCGATACAAATCGCCGAGATTCAAATTTTTACGGCGAACTAGCCAGTAATCCGCAATCAAAACTCCGGCAATCGAACCTAAACCGCCCGAATAACCGAGCAGCCACGAAAAAATATAACCGCTTGGGTCGGCGAGCAGTTTCCAGGGTTGCATCAAAATTCCGACGATTCCCGTAATCAATCCGCCCGTGCGAAAAGAAATCCATTTTGGAAAAGCGTTGGCAAAATCGTTAGCCGGTGAAACGACATTTGCCGCAATGTTGACCGATAAAGTTGCGATGACAATCGTGAACATCGAAATTGCTACAACAAGTGGCTGGCTGAATTGCCCGACCAATTTCACCGGGTCCCAAAGTTCTTCGGGTTTCATATGCGGAAACACAACAACCGCCGCCGAAGTTATTAAAATTCCCATCGCGGCGAAAATAACCATTGTCGTCGGCAACGCGACGGTTTGCCCGACGACTTGCTCGCGCTGGCTTTTTCCAAAACGCGTAAAGTCCGGCATATTTAGTGAAAGCGTCGCCCAAAATCCAATCATCGCCGTTAAAGACGGAATGAAGATTTTCCAAAATTCTCCGGCGGTTTGAAATTTTCCCGGTTCGTTTAATAAAAATCCAACGCCGCCCGCTTGATACAAAATCCACGCGAGCAAAACCGCCGTCATAATTAAAACAAACGGCGCAGCCCAATTTTCGACGTGTCTGAGAAGATCCATTCCGCGATAAATAATAAAGATATTCATCGCCCAAAAAATCAAAAACGAAAGCCATTCGGTTGGCGTGTGTCCGCCAATTGCGCCGCCGAGAATCGTCTGCCAATTCGGAATTATAGAAGCGAAAAATATGTGAATCGCCTGCCCGCCAATCCACGCCTGAATCCCGAACCAGCCGCAAGCGACAATTGCCCGCATCAGCGCAGGAAGATTTGAGCCGATTGTGCCGTAACTCGCCCGCGCAAACACGGGAAACGGAATGCCGTATTTCGTTCCCGGATGCGAGTTGAGCAAAATCGGCGCGAGAACAATCACGTTGCCGAGCAAAATCGTAACAAGTGCCTGCCACCAATTCATTCCCGCCGAAATCAAGCCCGAAGCCATCATATAAGTCGGGATGCAATGCGCCATCGAAATCCAAAGCGCGGCGTAGTTATACGTCGTCCAGTTGCGCCGCTCGACGGGAACCGGCGCGAGGTCTTCGTTGTAAAGCGGGGAGGTTTCAATTTCCGCTAACGCCGCTTCGCGCAATTCAACTCTGCCGTCCGCGTGTTGGATTGTTTCACTGTTTGTCATAACTTTATTTCAAGATTTTCAGCATTTTCACGTCTGCTGTCATTGCGGCAAACCCACGCGCCGCAGTAAATCCTGAAAGCGCGCGTCGCCGCGCAGGCTGTCGTAATGCGGGTCAATTTTCAGAAACTGCAATTGCAGATCGCGCTCCGCAAAGGCTCGTTCGAGCGTGCGAAACGCCGATTCCCGGTCGCCCAGACCGGCGTAGAGAGCGGCTAACTCGGCGGGCGAGGCGTATTCTTTCGTCGTTTGCAGCCGATTGAGAATCGCCAAAGCCGCGCCGCGCTCGCCTGCCATCGCCAAAGCGTAACCGAGATAGATTTGCAAGCTCAGGCTGTCGCCGCCGAGCCTGATCGCTTCCTGATATTCGGCGACGGCTTCCCGGTGCATTCCTTTTGCCGAATACGCATCGGCGATATAGACGTGCGCCGCGTAGTTATTCGGATCGAGTTCGAGCAGCCGCCTGGCGACCTCAATGGCTTCGTCGTGCCGCCGCGCGTAATGCAGAATAAAACTCAAACCGAGACTGGCGCCGGGCGCGACGGGATTAAGCTCGTTGGCGCGTTTTATTTCGCTGACGGCTTCCTCAAATCGTCCGGTATAAAGCAGGTAAAGAGCGTATTTGTTGTGCGCGACGGCAACGTTCGGGCTGGTTTCGATAACTCGCCGGAATTCGCGCTCGGCGGCTGTCCAATTCCATTCGTCAACCGCGATGCTTGCCAGCGCGATATGCGCTTCGGGAAGATTCGCGTCCAGTTCCAGAGCCTTTTCAGCCGCCGCCTTCGCTATCGAATTCGCTTCCTGCGGGTTCATATCGCCCGTGTTGCCGAGACCGCTGTAAGCGGCGGAAAGTTCGGCAAAGGCGAGCGCGTAATTCGGGTCAACCGTAATCGCCTGCTTGTAATACTCGATGGCTTTCTTCCGGCTCTCTGCCGTTCCCTTGCTCCTCGCGTAACGCCCTTTCAGCACCAACTCGTAAGCCAGCGGATTGGTCGTTTCGCCTTTTGCAAGCTGCCGCTCTTCGAGCGCGTCCGTCGTCGGCAGACGCAATTTTTGCGACACCGTTTGCGCAATTTCCTGCTGGACGAAAAGCGCGTCCGCCGCGCGCCGTTTGTAATTTTCGCTCCACAACTGGCGGTTGTCGCGCGCGTCCACCAATTCGACTCTGATGGTTAAATCGTCGCCGCGTTTGATAACTTTTCCGGTGACAATCGCCTGCACGCCGAGCGCATTCGCCGCTTCCGACAAATTAACAACGCCGCGATATTTGAACGACGAACTGCGGGCGATGACTTTTAATTGCGGAAACTGCGAAAGCCGGTCAATCACGCTCTCGCTCACGCCGTCCGATAGATAATCGAGACCGGCGTCGCCGCTCGCGTTTTCAAACGGCAACACGGCGATAGAAGAAATCGGCGCGGCGCCGCTCGAACGGCTTGGGAAAAACCAATAGCCCAAACCAATCGCCGCCAGCAGTAAAACCGCCAAAGCAAGAAATCCGGCTTTGTGATTTTTAATTTCCGCGACGACGTATTCCGCGCTCGAAGTCTGACGCGCGTTTTGCGTTTCCGTAAAATAAATTGATTCTCCGGTCGGCGTTTTTTTCGATTTTGTCGGCTGCTTCGATTGTTCGAGTTTGGCGGTAAAATCTAATTCCTGTTTGAGGTCGCGCAAATCCGTCAGCAAATCTCGGACGTTTTGGTAACGCTCCGCGCGGTCTTTCTCGAGAGCTTTGCCGACAATGCGCTGCAAATCTTCGGGAAATTTATCCGGCGCAAACGGCGGCTCGCTTTTGAGAATCGCGGCGATCACATCGCTTGTCGTTTCGCCTTCAAAGGGCGTTTTTCCCGCCAGCATTTCATACAACACGATGCCGAAGCTCCAGATGTCGGTGCGCGCGTCAACCGCCAGCCCGCGCGCTTGTTCGGGCGACATATAAGCGGCGGTTCCCATCACCACGCCCGATTCAGTTTGCGACGCGGCGATTAAAGTGGATTCATTTTCTCCGCGTCGCTGCGTCGCCGCGTCCCTGCGTCTCTCTTCCGTCAATTTCGCCAGACCGAAATCCAGAACTTTAACGAAACCGTCATCGCGCAGCATTATATTTTCCGGTTTGATGTCGCGGTGGACGATTCCGGCTTCATGCGCGGCGGCGAGCGCGGCGGCAATTTGCAAAGCCGCGTCGAGCGTTTCGCGCAAATCGAGCGGTTCCGCGCCGCGCAAACGGTCGCGCAGAGTTTCGCCCGCAACAAATTCGGTGGCGATAAAACGCGAATTTTCAAAACCGCCGATTTCGTGAACCGTCAGAATATTCGGATGATTGAGCGCCGAAGCCGCCCGTGCTTCGCGCACGAAACGCCCCAGGCGCGCCCGGTCGTCGGCGACTTCCGGCAGCAAAACTTTGACGGCGACGTGGCGTTCGAGTTCTTTGTCTTCGGCGAGATAAACTTCGCCCATTCCGCCTCTGCCTAAAAGTTTCAGGATTCGATAATGACCGACTTCGCGGTTGACGAGATTCACTGCTCCGTTTTCCCGTTCGGAAAACATTTCGGCGGCAAAAGATTCGGGCGACGAATCGAAAAACAAATCCGCGCTTTTGTCGAAATCGAGTAAGGACTCGACTTCGCGGCGGAGGTCGGCGTCCGCGCCGCATTGTTTTTCGAGAAAAGCCGCGCGCTCTTCGGGCGTCGCGTCCAGAGCCGCGTGGCAAATTTCCTCGATTCTTTGCAGCCTTTCAGCGTTCATTTTAAAAAATAAAAATTCCGAATTACTCGCGTCCGCCGCCATCGCCCGCCAGTTCGCGCGCGAGCCACATTCGCGCGAAACGCCAATCGCGCTTGACGGTTTTCGAAGACGTTTTCAGAACTTCGGCGATTTCCTCCATCGTTCGATTTTTAAGTAAGCCTCGTGAATCAGTTCAGTCGTTTGAAAAGTGTGTCCCGACGGCTGCCGCCGCATAAACCGCCGCGCCATCTGCCGCAGCTCTTCATAGACGAGCGGCATCAAGCGTTCGGGCGCTGACTCATCGCCGCCGCTCCAATCGGCGAGCAGCAGCGAAATCTGATGCGAAGAAGCGTTTGTCATTTGTTTCCGGGATAAAAATTTACGCGCCGATTATAAACCAAAAATCCGCAAAAGAAAATTTTTTTTCGTCCCGATGTCCCTTTTCGTTTTCGATTCTCGTTTTAATGAGTAGAAGCCGTTTTTACGAGTCCGGCGACTGAAGAAATCTAAAAATTAAAAGGAGAACAAAAAAATGAAACGAACGATTTTAACTTTAACGATGATCATCGCGGCTTGCGGTTTTGTTTTCGGTCAATCGAAAGACGAGCAAGCCATTCGGCAGTATTTAAGCGAAGTGGACGCGATGCTGGTCAAGGACGAGGCTGCCGCGCTCGAACAATTTACCGCCGACGATTTGATTTTTGTCGGCACGGGCGGCAGAAAATGGACGAAAGCCGAACAGCTCGAAAATATCAAGAAAGGCACCTGGAGCTATGCGTCGCTCAAGCGCGACATCGAAAGCGTCCGTGTGATGGGCGACACGGCGGTCGTCATCAGCCACATCAAGTTTACGGGCAAAAACAAAACGACCGGCACGACCTTTAACGGAGGCTTTCGCACGACGGCGGTGCTGGCAAAACGAGGCGGCAAATGGACGACCATTTCCGCGCAATCAACCCGCGATGAACCGGCGGCGGACGAAAAAGAATTGAACAAATTTTTGGACGATTACACAGCGGCTTTGATGAAAAACTCGGCGGACGAAACGGCGAAGTATCTCGCAGCCGATTACATTCGCGTCGGAGCGGACGGCTCGGTGGCAAATAGAGAACAGCATCTTGCCGCGATGCGTTCGGGCGATTTGAAATATCAAACGGTCGAAACGACCGACCGTAAATGGAATTTTAAGGCTTTCGGCAGCGTGGCAATCGTGATGTCCAGGCTGACGCTTAAAGCGACGAACAAAGGACAGGAGTTGAGCGGAACCTACCGCGTAACAAGCGTTCTGAACCGCACCGGAGTTGACCGCTGGGTCATCGCTTCGACGCACATCAGCCCGCTCGCGGGAAACTAATTCGATTTTGGATTTTAAATTTTGGATTCAAAGAAATTCATCAATCTAAAATCTAAAATTAAAATAAGGAGAACAAAAAAATGAACGAACAGGAAAACACCGAAACGGCGCGACGCGCCTATGAGCTTTTCAAAGAGGGCGACATCGAATCGTTGATGGATTTATACACGGACGACGCGGATTGGGAAAACCCCCAAACCGAAAACGTGCCGCACACCGGAAAGCGCAAGGGTAAAGAGCAGATGTTGGAATTTATGTCTTTGGTCGGCGAATACTCGGAAAATTTGCATTTCGAGCCGCGTGAATTCGTCGCGCAGGGCGATAAAGTCGTCGTTCTCGGCGATTACAAATGGCGCATAAAACCGACCGGCAAAGAATACGAATCGGATTTTGTCCACGTCTGCACTTTCAATGATGAAGGCAAAATCACCGCCTTCAAGGAATATCTCGACACTGCAAAGGCGCGCGACGCTTACACCGCCCAAGAGGCGCAAGCCGCGTAAATCTACTGGGCAAAGTTTTCAAGCGGCGCGAAGATTTCCAGGGAGAAATTTGAAAATTTGATTGTTTGCCGAACGCGAAAATACCTGAAGGAAAGTTTTACATTCTCTTCGGGCATTTTCGCGTTCGTCGTGTAAAATTCTCTTTCGTATATTTTCGCGCTTGAATTTTCTTAAATGTTCACGCAAGTATCGCGTTTGCGGGAACTGCTCAGTCGCCCCGCTTTCCACTACGTTCAGCGCTTTCCGGCACGGCGCGCTTTCGTCAGAGAGTTTCGATTATTCGGGAAAAGCCAGCCGTTTTAATCTCGTAATCAAACTATCCAAATAGTTTTTTAGCTCGCTAATCGATACATCGCCCGACGGCGATAAATCATCGCTGAGTTCAATTTGATTCAAAACCCAGGCAAGATACGCGGCAGTCAAGCCGGTATCTTTTTGCTGTGCGACGGAAAGAGCGTTTTCAAGGTTAAATCCTGCCTTTTCGAGTCCTCGCACACAACCAAATCTCGAATTTCCGAGCGCGACAGCAGAGCGCAAAGTTTGTTCGCCAAAATTTCTTCGGGCGAATACAACGCGAATTCCATTTATCTCGCGTTTTTCCGTTTCGAGTTGAAAAACATATTCCCGCACCAAATCAACCACGACGGATTCATCGCCGCGCTTAACCAGAAGCCGCCGAAAATCAGGCGCGGTTTGAATCGCTTCGACGCTCGCGCCCAAAACCCGCGCCGCGTCTTTGACAATCGCAAAGCCGCTTTCAATTTCGAGCGTGAACAAATCAAGCTCGTTCGTTTCCCGATGTCCGAGATAAAACCCGACCAGAGCCGCGCCGCCGGTCAGATAAAAACGATTCTCGCGCCCGAAAAACTCGCGCAGGAATTCGTTTTGTAAATTGCTAAGCGCGTCTTTAGCCAAGCAAACCTTCCTTTTCCCAAAATTCAAACAAAAACTTCCAAAACTCGCGCCGCCGTCCGAGTTGCGGCTCTAGTTCCCGCCATCTGCGCCAGACTTCTTCCGGCGTGGTGAATTTCCAAACGTCCGTATCACGCGCCTCGCGCAAAATCTTGGCGAACAGTCTTCTTTGCTCCGCCGCCGAAGCCGAAGTCAATCGCCGTTTTAATTCTGCAATAGTCATCGGTTCGTCCCACAGAAAATAAGGAACAGCCGACGCTTTTTCTAAATCTGTTGAAAGAAACTTGTTCATTCAATTCTCCATAAATAATTCTATTGCGTAAAACCACCCGTCGCGGCAAGTTCTGAAAGCGCGTATCTGTCGCAAATGAAATCTAACAAAACTCACTTCTGAATCCTAACCGATGTTCATTTACCTTTCCCGCTCAAAGTTGAGAGTGGCAGCGTAGAAAGTTCAAAAACTTCAGGCGTTTCGCCGATGATGGCTGCGGCAAAGAAGCGTGGCACATATTGTTTTCCGTCGGGTAACAAAGGCGGCTGCAAATTCTGCCCGTGGCGGAAAATCGCCCAAAAACTCCGTTCCGCAACGCCGCGTCCGCGCAACTGCCGCAAATACTCGCGCACTTTATCGCCGCCTTGATCGAAACTGAAAAGAGCCAATGTCCAACTAGATTTTTCTTCGCCGAAGTCGCTGATTAAATCCGACATATGATGTGCCGCCGCGTTCGACTGTTTCTCCACGCTGCAATAATCCTTTGGTGTCAAGCCGTAAATCACCGCCATTTTCCGCGAAAATCGAAATAATCCCACGGGTCCGGTCGGATGAGGATGAGTCGGACAATCGTTATATTCGGACTCAATCATCGCTTGATAAAGTCCTAAAGCGGACGGAACTTGCCGCGCTTCATAAGCTCGAATCACAAGCGGCGCATACTGGCTGGCGCGACCGTAAATCACGCGCAAGCCTTCTTCAAACGGTTTCTGCGATAAACTATCTTTCTTTTCGACATAACGGTCAATCTCGACTTTAATCGCGCGTAATTCTTCGTCGTCAAATTCCGTCGGCTCGTCGCCAATCAGCGTTTGAATGTGCCGCGCTCGTTCCCGAATAAAAACCACCCGCTCGGCTTCCGTCATTTGCCAGTAAAGTTTCGATGCGGGTTTCGGCGCGTCAACCGCACGAGGAACATTTAAGGCGGCGAGCGAGTTGTCGCGCTGTTTGGTGAAAAACCAGTAGCCAAATCCGAGCGTCGCCAGTAAAACTACAACACCGACCGCGAAACCGAGTTTATGATTTTTGATTTCACCGACGACGTATTCCGCACTCGAAGTCGCGTGCATAGTTCCGCTTTCGGACGCGGTCACGTCTGCCGTCGTCGGTATTTCTAAAATTTGCGTTTTAGCTTCTTCCCGATTTGGCGCAGCCGTGCGTTCCAGCTTATTTTGAAACTCTAATTCCTGCCGAATGTCTTTTAAATCAATTCGTAAATCTTTCGTCGTTTGGTAGCGTTCTTCGCGGTCTTTTCGCAAACTTTTTTCCACGATTCGCCGCAGTTCTTTGGGTATTTCGGTTTCGCTCAACGGCGACGGTTCTTTGTGCAAAATCGCGCCGATAACATCCATCGCCGTTTCGCCGTCAAACGCCCTTTTGCCCGTTATCATTTCATACAGCACAACTCCGAAACTAAAAATATCGCTTCGCGCATCAACCTCTTTGCCCCGCGCTTGTTCGGGAGACATATAACTCGCCGTGCCGATTATCATTCCGGGACTTGTTCCCGCCTTAATTGCCGTCGCCGCTTCCGCATCAATCGCTTCCGGCTTTTTCTCGGTCAGCTTGGCGATGCCGAAATCGAGAACTTTTACCAACCCGTCAGGACGAATCATCACATTTTCCGGCTTGATGTCGCGGTGAACAATGCCTGCGCTGTGAGCGGCTTGCAAAGCGGACGCAATCTGAATGGCAGTATCAAGCACCGATTTAAGATTCATCGGCTCGCTTTTCAAACGGCTGTGCAAAGTTTCGCCTTCGATATATTCTGTTGCAATGAAATGCGTGTCGTCAGTTTCACCGATTTCGTAAATTGTGATGATGTTCGGATGATTCAGAGCCGAAGCAGATTTTGCTTCCTGCACGAAACGGCGCATTCTTTCCGCGTCATTTGCCAAATCTTCGGGCAGGATTTTAAGCACAGCACGACGGTCAAGTTTGGTGTCTTCAGCGAGATAAACTTCGCCCATTCCGCCCGCGCCAAGTTTTTTGACAATCCGGTAATGACCAAGCAAAGAATAAGCTTTTAGAGTTTTTGTTTCATCATTTGGCATTCGCCGATTGTATTCTCCTGAGTTTCTAAATATTCACGCAAGTCCCGCGTTTCAAAAATTGTCCGTCGCGGGCTTTGCCTGTGTGTTCGCCGTTTTTATCTTGCTTGTTTTATGTGCGGCGGTTGCCAAAAACTTTAGCACCGTTTCGTTAAAAACTTGCGGATTCTCGCGCGGCGTTCCGTGTCCTGCGTTTGGAATAACGAATTCCTTTGCGTTCGGAAGCAGCCGTGCGAGTTCCTCGTCCACAAGTTTATGAATCTTAACCGTATTTTCGCCTGTGATAATTAAAACCGGAATTTTTAATCGCCGCAGTTTCTCTTTTGAAATTTTCGGAAACGGTTCCGGCGATGTGTTAATAGCTTTAATTGCCTGGGCGTTTTGCATAACCGCTTCGATGGCGGCGGGCGGCTGGCTGTCGAGTTTTCGACCCAGAGCGGCAAAGAAAATTCTCAACGCTTCTTTGTCCTTGCCCTTTTTGAACGCTTCTACGGAAGGCTTTAAAGCGTTTATAAAATCCTGATAGACAGTTTCGCCGCCGGGCAAATCTCTGATTAATTGATGCGCGGGCGGTTCGGCGAGAACCATTGAGCGAACCATTCCGGGATGTTTAAGGGCAAAAATCAGCGCGGTAAGCGCGCCGTAAGAAAGCCCGACCAGATGAACTCGCTTGAGTTTAAGTTTGCGCAAAAAGCTTAGAAGGTCTTCGGCATCGGTTTCCGCCCCGCGATATTCGGCGTCCAACGAATTTTTATTCGGGTAATGAAAGCGTCGGCTATAGGAAATAACACGATAGTTTCGGGAAAACTCCTCTATCTGCGCGTCCCACAACCGATAATCGCTGACACCGCCGTGAAGCAGAACAAGCGGCTCGCCTTGCCCCTTTTCAATGTAATGAAATTCAACGCCGCCTGCCGTAATTTTTACAGGCTGGGCATTTTGACCGAACGCTTTCCCAAACAAAATCGGAAAGAGCAATAAAACTAAAATAAATTTCATTTTTTCTCCTAACTTTAAATAATCACCTGATTTCGGCTCGTATTCTTTTGCTTGTTATTAGCGCTGAACATTACATCAGCTTTGGAACAGCAACAGGCGGCGGCAAATTACTGACATTTGTGTTCTGCGCGGCGCGGATTAACCACTTGCCGCTCTTCTTGATTAAGACCCATGTAAAAACACCGTCTCGTGCTTTGCGAGGTGTGCCGTCCGGCTCTTTATCACCAGAGAGACTCCATTCAATATGTGCGAGCGCAATATCTGGCTTCAAGTATTCAACAGCGACAGTCTTGGTCGCCCATGTGCTTTGAAGAAATTGACCCAAGCGAGCTGAGTGTTGTGCTTCAATCTCTTTGCGCCCCTTCCAATGCTTTGCGCCGACGTTGACGAAATCTGCATCGTCGGTAAACAACCTGGCGAGCGCCTTCATATCATGTTTGTTCCACGCTCTCTCCCAATTCGAGGCAATTGCCCGAATCTCTGCGTCGTCGCCAGTGGCTTGAGCCAGCGCAGCAGAGCAGGCACCAAGTATCAAGATGAGCGAAAATATCTTAAGCATTGCGTTCATATTCACCTTTCCTCCTAACTTTACATAGTCACACAAGTTCCGCGCTTCAAAAATTGTCCGTCGCCTGCATAATCGCTTTGTTCACCCGCATTAATTTCCCTTTGCCGAATACCGCCTTAGTTATGGAAAACCGACTTTTCTCAACAATTCCTGTAAGCGCGGGTCGTCACGCAAATGGTCAAAGCGCGGGTCAACTTTGAGTACAATCATGAAGAATTCGCGCTCTTCGTAAGACTTGTTCAGTTCGGCAAATGCTTTGTCTTTTTCTCCAAGTTCCGCGTGATATGTTGCCACGATGTATCTTGATTTTCTGTAGTTCAGTTGAGGCTGATCAATCATAGCCCTTAGAAATTTCTGCCAGCCGCCTTTGGCGAAAATCTCTCGCATCAAAACTGCCGCTTCGTGATTGCCCAATGCTTCTTCTGCTTTGGCAAATGCTTCAACGCTATCAGCGTGTTTGCCTTGCGCGCGATAGACGTTCGCCAGAGTGTCATAAGCCGGGACAAAACCAGCATCAAGTTCAAGCGTCTTTTTTAACTGCGTTGCGCTTTCATCATATCTTCTGTCGTAGAGCAAGGCTAAACCGTAAAAACGATTGATGAGCGGCGAGAGCGGTTCAATCTCCAGCGCACGACTCAATTCGGAGTAGGCTTCTTCGAATCTGCCGAGGTGAATTTGGAGATTGCCGTAGAACTGATGCGCCGCCGCAGAGTTTGGATTAAGTTCAATAGCGCGTCGAAATTCGCGCTCCGCTCCGGCAAAGTCGTAATCATAATAATTCAAAATCATACCGAGCGAGATGTGAGATTCAGCTAATTGGTCATCGAGCGATAAGGCTTTGAGCGCGGCTTCGCGCGCCTTCGGCAATACTTCACGTGACGGTGCGCCGCCATATGTTGGGAGAACAGTATGAGCATCGGCAAGTCCGGTGTAAGCCAGCGTGTAGTTCGGATCAAGCGCGACAGCCTGCTGGAAATATTCGATTGATTTCCGAATATCTTTGACCGTGCGCTTGTTCCAAAAGAAACGCCCTTGCAAATAAAGTTGATAGGATTCGGCGTTTGCCGTGTAGTTCTTTGCCAAGCGTTGCTCGTCCGCGCCCGACAGTTTGGTTTTCAATTTACTTGAAACGTCGCGGGCAATCTCGCTTTGCAATGAAACGAGGTCGGCTTGTTTGCGATTGTATCGCTCGCTCCAAATGACGTTCTCCGTCTGCGCGTCAACCAATTCCAGGCTCAGCGTTAATTGGTCGCTGCGCTGTGTGACGCGCCCGTTCAAGATAGCCTGTACGTTTAATTCTTTGCCGATTGTCTTCACGTCCGCATCTTTGCCTTTGTAACGAAACACAGACGACCGCGCCTTCACGTTCAAATTCGGCAATTGCGACAAACTGCCGATCAGCGTTTCCGTCATTCCATCCGACAGATATTCCGTATCGGCGTTGCCGCTTTCGTTGATAAACGGCATCACGGCGATTGATTCGATTTGTTTTGTGTTTAACGGGCGATTGCCAAAATACCAAACGCCTAATCCGCCAATCGCCAGTAGTAAAATTACCGCTGCGACTACAAAACCGAGTTTATGCTTTCTGGCTTCACTCACTACATACTCCGCGCTCGAAGTCGGACGTGCCGAAAGAATTCGCGTGGCGTTTTCCGTCGCGTTTTCTGCTGATTTGTACGGCGGTTTTGTGCGCTCAATCTCTGCGCCAAGTTCCATCTGTCTTTTTAATCGTCGTAAATCAACCGACAAATCTTTCGCGGTTTGATAACGCTCTTCCCGGTCTTTCGCCAAAGACTTCAAAACAATTCGTTCGAGTTCGGCAGGAATTTCTGAATTAAAATTTGTCGGCGACAAAGGCTCGCTTTTCAAAATTGCGGCAATCATGTCGTTGATTGTCTCGCCCGAAAACGGCAATCTTTGCGTGAGCATTTCATAAAGCACACAGCCGAGACTAAAAATATCGGTTCTCGCGTCCGTGTCTTTTCCTCTGGCTTGTTCGGGCGACATATAGCTGACAGTTCCCATCACCACGCCCGGATTCGTTTTCACGAGTGCGCGCGTTTCGGCTTCAGTGTCGAGACTGACTTCTCTCTTTTCGGTTAATTTCGCCAAGCCGAAATCCAAAACTTTCACCAGCCGGTCTTCACGCAGCATAATGTTTTCCGGCTTGATGTCTCGATGAACAATGCCCGCCGCATGTGCCGCCGACAGCGCAAAGGTAATTTGCTCGGCAAGGTCAAGCGCTTCTTTGGTCGGAGGCGAGCGTTTGCAGCAAGATTTTGAGCGCGATTTTGCGACGAAGGTGCGTGTCTTCCGCCAGATAAACTTCGCCCATTCCGCCCGCCCCGAGTTTTTTTAAGATTCGATAATGAGCAAGCGATCTACCCGCTTCTAAATTGTTTGCCGTATCATTAGCCATTTTTAAGCTAAATATTGACGCAAGTTCCGCGCTTCAAAAATTGCCCGTCGCCAGCCTTTCCTTTGTGCTCGCCGTTTTCAATCACGACGCGACCGCGCGATAAAACTGTTTCGACTTTGCCTTTTACCTTCCAACCTTCGTAAGACGAATAATCCACGTTCATATGTTCGTTCGCAACCCCAAAAGTGTGTTCCTTCTCCGCATCAAAAATCACGATGTCAGCATCCGAACCGACGGCGATGGTGCCTTTTTTCGGAAACATCCCGAACATTTTCGCGGCTGCGGTCGAAGTCAGTTCGACGAACCGATTCAAGGAAATTCGATTTTCGACGACTCCGCCGTTGTAAATCAGCGACATTCGATTTTCCACGCCGGGCGCGCCGTTCGGGATTTTTGAAAAATCATCTTTGCCCAATTCCTTTTGCTCTTTCATACAAAACGGGCAATGGTCGGTGGAGATGACTTGAAGGTCGTCCATTTTCAAACCTTTCCACAATTCCGCCTGATTGTGCTTTTCACGAAGCGGCGGTGTCATCACGTATTTCGCGCCCTCGAAATCGTCGCCGTAATCTTCGATTGAATGAAAAAGATACTGCGGGCAGGTTTCGGCAAACGCGGCGATGCCTCGGTCGCGGGCTTCGCGGACTTTGTTCAGCGCATCGGTGCAGGACAAATGCACGATATAAACGGGCGATTCAGCCATCTCCGCAATCGCAATCGCGCGATGCACGCCTTCGGCTTCCGCAATCGTCGGGCGCGTCAAAGCGTGATATTTCGGCGCAGTTCGCCCCTGCGCGAGTGCGCGTTTGATAATTTCATTTATCACGATTCCGTTTTCGGCATGCATACAAATCAAACCGCCGCGATTTCCCGCCGCGCTCATCGCCCGAAAAATCGTCGCGTCGTCCGCCAGAAAAACGCCCGGATAAGCCATAAACAACTTAAAGCTCGTGATGCCTTCGTCCATCAGGCGATACATCTCACGCTCGTCGCCGTCTTCAAATTCGGTCGTGATAAGGTGAAAACCGTAATCAATCGCGCATTTTCCCTCCGCCTTTTTGTGCCAACGGTCAACGCCCGCCGTCATCGCTTCGCCTTTGGTCTGCACGGCGAAATCAATAATCGTCGTCGTCCCGCCAAACGCCGCTGCGCGCGTTCCGCTAAAAAAATCGTCCGACGAATACGTCCCGCCAAACGGCAATTCCATATGCGTGTGCGGGTCAATGCCGCCCGGAATGACGAGTTTTCTGCCTGCATCAATCGTTACGTCGGCTTCCATTTCGAGCGTTTTGCCAATGATGGAAATCGTTTCGTCTTCGATTAAAATATCGGCGCGGTAATCGTCAACCGCCGTGATGATTCGTCCGTTTTTGATTAGTGTTTTCATAATTTTTTAGCCATAAAGAACACAGAGTTAGAAAATGATTTTTTACTTTCTTTTTCGTGTTTTAGTTTTTTGTGTAGTTTGCAAATCTTTCCAATTAAAAGTGCAGCCGTCAAATTCTAATGAATTTGATATTTTCCAAATGGGGCGTTGATTGCACTGCTTATCAAAACTTAATTTGAATTCAATCAAAATAGGAAAATCACCAATACAAGCTGATGGACTTTCTTTTGAAACTCGTATATTTCCGTTTGAATCAACGTGAATCATTGCGTAATGTGGAATTCCACACATTCCGGTTGCCATATCCGTTCCAAGTAAAAACCAATACCCGGAATTATCGTATTCCCAATATTCAGCCGTCTCAGACAAAAACGTAACTGTTACAAAAAGATTGTCTGATTTGTTTTTTCTTGTGCCGTCCAAATACACGCCGTCTCTTTTTATTTCTAGTTCGTGAAATTTGTTGTCTGACAGCGAAACAGCTCTTTTCAGTAAAGTTTCATCGCTCGTTTCTTCTGTTTGAGCAAAAACTGCCGAAACAGTAATTAAAATCCAAAAAACTAATAACAACCTTTTCATAATGTCTCTGTGTTTTGTATATTTTATTTCAATTTAAGCCGCCAAATCAGTTTTGATTTCCCGCAAAATTTCAGACACTTCTTCTCAAGTCAACAAAATTTCATTGAATCCTGCTTTCTCAGCCGCTTTTGCCAATTGCTCATCAGCCGTAATAAACGGGCGACGGCGCGGTTTTTCCTGACACCAGACGAGTGCCGCCGCTAGTTGAAACGAATCCAACGCCCGCAAATTGTAATTTTCGGGCAAATCATTTGCCAATTCGATAATTCTTTCGACAGGCGAAACGATGCGGCAAGTCTTCTTGAGTTTTTCCCACAAACGCAAGGCTTTGACCGTTTCTTTTTCCGTTAAATCGCCGTTCCGTTTGAGCCTCGCCAAACCGCTGTTGATTTCAACCGAAGTTCCCCACCAAACGACGATTTTCGGATATTTTCGCAGCCACTTTTTTGACTTTGTTGTAAAAACTTGCGAACAGCAAAGCGGCAAAATCGCACTCGTATCCCAAAAGGCAATTTCAGTCTTCATCGCGTTCGTCAATTATGGCTTTGATTACCGTTTCGCTTTTCAAAGTGGAGCGTTTTTCTTTCAAAAACGATTCGGAAGCCTCGCTTTCTTCGGGCAGACGCAAAATCCCCGCCGCTGCCAAAGCCAATTCTTCGGCGGAAAAATCCGAAGTGTTGTGAAGCGGAACAATTTTGGCAATCGGTTGATTTCTATCGCTGATTAAAATTTCCTCGCCGCGTTTTACGTCGGCTAAAAAACTGCTCAAATGGTTCTTCAGTTCGGCAATGTTTGTCGTTCTCATAATTTTTAAACTCCGACTTAGCCATTATAGCCAAGTCTAGGCGCAAAGTGAAGTTGTTTCGTCTCCGATTAAAATATCGGCGCGGTAATCGTCAACCGCCGTTACAATTCGTCCGTTTTTGATTAATGTTTTCATATTAAATTTTCGATGTTTTCATCAAAAGTCACGGCTTCACCTGCCGCTTGAATCTTTGGCTGCCCCAAATTAATTCGACTTCTTTGGTGTCGGGTTTGACCTCGAACCTGATAACGCCTTCGCCCTGCCAAGCCTTGTTTGATTTCGCCAGGAACGAGTCTTTCTCCCAGTGTTCGAGGTCGGCGTAAGTTTCGCGGTTGATGATGGCGCGGAGTTTTCCTTCGACCATTTGCAACTCGATTGAGCCGTAATACGGGTCAAAGTATTTGCCCGCATAAGCATCGAGCGGAAGCGTCGGCTTGGTGTTAGTCTGCCGGGCGGCGCGGCTTGCTTCTCTGGCTTTGGCGGCTTCCGCCTTGATGCCGTCGTATAAAACTTTCATCTCGGCGCTCCAGTCGCGTCTGTTGTCGTCGAAGGCAAACAGGTCGAAAACTTTATACATCAGCGCGTGCCGCAGTTCGGCGTGGTCGAGATTGCCGAAGATATAAACGCCAAGTTTTTTGTCGCGCAGCAAGCCGATGATGGCGGTGCGCCCGGCGAGGCTGCCCGTATGAAAATTGACCATCTCGCCGCGATAGTCGTGCTGAAACCAGCCGAGTCCGTAAGTCGTCCAATGCGGTTTTGTCAGACGGAAGGTCGGATAAAACATCGTCGGCAGAATCACCTGCGGTTTGAAAAGCTCGTTGAAAGTCGCCGGTCTGAGCAGCGGTTTGCCGTCGGCGGTCGTGTTGTAAAGCGTGAAATTAATCCATTTGCCGATGTCGTCCGCCGTTGACCAAACGGAACCTGCGGGACCAGCAGTGTCAACCGCCATTTCGGGAATGACCGTGATTTGATTTTTGATTTCAAAGTGAGGTGCCGACCGATTTTGATAGGCACGCGAAGATTCAAGCGTCGGGAAAGTGTTTTTCATACCGAGCGGATTGAAAACGCGCTCGGTCATAAACCGTTCCCAGGTCATCCCGCTCGCTTTTTCGATGATTTTTCCGGCGACCAGATACATCACGTTGTGATAGACAAACCCGGCGCGAAACGGATAGGACGGCTTGGCATACTGCATCCGGCTGACGATTCCGTCGCTCGACAATTCGTCGCGCGTCCAGAGAAAATCGGCATTCGGCAAACCGGCGTTGTGCGTGAATAAATCGCGGACGCGAATCTCTCCGGTCACATACGAATCGGCGACGCGAAAATCGGGCAGGTGTTTGGTGACTTTATCGTCCCAGCCGACTTTGCCTTCATCCACGAGAATGCCCATCGCAACGGCTGTCATCGCCTTGGTCGTGGACATCGCGCCGAACAGCGTCGAAGCGTCAACCGCCGCCGCTTTGCCCGACTCGCGCACGCCGTAGCCTTTCGACAAAAGCACCTGTCGGTCGCGGACGACCGTCACCGACATTCCCGGCACTTGCCAATTTTTGCGCGCCACCTCGATGTATTTGTCAAGAATCTTAACCTTGTCCTGCCCGAACGCGAATGTGCCGAGCAGCAACAGTAAAACGAATGACTTGGTAATTTTATTTTTCATCATAATTTGATCTGTGTTTTCCCTTTTAACCGATAAAATTTCGCGGCTTGTTATTCACATAAAGCAAAGCTCTTATCAAGCGCGGCAACGAGTTCATCAACATTGTCTTTCGTCGAATTGAGCATCATTCCCGTGCGAATCACGTTGCCGTAAAGCCCGCCTTTGCCGATGAGAACGCCTTGCCGTTTGGTTTCTTCAAAAACTTTTAGAACGGCTTCGGGTGCAGGCTCTTTCGTTTTGCGGTTTTTTACAAGTTCGATGCCCTGCATCAAACCCATGATGTCGGGTTTTACGTCCCAATGCTCGATTCCAAACCATTTGTCGCCCGTGCGTCCCCAGCCGGTCTGCACTTCGTCGGCGATAAAAAGTCCGCCGTGCTTTCGGGTGATTTCTTCGACCCGTTCAAAATATCCGGCGGGCGGCACGATGAAACCGCCGACACCTAAAATCGGTTCAGCCATAAACGCCGCGATTTCGCCGGTCGTCGTCGTTTCGATTACGTCCCTAACATCTTCGGCGCACGCCGCGCCGCAGCTTTCCGGTTTCAAATTAAAAGGACAGCGATAGCAATATGGAGCGCGGGCGTGGACGATTCCCGCCACCTGAGAGGGAAGCGGTCGCCACGTCGAGTGTCCAACGCTTGATAACGCGGTCGCGCTTCTGCCCGAATAGCTGTGACGAAGCACGACGATTTCGTGTCTGCCGGTGGCGAGTTTCGCCGCCATAATCGCCGTGTCGTCGGCTTCCGTTCCCGAACTCGAAAAGAACGATTTCTTCAAATCGCCGGGCGTGATTTCCGCCAGCTTCTCCGCCAAATCTGACTGATTCGGATTCGCGTAAAGCGCGGACGTATGCGAAATTTTATTGACTTGCTCAATAATCGCCGCGTTGATTTTCGGATTCGCGTGTCCGACGCTGACCGTCAGCACGCCGCCGAAGCAGTCGAGGTAACGATTGCCAGCGTCGTCCCAGACGTATTCGCCTTCGCCCCGAACGAGCGCGAGCGGCTCCTGGTAATAAGTGGCGACCGCCGGAAAAAGAAATTCCTTGTGCTTTCGCACGGCTTCTGAAATTGTTGTTTTTTGTTCTGTTGGATTCATAATTTTATTTTCGTTACGGATGCTTGTTAGATTTTTTAACAGTCATTATTATTTCTTTTTCGCCGTCGCTTCAACGTCGGCAAGCATTTTGTCCAGAGTTTTTCGGTCGAGTAATTTACCGTTGGCAACCACCGAGTTTATTTTTCTGGTGTTTGAAATATCGGCGAGCGGGTTTGCGTCGAGCAAAATCAAATCGGCGAGTTTGCCCTTTTCAATCGTTCCCAAATCTTTTTCGCGCCGCATAAATTTTGCCGATTGGCGGTCGCGGTTTTCAGAGCCTCGAACGGCGACATACCGGCTCGGACAAACAAATTAAGTTCGTCGTGCAAAACGAGTCCGGGCGTTCCGACGGTATCGTAGCTCAACTGCGTTCCGGCAAGCAGCAATACTCCGGCTTTGTGCAAATCGACCTTGAGCTGCGCTTCGGTTTTGAAGCGGCGGCGCGTGTTGTCAATTAATTCAAAATCTCCGATGAAAGTATTTGTCTGCGCGGCATTCGTGACGACGCAGGTTCGATTGCGCGCCAGAGTTTTGAGAGTTTCTTCGTAGTAAGGCACGTCCGTTTCCATCGTGCCGAAAAACGCATAACTTTCGTCCATCGTCATCTTATCAATCGTGCGGTCGCGGTAAAGCGCGTAATACTCGTTGCGCTTATTGGAAGTCGCTCGGAAAATCTCCGCCGAATGCTCGACGCAATCCAAACCGTCGTTTGAAGCGTCAATGATAAAAGAGGGCGGAACGCCGACGACCGGCAATTTATATTTGTGCGCCGCGCGGATGATTTCTTTTAAGATTTCGGGCGGCGTGCGTTTTTCCGTTTTGATGTGGTCAACACCTGCGCGGGCAAGCGATTCGACGACTTTTTTCGCTTCTTCTGTTGTTTTGACGATTGTCGAAATTCCCGTCCAGCGATTGCTCCGGCGCGGAGGCATTTCGCCGATGAGAACATTTCCGGCGTAAAACAGACGCGGCGCGAGAGCTTTTCCGGCGTTGATTTCTTCTCTCAATTTCGCCGCTTCGGTCAAATTCATTGACGTTCCGACATCGCGCACGCCCGTTACGCCATGAGCAATCAACAATTCAAAAAACGGAAAGTTATTTTTGACTGCTTCAAGCGTGTAAGTGTAATTGTCCCAGAGTCCGGGAATCAGAAACTTGCCGGTTGCATCAACGATTTCGGCGTTTTTTGGAATTCTCAGATTTTTGCCGATTTTCGCTACGCGATTGCCCGAAACGATAACCGTCATATTCGGCTGCGGCTGCTCGCCTCGCATATCAATCAGCGTGACGTTGCGAAAGACAAGGGATTGAGCAAAAGCGTTCGTGAAAACAAAGAGCGAAAGCGCAATTAAAAATGTTATTTGAGTGATTTTAGTTTGCGTTTCGTTCATTTATTTAACCTTTTTCCCAATCATTTCCTGTCCTGTTCCGATGCGGATGCCGACACTATCAAACGCGCCCTTTTCGTTTTTGTAAAATTGTATCTGCGCGTTTAATCCTTCGACAAAAAATTTTGTTTCTGATTCTGCCGTTAAGTCCAGTTTTCTTCCATTCGTTTGCTGCCCGAACACCGAATTGCCTTCGCGCGTAACGGTGAAAAACAAGTTGGGAGCGAGTTCATATTGCCCGACATAAAGGTCGAGAATTTTCGGTTCGAGCGTGATTGCCGTTCGCTCCGGCTGAATGCGCGTTGACTGTTGCGCGACGAGCTGCCAGCATCCCTGATTTTTCACCCAGACCATAATTCCGCGAAGATGTATTTCACGCTTTATCCCGTTTAACTCGGATTTCTGCCGTGTGTCGGAACTGATGACGACCGTTTTGTCATAAACGCGATACCGCACATTGTCGCGGGACGATGATTCAATGGTTGGCAATTTATTCGCCTTTATTTTTTCGATGCGCAACGTCTTATCGTCAACATTTCCGGTCGAATGAACGAAAGTGTAATCGTCGGCGAGAATAAGTTTGAGAGCGTTTTCATCGCGCCGCGCAATCGCCTCGCTTAATTCACTCGCTGCCTTTTTTACTTCCTCAATAATTTTGCCGGATTCCGCGCCATTTGTGCGCTCACCCTGACCGAACGCCGAAAAAGCCAAACTTATTAAAACCGCTGCCAATGTAATAATTTGCCTCATAAATCTTCTCCTTTAAAGAAATCCTCGAAGAACAACTCAATCATTTCATATATTTTTTGAACCATTCCAAAACTCTTTTATCACTGTCCGTTCTATTTAACGACAACCCGTGGTCGCCGTCCGCGTAAATGATTAGCTCGTAAGTTTTGCCGAGTTCCTGTAATCTTTGGGCAAATGCTAAAGTTCGATTCTGCGTTGCCGAATAAATCGGTTACGCCGCTCATCACCGCCGCCGCATTAACCGGAATGTTGTTTTTGAGCGCGAGATACGTCATCATTCCGCCGCGCGAATTTCCGAACATAAAAACATTGTTCATATCCGCATAGCCGAGCGATTTGGCAAGCGGAATCAGATTCAACACATCGCGCACATCCGCGCCGCCGTATTCCTCTTTTCCTTCGCCGCCGTCAACGCCGCGATACTGCGACGCGATGACGACAAAGCCGTTTGAAACGAAATCATAAAATCCGCCTGCCATCCATGGCTCAAGTTTGCTTCGTTCACGATTTCCGCCGCGATTAAAAATGATGAGCGGGAACTTTTTGCCAGTGCTGTTTTTCGGCTTCCAAATGTAGCCGACGACTTTCAAGCCGTCGCTCCAGTATTTAATGCGTTGGCAATCAATTCCCGTATAAGCCTTGCGTCGTTCAAATTCTTCGCGGTTTAGAATTCGCTTTGAAAAATCCGTCGGCATTTCTAATTTGATATTGTCTTTTTTCGCGTCTTCGATTTGCTTCGCGTAAACGTTTTTAGCCGTCTCGAAATATTGCTCATAAGTCCCGACGGTTTTCGGCGGGCAAGAGGTTTGTTCGACAATCGCGCCGTTAGGTGTTGCCTGCGAATAGGCAGCGTTTCCAAAAATAATCAGCGCAATTAAAACCAAAAATAATCGTTTCATATAAGTCACTTAAAAACTTTTGCATCGTAGACGATTTTTCCGCCGACGATAGTTAAGACGCTTTGTGTTTTCGGCAGTTCACCAGGCGAAACGCTGAAAATATCCTGCGACAGCACGGCTAAATCCGCCAGTTTTCCTTTTGCCAGAATTCCTTTTTGCGTTTCGGTAAATTCGGCAAAAGCCGAGCCGATGGTGTAGGCGCGGACGGCTTGCTCGCGTGAAATTGCCTGCGAAGGGTTATCTGGATGAATCGCGGCGAGCATAATATTCAGAAACGGATTTATCGGACCGTCAGAGCCGAGAGCGAACGGAACGCCCATTTCAATCATCGAGCGAATCCGGCTTTTGCCGCCGCCCCAGCGCGATCGTTCGAGTTCGCCATCGGTAAAATGCGTCGGGTTTTGCACGACAACTACTCCGAGTTTTTTGGCGCGTTCCAGCAAATCGTCAACAACCATTTCGCCGTGTTCGACGCGCAACCGTTTTTTCGTCCAGTCTATTTTTCCGTTTCCGACTTTTTCCATCGCGTCGAAAGCTGCTTGGCAAGCGCGGTCGCCAACGCAGTGCAGCAGAAGCGGCTGGTTGAATTTGAGCGATTCTCTGATAATGTTTTCAATCTCGCTTTCGGAAAAATTAAGCCGCCCAGCCCGCCAATCGTCGTGCGCCCGATTTTTACTAATGTCTTCGGAAGCGGGAGCTTTAGATTTGTTTTGATTTGCGCGAGCGCGTTCGGAACATTTTTGGCGTAAGCCGTGTAAGATTTTATTCGTGTGTCGAGCGGCGCGTATTCGCGTGAAACATAAACGTCCGGGTCGAGCGAATCCGAATAAAAATACGGATTCGTGTGCGGCTGGTCGGCGGTTTCGCGCCAGAATAAATCTTTGTCAATTTGCGCGATTAAATAATCTCTTTCAAATCTCTGTCTTTCGTCCAACTGCTCGTTTTTGAAAGCAGTAGCTTTATCACGCTCTGCTTTCAGACGCACAATTTCTTTCTTCAAACCTTCCTCGCTCCAGTCGGGCAATTTCCCGTCAAACTCGTGCTTTCCTTGATAAACGGCAAATTGCGGATTCGTTGTAAAATATTCGTTCAAAAATCCTTCGACGTATTTGTCCCATTGATTACTCGCGTTTGCCGCATTCGTGTTTGTATTCGCCGTTTGATTCGACTGCGGTGAGTTCGCCGGTTGTTGGCAAGCTGTGAAAGCAATCGCCAAGATAAAAAGAACACAGATTTTTGTTTCTTTCATAATTTTCTCTTTAATATAAATTTCCTTCACGCTTGCGCCCCGTGTAATCCACATAAACGACTTTCAATTCCGTGTAAAAATCGAGCGCGGTCGAGCCTTGCTCGCGTGCGCCGATGCCGGTCATTTTCACGCCGCCAAACGGAATGTGCGCTTCGCCGCCGGTCGTCGGCGAGTTAATGTGCGTCATTCCGGTTTCGATTTCCTGAACAAAGCGGAAAATCAAATTTGGGTCGCCCGTGAAAATCGAAGAGGTCAAGCCATATTGCGAATCGTTTGCTGCAATCATTGCATCGTCAAAATCCTTGACGCGCAAAACCGACAGGACGGGTCCGAAAATTTCTTCCTGCGCGATTCGCATATCGGGCGTAACTTTATCGAAAACCGTCGGCTCGACAAAATAGCCGTTTTCAAGTCCGTCCCCTTCCGCGCGTTTGCCGCCGTAAAGCATTTCCGCGCCGTCTTCGCGCCCAATGTCGATGTATTTAAGAACCGTGTTGAATTGCTTTTCGTCAACAATCGGACCCATTTCTGTATTCGCATCCGCACCATCGCCGATTCGCATTCGCTTTGCTCTTTCAACAATTTTAGAAACAAATTCGTCGGCGATTTTATCAACTACGACCGCGCGCGATGTTGCCGTGCAGCGTTGACCGGTTGAGCCGAACGCGCCTTGCGCCGTTGATTCGACCGCCAAATCCATATCGCAATCTTCCATCACGACAACCGGATTTTTGCCGCCCATTTCGCATTGCACTTTCGCGCCGCGCCGTGCGCCTTGTTCATATAATTTAATGCCGGTTTCAGTTGAACCCGTGAAGGAAATTGCTTTGACCGCCGGATGATTTACAATCTCGTCGCCGATTTCCGAACCTTTGCCGAGAATCAAATTCAAAACGCCTTTCGGAATTCCGGCTTCTTCAAAAATCTCGCAAAGGCGCACGGCGGTTGCGGGCGTAGCTTCGGCAGGTTTGAAAACAACCGTGTTTCCGGCAACAAGCGCGGGCGCGATTTTCCAAACCGGAATGGCAACGGGAAAATTCCAAGGCGTGATGCAAGCCACAACGCCGTGCGGCTCTTTGATTGTGTAAGCGAAATTGGCGGGCAATTCCGATTGAATTGTTTCGCCGTTCAAACGTCTTGCTTCGCCCGCGCAAAATTCCGCGACGTTGATTGAACGCTGCAGCTCGCCGCGCGATTCAGCCAGAGTTTTACCTTCTTCGCGCGTTAAGATTTGTGAGACTTCTTCTTTGTAATCTTCTAGAAGCCTTGCAAATTTAGCGACGATTTTGCCGCGCGTCGGCGCGGGCGTGCTTTTCCAATCCCGAAAAGCGTTATACGCAGATTCGACCGCTTTTCGCGCTTCTTCGCGGGTCGCTAATTTTATTGTCCCTAGACAGTCGTTTGTGTTTGCCGGATTGACGTTTTGCGCGGTTCTGTCCGAAGATGATTCGAGCCATTCACCGTTAATGAAATTTTGATAAATAGTCATAAGAAAATTTGACGCAAAGACGCTAAGGAAAGAATTTATCGGCGAGACATACGAAAGAAAGCAATAAATCTTTTTTGGGTCGCCGGCACGCAATTTCTTTTTGCAAAAAAATCACTTATCAAAAATCCTTGCAGCCTTGCGCCTTTGCGTTGAAAAATAATTGAAAGCAAAATGGAGTGCGCTAAAATATACGGGATATGCGAGGAAAAAGCAACAATAATTTGCGCCGACTGCTCGAAAACCGCGCCAAAGAAAGAAGCGATAAAACTTTTTTATTTTCCGAAGCCGACGGCAGAAGTTGGACTTATGCGGAATTTGATAAAGCCGTTAACCGCGCGGCAAATATGTTTACAGAAAACGGTATTAAAAAAGGCGATGTTGTAAGTCTTTTGATGCCAAACAGCGCCGAATACGTTATTGCTTATTTTGCTTGTTTTAAAATCGGCGCTTTGGCGGGACCGATTAACTCGCTCTTAAAACCGGAAGAAATTGCTTTTGCCCTAAACGATTCGGAAGCCAAAATGCTGCTTTTTAATTCGCAGTTTCAAACTGATATTGACAAAATTCGCCACGATTTACCGCATCTGCAAAATATAATTCAATTTGATAACGTAGCCGGAGTTACAAAAAATTTCAGTGAAAAATTAGATGGAATTTCAATCAAGAAAGAGGACGAAGCGATTATCATTTATACAAGCGGCACAACCGGAAAGCCAAAAGGTTGTTTGCTCACGCACGAAAATTTAATCGCCAATGCGCGGCAGATTACCGAGTGGTTAGGCTTTGACGAAAACGACAGATTGCTGACGATAATGCCACTTTTCCATATGAACGCGGTTTCCGTCACAACAATGACCGCGCTTTACGCCGGAGGTTCGACGGTTGTCTGTCCGAAATTTTCTGCATCGCGTTTTTGGAAGATTGTTTCCGATTACAAAATAACTTCGTTTGGCTCAGTGGCGACGATGCTTTCGATGCTTCTCGCAGTCAACAGTCAGACAGAGAATCCGGCACTCAGCACTCAGCACTCAGCACTCAGCACTTTGCGCTTCGCAATGTGCGGCTCGGCGCCTGTTCCGGCGGAGGTTTTAAAAAAGTTTGAAGAAACCTTCGATTGTCTCGTCATCGAAGGCTACGGTTTGAGCGAATCAACCTGTCGCTCGACGTTTAATCCGCCGGATAAAAATCGTCGTCCCGGTTCGTGCGGAAAAGCAATGGGCAACGAAATGAAAGTTTTTAATGAAAACGACCGTGAAGTTCCCGACGGCGAATTAGGAGAAATCGTTTTGCGCGGCGAGAACATTTTCAAAGGCTATTTCAAAAATGAAGAAGCGACAAAAAAGGCTTTTCGCAATGGTTGGTTTCACACCGGAGATATTGGATACAAAGACGCGGACGGATTTTTTTACATTATTGACCGCAAATCCGATATGATTATTCGCGGCGGTGAAAACATCTACCCGCGTGAGATTGACGAACTGCTTTACACACATCCAGCAGTTGAGACGGCGGCGGTTATTGGTGTTCCTGACGAATTATACGGTGAAGAAGTCACGGCATTTGTCGTTTTGAAAGAAGATGAAAAGGTGTGCGAAGAAGATTTAATTAATTTTTGCAAGAAGCATTTGGCAGATTACAAATGCCCGAAATCAATTCATTTTGTTGCGGATATTCCGAAAGGCGCCACCGGAAAATTACTAAAACGCGAGCTGGCGCAACTCTATAAATCAGTTAAAAGCTAAGAGGTTCACTTTTGAAATACAAATTCTCGAACCGCCTCAACAATTTTCGGTGCGAAATTCACAAACCCGCGAGAAAATCCGGTGTCGGGAACGCCTTTAACCGCTTTGCCCAAATCAACCTCAAGCGGCTGCCAATCTTTTTCGTCTGGTCTGCCGAAAAAAAGCTCTCCTCTGTGTTCAATTCTCAAAGAGGATTTCGTGCCGAATAATTCCATACGGTTTTGATACGCGGGAAATTCCGTCATCGAAACGGAAATTGTTCCGGTTGCGTTTTCGGTAAAATCGCTGTCAGCAAATCGCACGATTAAATTCGATTCGTCATCAGATGAAACCGCGCGCATATCGCCTGTTTTTTGATCACGACGCTCTCTGACGTGAGTTTGCAACTGGCAAAAAACATCTGAAATTTGCGTTTTTAAAAACCAAAAAAGCGAATCAATCTGGTGCGAACCGATTGCGCCGAGCGCGCCGCCGCCGGATTTTTCGTCCGACCACCAATCCCAAGGAGCATCGGTATTGCCACGATGCGGTGCGCGAAAATTGCATTTAGCGTGTCGGATTTTGCCAATTTCTCCATTACGAATCATTTCAAATGCCTTTAGTCTGCCGTGTAAAAATCTGAGTTCGAAGTCAGTCAAAGCCAACACTTGCTTTTCCTTCGCTTTTTCAGTCATTTCACACGCTTGCGTTGCTGACATCGCCATCGGCTTTTCGCACAAAACGTGTTTCCTGCGTTCGAGCGCAAAAAGCGCCATTTCTTTATGTAAATTCGGCGGCGTTGTTATGCAAATTAAATCAACATCTTTTCGTTCAACGGTTTCGCGCCAATCGTTAGTAAAATGCGCGATGTTAAATTCTCGCGCCGCGTTTTCAGCATTTTCACGACGCCCGCTGGAAATTGAAACAATTTCCACATCGTCGCATTGCAAAAATGCGGGAATTTGAACCTTTCGCGCAAAACCCGTCCCGATGATTCCAATCCGAATTTTTTCTTTCATTCTAAAAATTAAATCACAATAATCAGACAAAAAACAAAAACCGCCGAAATCTTTATTCCCAGCGGTTTTTGTAAAATTTTTAGAGCTGATAAACGCAGAGTTAATTTAGCGTTGAACAGTTAGTGGTAAATGGCGAATTTTTGTTTGCGATACGAATACACTTTATTTCACTTACCGCTCACCGCTCACCACTTAAATTCATCCTTTGTCAATCCCGAAATTAAACGCTTTCGAATTTTTCTTAAAATTCGCGTTGTGGCGTAGAAAGTACTCGTAGATTTCTTTGTCAGCTTCTGTTATCTGCACAATTTTCGCGCCGATTAGATACTTCACACTCGCAGAATCCCTATCAATGACCTGTTCGTATCTTTGTCCGACGACAATCATTTTTACCTTTCCGTTTGGCAAATCAAGCTCGGCGTTTAACATGCGGTTTTCGCCGACCAGATAATTTTCTTTCAAACGAATTAACGGAACGACAAAAGCAATTCCCGATTCGCTCAAATCCTTGCTGACGCCTTTGATAGAAACATTTTCGAGCGGCGAACTTAATTTTCCCGTTTGACGACTTGGCTCAAAAGAAATGCTAATTGGCGCTTCAAAATCGAGACGCGCTGAGACGACACGCTTGGTTACTGATTTGTTAAAGCGCGCAATCAATTTTCGTATCATTTTTTTACTCCGTTCGTATAGCTTTTACCATGGAGAGTTAAACAAGTTATAAACCTTTTTTCGAGAAAATTCAATACTTACCAAAAAGCTTTACATCTTTGTAAGGTTTTCAAGTGGAAGTCTAGCATCGTCGCGGATTGTTTCAACGAGGAGTTTTTGGCATTGTTTTGAAAAGAATTAAAAGTTTATCGGTTTTCCCAAAGGCAAATTCACTCCTTGCCGGATATTTCACTTTATCGGGTAAAAACCAAATCTTCAAAGTTGTATCCCATAAAATTTTCGGGCGTTTTACCTTACTTTTCGGGCAAGGTTAAAGTAATTTTTTCCATTTCCTTAGCTTTAATTGTTACCTTTTGCGCTTTTGTAATTTCCTTTTCCAGCCACTCGCGTTTTTGTTCAAGAGGACTTTTATCTTTGTTTTTCTCGTTGGCAAAATCGTAATCCTTAACAAAAACGACGAAATATTCGCCCGGCGCGCCAGAAATTTCAAATTCGCCGTCGCTGTTTGTCGAGGCAAAAAGGCTTGTATTTAAATTTCCCCATTTTCCTTTATCAATTGGAATGAAGGAAATTTTCGCGCCGATTGCCGGACTTTTATCCGCCTTTGAAACTTTTCCCTTCAACTTACCGACATCTTTTGAGAGGATGATTTGAACGCCTTTAAGTTCCTCGCCTTCTTTGGTTTCAAGCGTTGTGCCGACAATGTCTTTGCCGCCGAAGAGAATGCTTTTAACGTAAAACTCCTGCTCGCCGTCGCTGTCGCTGCGACCACCGCCGTTACTAACGCTCAAAAAAACTTTGCCCGCCGGAATGCCTTGAATCGTAAAGTTTTCGATTTTTTTCGGAACGGGTTTGCCGTTGTCGGAGTGTTGAGAATAGACGAAAGCTGATTCTGAAAATTTTTCTTTTTCATCCGTTGCCGAAATGAAAATTGATTGTGAAAACGCTTGTTGATTTTCAAAACTTATCGTGCCTGAAACGGTTGCGCCGTAACCGAGTTCGACAACCAAATCCGTTACGTCCTTGTTTGCGATAACGATTTCCTTCAGCGCTTTCGCCAGTTTCGGCGTTTTTGCTTTTTGCGGTTTTGTTTCATCGCTTGATTCATAGCTGTCAGACGGCTGAACGATTAAAGTATATTTTCCCGCCGGCAGTTCTTTGTAGCTCCAGCGACCTTGCTCGTCCGCTTCGTTTTTTGAGCCGAATTCAGGCATATTGCTGAACAGCGAATTTACGTCGTTGTCGCTTTTTATGCTTATTCTAGCGTTTTTCAGAGGCTCGCGTGTCGCTTTGTTGATGACCACGCCGCTTAAATTGTGAAGAGAGCGTTCGGGAATTGTGATATTTACTTCCGATTGTTCCTGACCGAGTTCGATTTTAAGAACTTCGGCTTTTTTCACATCGCTCGCATTCGGATAATAAGTGGCGACCATCGAAGTCGGATTAAAACCGCTTATAGCCATAAATTCATCGTCGCGCCCTTGTCCTTTTTCGCTGTGCGAAACATTTTCGACCACGCGCACGATGTATTCGCCCGCCGGAAGTCCGGCAACGCGAAAAACGCCGCGGTCGTCGGTTTTCATTCCGCCCGCCGCGCCGCCGAAGATTGCGCCGAATATCTCGCTGATGTTTGAAACAACGGCTGTGTACTCGCCGCCTTTTTTCCGCAAAATTTCGACGCGCATGCCGATTGCCGGTTCGCCGTCGGCATACATAATTCTGCCGCTAATCGCCGCTCCGCGCCTGACGACAATCGTTACGTCAACGTCGCTTATTCCGTTGACGACAACTTCTTGAAAATCTTTCGCAACATCGGCAAGTTCGGAGTTGCCTTGCGCTGTTCCGATTCTTTCAAAAGTACTTAACGAGCTAAACGGAGTTAAAACGCCGGGCGTGGAAACGGAAACAAAATATCTGCCTTCGGTTACGTTTTTTATTTCAAATTCGCCGCGTTCATTCGTCAAGCCCGCATTTTCTCTTCCTCCGCTTGAACCTTTCGCCGACATCAACATCAAACCCGCGCGACGCACAGGACGACCCGTATCGGCGTAAATGACGCGCCCGCGAATCGTTGATTTCGGCGGTTCGGGCGTCGGTTTGTAATTGCCCATTATTCGCCCGTTTACTACCACTACCGGCGTATTTGCCGATATTGGCATCGGCGGTGGCGCGTCGTCCTGCATCGAAGCCTTCGGCGATAAAATGAAAAAACCGAGTAACAAGCCGAAAAAGCAAGCGGAAGCCTTCATTAGAAAAAGATAAAAGCGCGGGTTAAATTCTGTTTGTCTTGACATTTTATCTCCGTTTATTCGCGTAATTTTGCTTTGCTTTAAAATGAAAAAGCCGTTCTGCGAAGTATAAAGCAAAACGGCTTTTGTTTCTATGCTTTTTCGGAAATTTACCTTAATTTTCTTCCGCTTAAAAGCATTCCGCGCCCGACGTAATAGAGAACAAGGGCGAGAATCCAGAACGGAATCATTGCCAGCCAATCCGAATTGTTTCCCGCGAAAAATGGATTGGTAGCTTCCGACCAATCCGTAAAATTCTTCACTGTGTCACTCAAAAATTCAGTCGCCAACGCAACCAGAATCCCCGCCAGCGCGCCGCCTGCGATGTAGCCCGAAGCGAGCAGAACGCCCGGACTTCGATCGGTTTCGGCGATGATTTCCTCTTCGGTCAAATTACGTCTCCGAAGCCGTTTAATCAAATCCTTATCAACCGCCCAGCGTACGAATCCGCCGACAAAAATCGGCGCGGAAACGGCAATCGGCAAATATAATCCGACGGCAAAAGCCAATGATGGAATGCCGGAAAGTTCCAAGACAATCGCAATCATCACGCCGAGCAAGACCAATCCCCAGGGTAATTCTTGACTTAGAATTCCTTTGATAATGTAGCTCATCAAAGTCGCTTTCGGCGCGTTGTATTTTGTAACATCAGTGCCGTCGGCGCGTTCTTTAACCACACCGTTAATGCCCGGATCAACCAGAAAAGCGGGTCTGCCCTGCGTATCAATCAAATAACGTCCTGCCGGTCCGACTTTTCCGTCGGGGTTATGCCAAACGCGATATGTGTTCTGGTCGTTAAAAAAGGTTTCGCCGACCTTTTCGCCCTTTAATTGTCCACCTTCACGCAGAAGTTGTTGTTCTGGAACGCGAAATTCTTGACTAAAAGCCGTCGGCTCGACTCTTTGATAAACGGTCGAAGAATTGTTTAGCTGAATCAAAATCGGACCTAACAAAAGAGCCGAAACGGTCGCGCCGATTAGGATTGCAACTTGCTGTTTCCAAGGCGTTCCGCCGACCCAAAAGCCGGTTTTCAAATCCTGCGAAGTCGTGCCGCCGTTTGACGCAGCGATACAGACAATTCCGCCGACACTCAGTGCCGTAACGAAATACGGGTCAGGCTGTGTCCAGCCGAGAAGCAGAAAAACAAGACAGGTTAAAAGTAAAGTCGCTACGGTCATTCCCGAAATCGGATTTGACGACGAGCCGATTTCGCCCGTTAGACGCGATGAAACGGTAACAAACAAAAAGCCGAAAACGATAATCAGAATGGCGCCGATTAAATTCATCTTCAGAGACGGCGCGAGCGTGATAACAATAATCAACGCCAAAATTCCGATAACGACCCATTTCATCGAAAGGTCTTGGTCGGTGCGCGGCAAGGCGTTTTCATCTCTAACCGCGCTTCCGCCGCGAAAATCTGCGAGTCCGCCTTTAAGCCCGTGCCAAATTGTCGGAAGGCTTCTGACTAAACTAATCATTCCGCCTGCTGCCACCGCGCCCGCGCCGATGTATAAAACGTAGGTGCTTTGGATGCTGTCTTTGCCTTCAATTGCCATATCCGCGATGAGTTTCGACGTGGAAGGCGCAAGCGGTTCGAGCAGAGCCGCGCCGAAGTATTTAATCATCGGAATCAAAACTAAATACGAAAGTGCGCCGCCCGCGAACATAATTCCGGCAATGCGCGGACCGATGATATAACCGACGCCGAGCAGCGCCGGATTATTTTCGAGCGACACC
>JAIVJJ010000028.1:0-18595 GCA_020200095.1 Acidobacteriota bacterium | reverse complement strand
GCACGATGTTGTGTTCGAGAATAGTCGCATCGCGCGTGATTCGCGCCTTCGACAATAGACGAAACAGCGTAATCGAAATGACGGCGACGGGAATTGACGCGCTGACCGTTAAACCGACTTTCAAAACTAAATACAAGGAAGACGCCCCGAAGATAACGCCGAGAAGCGTGCCGACAATCAACGGAAAAATTGAAAGTTCGCGCAAATTTTTAACGCTGTCGGGAATATAGGGACGAAAAGCCGCCAGAAAAGGATTATTAGTCATAAACGAAAACTAAAACCTCCAAATTTTTTTATTTACACGGGAAGAGATTTGAACAGAACCTTGCGTTAATTTACATTGCGACAAGCAAACAAGCAAGGAAGAATTGAGTTTAACGGCAAACAATATGAAGGACGCAAAAGAAATCTGAAACGATAAAAATCACAAAATAATTTTCACAAACAAGAAAATAGTCTAAAATTATTAAAAACAAATCGGAGTTAGATAAATGAAAAAATTATTTTGCGTTTTCCTGCTGCTCGTTTCTTTAACCGTTATCGCTTCAGCCCAAACCGGAAATGTTCCCGCGCCGAAAGACGTTTTAGGGTTCACGCCCGGCGACGATAAGAAGCTCGCTTCGTGGAATCAGGTTGTAACTTATTTTCAAAAACTCGATGCGGCAAGTGACCGTGTAAAGTTTGAAGAAATTGGCAAAAGCACAATGGGCAATCCGTTTGTTTATGCGACGATTTCAACGCCCGCGAATTTGAAGAATCTCGAAAAATATAAACAGATAAATGCGAAGCTGGCTGACCCGCGATTGATAAAAAGCAATGAAAAGTTCGCGCAAGATTTAATCAAACAGGGCAAGACGATTGTTTTGATAACATGCGGCGTTCATTCCGACGAAGTCGGCAGTTATTTATCGTCAATGCTGATTGCCGATAAATTGGCGACGGCGACCGATGCGGAAACTCTGAAGATTTTAGACCAGACGATTATTTTGCTTGTGCCGTCTTTGAACCCTGACGGCGTGGACATTATCAAAAATTGGTATGACAAAACTCTGGGGACGAAGTTTGAAGGGACGGAGCCGCCGGAGCTTTATCATAAATACGTCGGACACGACGACAACCGCGATTGGTATGCGTTTACGCAAGTCGAAACGCAGTTGACGGTTGATAAAATTCATAACGTCTGGCATCCGCAAATCGTCCACGACATTCACCAGCAGGGCGCGAACGGCTCGCGTCTTTTCGTGCCGCCGTATTTACCGCCCGTCGAGCCGAATGTGCCGAAGGAATTAATCGAAGGCTTCACCGAACTCGGAAATTTTATCGCAAACGATTTGCGCGGCAAAGGTTTCTCCGGCATCACGACTGCTTCAACTTATGACGCCTGGACACCGGCGCGGGCGTATTCGCATTATCACGGCGGCGTGCGGATTTTATCGGAAACCGCTTCGGCGCGTCTCGCCACGCCGGTCAACATTAAATATGAAGATTTGCAAAGCCGTTTGGGTTACGACGTTCGCAAAGAAACGGCAAACTTTTCACCCGTCTGGAAAGGCGGCGAATGGCATCTGCGCGACATCACAAACTATATGACAACGGCGGCGTTCAGCTTGCTGAAACACGCTTCGGACAACCGCGAAAAATGGCTTTCGAGATTTTACGCGATTGGCAAAGAAGCGGTCAGACCGCGAAAAGACGGCGAATTATTTGCCTATATTCTGCCGATGCCGCAAAGTGAAGAACAGAGTTTGAAACGCACTAGTCTTCTCAGAATACTCAATCGCAGCGGAGTCGAACTTGGATTTGTTAATCCAGCGAATATCAAAATCACTGAATTCCAGAAGTATCTTAAATCGATAATTTCCCCACTGACTCCAAAAAAGGATTGGGACAGACTGGCAGTTGTAATTCCAGCAAACCAACCTTATGGAAATTTTGTTAAAGCGATGCTGGAAAAACAGGAATATCCGAATTTACGCGATGCAAATGGAGATCCGATTCAACCCTATGATGTAACGGCGCACACTTTGCCGCTTTTGTTTGGCGTTGAAGCCATTCCGATTTATCAATCATTTAATATTAATTACGCAACCCCGAAAAGTTCTATTGAAATTAGTAAAACCAATCCGAAAGGAGAAAAATTCGCCATTTATCGCTCGCATATTCCTTCAATGGATGAAGGTTGGACACGCTGGATTTTTGAGAAAACAAATTTTTGGCAAGTTCAGCCCAAAGCAGGAATGATTCAAAATCAAGAAATTGTCAACGGAAACCTAAGTTCCAAATATAAATCAATCATCTTCCCCGACCAATCGCCGAACCAAATCTTAAACGGTTTTCCAAAAGGCGCGATGCCCGACGAATACACAGGCGGCGTCGGCAAAGAAGGCGTGGCAAACTTAAAGAAATTTGTCGAAGCGGGCGGAACTTTGGTCTTTTTCAACCGCGCTTCAAACTTCGCCATCGAACAATTCGATTTGCCCGTCAAAGACGTAACGCGCGGTTTAGCCCGAAAAGATTTTTTCATTCCTGGTTCTATCTTAAGAACCGAATTAGATACGACACATCCAATCACCAAAGGAATGCCCGAAAAATCAATCGCGTGGTTTGAATATTCACCCGCATTTGAAATCACCGACACGGCAAAAGCGAAAATCATTGCGCGTTACCCAACGAATCCGAAAGACATTCTGCTGTCGGGCTACGCTCTCGGCGCGGAACGAATCGCGGGCAAAGCCGCGCTCGTCGAATTTACAATCGGCAAAGGCAAGATAATTTTATTCGGCTTTCGCCCGCAATATCGCGGGCAATCGCTGGCGACTTTTCCGCTTTTGTTTAATGCAATAGGAAATTAGCCACGAATTACACGAAAAGCACCTATAAAAACCAAATAAAAAAATACACTTTAAAATTTATATTTTGTATTGATTGTTCTTCCATTCGTGCCATTCGTATAATTCGTGGCTAAAAATCCTGATTCCGTGTATTATTCCAAACACGGAGAAAATTAATGACCGGATTGATGGCAATTTTTCTGGTAATCGGCGTAATCGGTTTGCTGTTTCTGTTTATCTCATTGGTGGTCGGGGATGTTTTTGAAGCGTTGGGCTTTGATTTCGGTTTGGATGCGAGCCACGATTTCGGCATTTTCGATAGCCGCGTGATTGCTGTTTTTCTGACGGCATTCGGCGGTTTTGGCGCAATCGGAACAACACTCGGTTACGGCGCGTTCGGTGGTTCACTTTTCGGCTTGCTCGGCGGCGCGGTGTTCGGCGCGATTGTTTTTTATTTCGGAAAACTTCTCTACAATCAGCAATCTTCGAGTTCCGTTAGCGCAGAAAATTTAATTGGGCGCACGGCACAGGTCATTGTTGGAATTAAACCCGACGGGCTTGGACAAATTTCCTGCCGTGTCGGTGAAGAAAGAGTCGAGAAACTCGCCCGCGCGACAAGCCGCGAAGAAATCAAAGCCGGTCAACTCGTCCGCATTGAATCAATCGGCAGCGATTCGGTTATCGTCAGCGTTGATGATGGCGAGAGATTGTCACTATTTTCGGAAAGGGCGTGAAATTTAAATCAGTTTCAGATTAAAATTCGCACAACCTAAAATTAGAAAATTCCTTTTTGTTTTCTCGCGCGGTAAGTTCCTGCTTACTACGCGTCAATTTTCGCAGGTAAAAATAGAGGTGAAAAATGTTTGAGTCTTCTTTTCTGTTAATCGTGATAACCGTGCCGCTTGCCACGTCTCGCGCATACACTTCGCAAGGCGTTCCCGTATCGGTGAAAGCTGTTGCTAACGTCAAAATCAAAGGCGATGACGAGAGTTTGCGGGCGGCGGCGGAAAGATTTTTGGGAATGCCGCAGGAGCAATTTCACGGGCTGATTTTTCAAACGCTCGAAGGACATCTGCGGGCGATTCTCGGAACTTTAACGGTTGAAGAAATCAACAACGACCGGCAGAGTTTCGCGCAGAAATTGACTTCGGAAGCGGCGGGCGATTTGGAAAAAATGGGCATCGGGTTGGACGCGCTGACGATTCAGGAAATCTCTGACGACGAAGGTTACCTGGACGCGCTCGGCAAACGGCGGACGGCGGAAGTCAAGCGCGACGCGGAGATCGGGCAGGCGGAAGCCAACCGCGATTCAAAAATCAAAGCGTCGCTGGCTTTGCAGGAAGGCGAGAAAGTTCGGCTCGAAACCGAAGCGTTAATCGCGCAATCAAACCGCCAGACCGAAATTCAAAAAGCGCAGGTCGCGGCGGAAATCCAAAAGGAACGCGCTACTGCCAATCAAGCCGGACCGCTTGCGGAAGCAAAAGCGCAGCAGGAAGTTGTTGCAGAAGAAGTCCGCATCGAGCGAATTCGCACACAGGAACAAATCGCCGTGCAGGAACAGGAAGTTCTTCGTAAAGAAAAAGAACTCGAAGCGACAGTCGTCAAACAAGCCGAAGCCGACCGCCGCGCCGCCGTTCTTCGCGCTCAAGGCGAACAGGAAGCATCAATTCTAGCTGCCGAAGGTCGCAAACAAGCGCAAATCGCGCAAGCCGAAGCCGAAGCAGCAAAGTTGCAACGCGAAGGCGAAGGTCGCGCTTTCGCTGTCGAAGCCGAAGGACGCGCCGAAGCCGGACGCATTCGCGCTCTTGGATTAGCCGAAGCCGAAAGCAACAAAGCTCAAGGTCTAGCTGAAGCCGAGAAACTGCAAGCGACGGGTTTGGCGCAGGCAAAAGCGATTGAAGCGCAGGGGCTTGCCGAAGCCGCCGCAATTAAAGAAAAAGCCGCTGCTTGGCGTGAATTCAACGACGCGGCGCGTCTGCAAACCATTCTCGAAAAATTGCCTTCGATTATCGAAGCGAGCGCGCCTGTTTTCCAAGCCGTCGCAGAACCTTTAGGCAAAATTGATAAAGTCGTAATGATTGACAACGGCGGCAACGGAAATGGCAGCGGATCGAGCGGAATCAATCGTTTCGCGCAAACCGCGCCGACAATGATTTTTTCCTTGCTCCAACAACTCCAAGCGATGGGTTTGACGATGCCCGAAGTGATGGCGCAGCTCGGCATCAATCAAGAGGAAAAGTTAATTGAAACTGACGCTGTTTCAAAACAAAACGGCGCAGATGAAAAAGAAGTTAAGCTCAAAATTGAAGAATAAAAATTTGGTTTAATTCTGACAGTTCCAAGTTTCAACTTTGAGGCTTGGAACTATTTTTTTACCGTGATAAATTGTAATTTTGTTTTATCACGATGAAAGAAAACATAGAAGTCACGCGATTTGAAAACGGCTTAATGATTCTCACCGACCAGATGCCCGATGTCCGCTCCGTCACGCTCGGATTTTTTTTCCGCAAAGGCTCGCGTCACGAACCAAACTCTCTTAACGGAATTTCACACTTTATCGAACACGCGGTTTTCAAAGGAACGGAAAGACGTTCGGCTTTGCAGATTGCGATTGAAGCCGACCGACTCGGCGGCAATCTTGAGGCTTTCACAATGCACGAGGAAACCGGTTTCGCTATCAAGGTTGTTGACAATCAGATTAGCGCCGCTTTTGATTTGCTCGCTGATATGCTGACGAATCCGCGTTTTGATGAAAAGGAATTGAGGCGCGAGCAAAAAGTTATTATTGAAGAAATCAAAATGACCGAAGATTCGCCCGAAGATTTTTTGGGTGAGATTTTCAACGAGCAGCTTTTCCCGAATCATCCGCTCGGACTCTCGATTGCGGGAACGCCGAAAACCGTCAAAACATTTAACCGCGAAGTTACACGAAATTTTCACGAAGAAAATTTCAGCCCGCAAAACTTAATCATCGTGGCTGCGGGAAACATCGAGCATCAACAAATCGTCGAATTAGCCGAAAAAAGTTTTAACTTCACAACCGAAGACCGAAGACCGAAGACCGAAGACCGAAAACCGGAAATTTCTTCCCCAATTCTCATCAAGAAAAACAAAAATCTGGAACAAGCGCATTTAATAATCGCCACGCCGTTTGTTGACGCAAAAAGCGAAAGGCGTTATGCCGCTGACATTCTAGCGAATGCGCTCGGCGGCGGAACGTCGAGCCGTTTGTGGCAAAAGGTGCGTGAAGAAAAAGGCTTGGCTTACTCAGTCGGTGCAAGCGCGGCGATGTATCAGGATTGCGGCGTATTCTCGATTTACGCCGGAACTTCGCCGAAGCAGACCACAGAAGTTTTAGACATTTCCATTGCGGAATTATGCTCGGTCGTTCGCGACGGAATTACAACCAAAGAATTAGATTTGATAAAAGAACAATCAATCGCTTCAATTCTTTTGGGTTTGGAAGATTCGAGCGTTCGCGCCGGAACCCTAGCACGTCTCGAAATGGTTCACGGCAGACAGATTTCTTTGGAAGAAACTTTGGAAAAAATTAAAGCTGTCAGCGTCGAGGAAGTTCAGGCGTTGGCGCGAGAATTCTTTCAAACGGAGAAAATTGCCTTTGGCGCGTTGGGAAATTTGAACGGTTTGAAAATTAAGCGCGAAAGATTGAACGTTTCGTGAGATTTGCGATGAGAGAGAAAATTAAGGGCGAAAAAATCATTCTTCGCCGCTATGAAAGTGGTTTCGCGCCGATGCTTTACGAAGCCGCGTTTGAATCGCGCGGCGGCGAGTTTTCACGCTGGATGCCTTGGTGTCACGAAAATTACGCCCTCAACGAAAGCGAATCTTTTATCGCTCGCTGCCTCGAATCCTGGGACAAAGGAACGGTATTTAGCTTTGCGATTTTTGACAGATTTGACGGTGAATTTCTCGGCGGAGTCGGGCTTAATCAATTCAACGCGCAGCATAATTTCGCCAATCTCGGTTACTGGATTCGCACGAGCCGCCAAAATCGCGGCGCGGCAAGCGAACGTTAAAAGCTGGCGCGAGGCGCGAGGGCATTTTGCGAAACAGACTTTTAATCGGCGGCAGAATTCACCACGGAGTAATGTTTTCTTTCGTGCGCGAAGATTTTAATTCGTAAATTGATTTTTATACAAAATCGGGTCAACCGCGCCCGCCCGCATGAATCCACGCAATCGCAACGCGCACGAATCGCACGTTCCGCAAGCTAAATCTTCGTTTCGATAACACGACCAACTCAAATGCAGAGGCGCGTTTAGCTCAATTCCCTTTTGCACAATTTCCGCTTTTGAAAGATGAATAATCGGCGTCACAATTTTAATATTTGTGTCCGGCTTTGTGCCGACTTCGATGGTTTTTTCAAACGCCGCGTAAAATTCAGGACGGCAATCCGGGTAACCGCTCGAATCTTCGGCAACCGCGCCTATGTAAATTCGATTTGCCTGTAAAACTTCTGCCCAACTCGTTGCAATCGCCAGCATATTCGCGTTGCGAAACGGAACGTAACTAGTCGGAATTTCTTTGCTTTCCAAATCGGCTTTCGCAACTTCGATTCGTTTATCGGTTAAAGACGAGCCACCGATTTTTGCGAGGTATTCGATTGAAACAGCAAGACGTTTTTCGACTTTGTAAAATTCTGCAATGTCTTCAAATGCTTTACGCTCGCGCCGTTCGTTTCGCTGCCCGTAAGAAATGTGCAGAAGCGCGATTTCATCACTGTTTAGATTGGCAATAGCGGCGCTGACGCACGAATCCATTCCGCCGGAAACAAGGCAGACGGCGATGTTAGATTTTTGATGTTGGATTTTGGATTCGTTCATTTATTAACTCTTTACACTCCGTGAACATCCGCGCCCCAAATATACTTATGAAGCTGTAAATTTAGGCGAACTTTCATACCGCTTCTAGAAACCGTTTCGGCAATTTCTGCCAAGTTTTCAATACCGAAAATTGGCGAAATTAAAATCTCTTTTGCGCGGTTTTCCAAATCGTATTTGGCAATAATTTCCTTTGCAAATTCCCAATCGTTCAAGTTGGCAATGACAAATTTTACTTCATCTTTGTCAGCTCTTAACATTTCTAAATTCGCCCAATAATTTCTTTCCGACTCGCCCGACGCCGGACATTTTACGTCTAAAATTATCTTCGCTCTATTGTCAACTTTTTCCGTTGAGAAAAAGCCGCCGGTTTCGATTAAAACTTCATAATCCAGATCGCAAAGCATTGTGATAAACGGAAAAACATTTTTCTGCGCGAGCGGATCGCCGCCGGTAACTTCGACCAGATTGCAGCCGAATTCTTTTAATTTGGCTAGAATTTCTTCAAATAAAAATCGCTCGCCACCTGTAAATGTATAAACCGAATCGCACCAGACGCAGCGCATCGGGCAGCCCGTCAAGCGCACAAAACTGCACGGGCGTCCGGCGTGCGTTGCCTCGCCTTGAATTGAGAGGAAAATTTCTGTAACTCGCAAATCCATAAGAAAAAAATTAACAGGGATAGACAGGATAGACAAGGATAAATACAAACTCATTTCTTAAAATATCCCTGTAAATCCTGCTATCCTCGGTTAATTCTTCTTCAACGATTTTGCGGCGAAACGAATGTTACCGCGTCAATTTCAGCAAGAGCCGAAATTTTCTCGACCGCGATTCGCCCGACAACCGCTTTTGCCGAAGCCATTTCCGTCAAAATTTCAAAACCGAGTTTTTTCAGTTCCGCAACAGTTTCGGGTTTAAGTTCTTTTAGCCGAATAACGACATCTGCTTTGCCGTCGCGCACAAATTTTGCTTCGTCCTCCGACGGTTTTGTCTGCTTGTTCTTCAAACGCTCGACTAAAGCCCGAACCGAAGAATGATATTTATTAGGCTTTGTCTCGACTCGGACGTTTTGCAGTTGTTCGGAAACCATTACGGTCTTATTTGTCGCCGTAAAATTGTAAGCCATAACGCCCGTGATTTTATTGATTTCAACCGAGAGTTTCGGGATTGCAAATTTCGAGTTTTTCGCCGCCGCCTCAGCCGATTGGTAAAGCATTTTGTCGCCGGAAATTGCTTTAGCTGAAACGACGCTGCCGCTTGCATCGAGCGTTACTTCGACATTAACCGCGCCGTTCGCATTGGCATTTTGCGGGTATTCGGGTTTAGGCAAAGTTGTTGCTTTAATGCCTCGCGAAATAATCGGTGAATCGGATTCTGCACCGTCAATACTAATTGCTTCATTGTCTACGCTTTTTGAAAGCTCAAGTGTTCTGACATTCGCCACTGAATTTGGTACTGCTCCAATAGATTTTTCTCTTACATTTCTTCTTCCAGCAGTAACTCGCATACGATCTTGCGCACTACGACCATTTATCGGAAGTGACTTAATTGCCCTATTTGAAAAAAGCGATCCTGCCATTACTCCGAATTCAGCTTCAGACTTCCCGAAAACACCTTCGCGGCTCACGCCTTCGGGCATCTCGACGGGAACTTCGATTTTGCGCGGCTGTCCCCCGTCGGTGACGACTCGTTCTTCGACGGCGACGAACGACGTAAATTGCGTCAGCAAACGGTATTCGATTCCCAGATTCGTAATCGTATCTTTCACTTCGGGTTTTGGATTGCCATTTTGCACGCCTGCGTAATCTTGCGACATCAAATCGTCAATTCTGGTTCGCGCCCAGAGTGTTGCCAGAACGTCGTGACGCGGCTCGTTTTCGGGAAAGTTGGCGGCGATTTCCCGGACGGTTTCGCGCCCGAAGGATTTGCCTTTCAGTTTAATCACGCCGCTTCCCGCTTTGGTAAAACGCCCGTGAATGACGACGGGTTTCGCGCTGAACAAATCGTTGATTCGTTTCGGATAAACGTCAGCGACTTGCAAGTTGCCGAAATCGAGCGAGATATCGGTTAAAAGCGGGCTTCGCACGCGCTCGTAAAAGCGTTTTGCTGCGGCTGAACCATCATCGTTGAGCGCAACGTATTCGACTTCGCCGCGTCCTTCTTCCGCCATCTTGTCGAGTAGAAAACGATTGACCGAGTTTCCGATGCCGAAGCTGAAAATTCGCGCGTTCGGATGTTTTTGAATTTCGCCGATAATTTCCAAATCGTTGCCGACATAGCCGTCGGTCATAAAACAAACGACGCGAACGTGCTGCTGTGAGTCCGACGCGTCGAGCGCGGCTTTGATTGCCTTCATCATTTCTGTTCCGCCTCTGCCTTGTCTTGATTCAAGAAACGCTTGCGCTTTTTTCAGATTTTCGCCGTTTGCGGGAACGGGTTTTTCAAATAGAATGTGCGTGTCGCCCGAAAAAGTTATCAAATTAAAAGTGTCCTGCGGATTCAAATTGTCCAGAGCCATTTTCATTGACTCTTTCGCTTTTTCAATCGGAAAACCCGACATCGAACCTGATGTGTCCAGCACGAAAACAATCTCTTTCGGCGTTACATCCTGCGTCCTAACTTCGTCGGGCGGCTGCAAAATCAGCGTAAAATATCCGCCTTTGCCGCCGCGATGCGTCAAAACAGCGTCTTCGATTCGCTTGCCCGCCACGTCGTAACGCAAAACGAAATCCTTGTTCGGAATCGTTTTTTCATTTTTGAGTTTGACGTTGTAACTGTTTGCCGTGAGCATCGCCGATTCAATTTCGTGAGATTTTGAAGCGACATTTTCAACCGAAACGCCCGCGTCTAGTTTGACCGCAATCGAAATGTCGTGTCCGGCGCGGTCTTTCGCCGGCATCGGCGTAATTTTTGAAGCGTCGGGAACTCGGTCAGTGTCGGGCGCGAAACCGCCGCCTTGTTTGCCGGTTGCATTTCCCGGAATATAGCGCGGTCCGACGACCATCGGAAACACGAATTCATACGCGCCATCTTCGTATTTCAAAGTTTCGACATAGCTGATTTCGATAATTATCTTTTCATGCGGCAAGATGTTGGCAACCGCTTGAGTGAAAATATTCGGACGTTCCTGGTCTAAAAGGCTGGCGATTTGCCCATTCGATTTCGCCGCTTCATAAACTTCGCGGGCTTCCTCGCGCTTTAAAATCTTACTACGCACCGTTCTTTCGCCGATTCGCATCATCATATCGTCAACCGCCGCGTTTTGCGGCAGCGGAAAGACGTAAACCGCTTCGATTTTCTCGCTGAAATTATTTTCAAATTCCTGCGTAACTTTAACGCGAGAGAGAAAACCCGAAATTTCAGCTTTTACGTCCGTGTGTTTAAGCGGACACGCGCCTAAAGCTTTTCCGCCTGCGCCAACCGCTTCGAGTCCGCCCTGCGTAACTTGCTGCGCTTGAATGTTTAGAGCAAAAAGAAGACAACAAAGCGTTAGAAAAATTGTTTTTCGCATAACTTTACCTCAATTTAAATTTTTATAAACGTCTTTCCCGGAAGGTTTCAATTACTTCGTAGTTTGAAACACGAAAGCAGTTGCTTTCCGGGAATTTTTTATTAACGACATCTTGGGAACGCGAGAGATTGCCACATCTTGCAGATTTATTGAACGGAAAGATTATTTTGTCTCATTTATATTCTTTTTCCTTTCAGGAGTTTGAGTTACAATTCTCCAAAAGAGGAGAAAAATATGCGACCACAATTGAAAAATTTTATCGAAGCAATCGGCAAAGACGCGATTGCGATTATTCCCGCCGCGCACGAAGTTACGCGCAGTTACGACACGGAATTTAAGTTTCATCAAGACCCGGATTTTTATTATTTAACGGGTTTTCCCGAACCTGACGCGATTGCAGTCGTTGACCCGGCGAACAAAAAAAATCCATATACGCTGTTTGTTCGCCCGCGCGACCCGTTGATGGAAACCTGGTACGGCAGGCGAGAAGGCACGGCAGGCGCGGTGAAAAATTACAAAGCGGATAAAGCCTTACCGATTGAAAAATTTGAATCCGAGCTGGCAAAAATGGTCAACGGACACGAAAAACTTTATTACCGTTTCGGCGTTGACCAAAAACTCGACCAGCAGATTTTAAGTTATATTTCGACGCAGCGTTTTCGTCGCTTGAAAACTGCATATCCGCCGCATACGATTGTTGACCCGATAACTTTGATTCACGAAATGCGTCTGCACAAAACCGAAGAAGAAGTCGAATTAATGCAAAAATCAGCCGACATTGCGGCAGACGCGCATATTCTTGCAATGCAAAGCGCTAAACCCGGAATGAACGAATCTCAAATCGAAGCGATTATCGAACATCATTTCCGAATGAACGGCGCGGCAAGCGTCGCTTATAATTCAATCATCGGCGGCGGCGCAAATGCGACGATTTTGCACTACGTTGAAAACAACGCCGAACTCAAAGACGGCGAATTGATTTTGATTGACGCCGGGGCGCATTACAAAGGCTATGCTTCTGACATCACGCGTACGTTTCCCGTTAACGGTCGTTTTACAAAACCGCAACGCGAAGTTTACGACATCGTTTTAGACGTTGAAATCGCCTGTCTCGAAGCGACGAAAAAAGGAAACACAATCAAACAGCGTCACGAGCTTTCAATTGAACTTCTGACCGAAGGAATGAAAAAACTCGGACTGCTGAAAGGTAAAACAAAAGATTTAATCAAGAAAAAGAAGTTTATGAAATACTATATGCACGGCGTCGGGCATTATTTAGGATTGGATACCCACGACGCGGGACGATATTTCACCGACCAAAAAGCAAAAAACTCGCGCCCGTTTGAAGCCGGAATGGTTTTAACCGTCGAGCCAGGACTTTATATTCCGCCCGACGATAAAGACGCGCCCGCCAAATACCGCGGCATTGGTATTCGGATTGAAGACGACGTTTTAGTTACCGAAGACGGAAACGTAAATCTAACGGCGAAATGCCCAAAACAGGCGGAGGAAATTGAAGAAATAATGAATGCTGGAAAGGCTAAAAGCGCAAATAAATAATCATTTTTTTTTCACGAAAACAAATGCAATTTGAAGAACTCGGCAAAAATCTTCCCGCGCTTTTCGGCGCATTGCTGGTAAGCATCCTTTTCGTTCAATCGGGACTCGATAAAGTGTTCGATTGGCGAGGCAACCTCGAATGGCTAACTGGACATTTCTCCAAGACGTTTTTGCGCGGGATGGTTCCGCCAATGCTTGCAACCATTACCGTAATGGAAATAGCGACCGGATTTTTGAGCGCCGTCGGAATCGTCTATTTTCTGGTTACGGGTTCGCTCCGTTTGATATTTTACGCCTCAATTCTCGGCGCGGCATCAATCGTCGGGCTTTTTTTCGGGCAGCGCGTCGCCAAAGATTATGCGGGCGCGGCAGTTTTAATTCCGTATTTTATCCTACTGATTGTTTTGATGTATCTGACAAATTCGTTTCTGAAAGTTTAATTAAAGGCGGTAACTTAAATCCGGTGGCAAAAGTTCTAGACCAAGCGGAAGAGATTAAAGAATTAATGGCGAAAAGTAAACAAAAAAAGTAAAATAGCAATATGCAAATAATGACTTTGGAAACAATTTCTCCACAAATGCAAGCAAGTTTGGCATCAAGCGACTTCTCTTCTTTAACTCGTAATTTTGAACAAAAGACTAAATCTACAAGTTTGCAGCCGTTTGTTAATTTTCGCGGACAAATGTCAGTGGGCGATATTTTTTTTCCTGTTCAAATGTTTTCTATGCGAGAGGAAGGAAAATTTACATACCTTCAAAACTATCCTGAAAAATTATTTCCCAAACTAGAAATTATTTTAGAAGAGAAGAATTTAGAACTTCAAGTTAAAGAATTCGCAGTTCGACCTTTCAATAACAGCGTTGAAGAAGAAATTTCTTACACTAGATTTTTCCTTTTAACTAGTGAAGTTAAAAAATGTTCGCTTCATATCAAGGACGCGGATATTCCACCATTCAATTTTAGTTTTGCCGAAATATCTTCGGAGGTAAAAAAGCAAGTTATTCATCAAGCAAAATTGTTTCGCAAGTTAGGATTTATTGAATTCTTATTTAAGATAAAGTTCGATGTGCCAAAAGAAATTTCTCCGAATGATGTCAGACAAATAGAAATTTTGTTTCGTGGTTTAACTGAAGGAGAGTTTTCTGCACCCTTAGGAGACTCAATAACGGTTTTCAATTACAAACTGAATAAAAGTGATTTGCAAAATCATTTGACCTCTCAAAAAAGAGAATTTTCTTTTGAGTTTAATGAAGACTTACTAGTTTTGGGGAAATTTTTTCCAATCGGGAAAATGTCTTTCAAAATGGAAAAAGCCTCGATTGCAAATCCTGGTGTTGTTCAAAAATTTAAGGAAAATGAAACAATTCCGAGTCTTCGATTGAATATTTTTGATTATCAAGTTTCTCATCGGTTTGAAAAGTATTCTGATGCTGAAAGACTCTCTAAAAACAAACAAAAACTAGATCAATACAAAAATACTTTGCGAAAAGACGAACCTAGCTTCTTAATTAATTTGTTTGATGAGCCGTTAGCAGAAATTGATGATAAATCTGCGATTGGGATAGTTGAAGGCTTATTACAGTACTATGGTTTCCCCGACCGCTTTTCCGTATTGAAACCAAAATTGGAAAAAAATCGGTGGCGCGTTCCGATTGCTTTAACTTATCCCAAATATGAACCAATTTGGTTGGAAGATGCCTTTGTTGATGTGAGAACAGGAAAAGTAAAAATGAAAATTTCTTTTAACGAGTTACTTAAAAAAGGGAAAAAGAAAGCAAAGGAGGTTTTTAGTATTGCCTAAACCTCCTCACTTCTCCCAAACTTATGAGTTTTCTTGTGTTCCAACTTGTCTCAAAATGGTTTTAACCGCATTAAGTGTCGAAAAATCTGAAGCGGAACTCAGAAGTTTGTGCAAGTGTGATGAAACAGGAACAAGTTCGTCGAATGCAGTAACCGCCGCTGTTCAATGTGGCTTCGATGCTTACAAAGCCAACCTGATTTTTGAAGAGCTAGAAGATTTAGTTTCGCAAGATATAACTCCGATTGTTTTTATAAGAGTTTTTGAAGATGCAAACTATTCTCACGCAGTTGTTGTTTATAAAATCTCAAAAGAAAAGATATTCGTTCTTGACCCTGAAATTGGCGAACGTGAATTTGGTATAGAAGATTTTGTTGAGATTTGGTCACGCGGTTTAACAATTATTGTCGAAAAGAAATCTCATTAGAGTCTCATCCACAATTTCCAAATCACTTTGTATTTGCCAATTTTCTGACGACAAAAGTTGCCGTGTAACCGTTGCGATTGATTCTGATGTTGGTTGCCGGTTTCGGGTTAAGGTCGGCTAATTTGATTTCATAGCCTGCGTAGGAAACGCTTTGCGGTTTTGAATTTGTGTTTAACTCAAAGGTTTTGGCTGCAGCTTTTGCGTTACTAACTTTAATTGTTATTTTGGCGTTGCCTGCCCAAATGCAATTTGTATCGGTCGGGCAGCGCGAATCTTCGACGAGAGAAACGAATTTTATTGTCAATTTATTTTTGGTAATCGTTTTTTGCTGATTTATTTGGACAGTGACTTTTTGATTTGTTTGCGCTTGCAGAAAACTTGCCGCAACAAGCGTTAAAATAAAGGCTAAAATTGTTTTTCGCATAATTTCTCTTTATCGTTGACCAAAGTTAAATCGAACCGTTTTTGGTTCATTTCCTTTGAGGTTCAAACGTCTTTCGGCGTTGTAAGAAATAAAAATGGCGTGCCTGAAATAGTAAAAGGTTAAACAAATTTTGCTGCCGGTCTGTTTAACCTTTTCGATATTCGGATTTTACCTTCCAGCATTATTTTTCATCGCCGCGAAAATAAAATCTTGAACTTCGTTGCTAAACGGCTTTTGCCAATCGGTTTGCCAGTTGGCTTCGTCGGCATACATTCGATTTAAGCCGGATTGTATTTCCGCGTCGCCACCCGTAAATTCCTGCACCAGCCCGCTCCAACGCGCCGCCAGTTTTTGCGCTAGTTCATCGGTTGGCTTTGTGCCGTCGGTGATAGCCACTTCAATGTCTTTGGTTAATTCGTTCCACTCGCGCGAAACTCTTTCTTGCAATTCCTGCGACCACAAATTTTTGCGTTCTTCTATTTTCGCTTGCGCTGCTTCCGAGTAATACTTTTTCGTCCATTCGATATTTTGTTCCATATTTATCACCTCGATTATTTTTTGGAAAGATTCCCAATCAATCGCGCCGTTTTGCTTGAACAAATTTTCGGCACGATTAATTGCTTCGAGCGCAAGATTTAACTGATTGCGCTGCGCTTCGATAACGCGGCGCTGCAGATGCAAAGTTTCGGCTAAATCAAACTCTCGCTGATTGAGAATTTCCTTAATTTGTTTAAGCGAAAAGCCGATGAATTTCAAAGTTAAAATCTGCTGCAAGCGAGCAAATTCACGCTCGCCGTAAAGACGGAAACCGCTGTTTGTGTAACGGTTCGGCTTAAGCAAACCGAGTCGGTCATAATGATGAAGCAGTCCGCGCGGTAACTTTCGCCCGTCGCGCAAATTCGCGTATCTGCCACATATTTTCCGTTGAATTCATCAGGTTTTTCCTCAACACAAAATAAGCCTAAACTATTACGCAGCGTTATACGCAAGCATTTTTTCTAGTTTTTATGAAATTTTTTTGATGAGATTTAGAAACGTCATCATCTTGACGACGTTTCCGTATTAGACTACGGCGTGAGCCAATCGGTTGCGAATTCGCCGTTTTCCTTCCACGTGAAAAGCGAGCGGCGATTTCCCTTTACGTCCAATTCTAAACAATCAATCGAATCAATTGTTGAAGAAACGACGACAAAATTAGCTTTTCCGGCTTCGGATTCTTCTTTATTCGGAGCGCGGTCAACGATTTCTTCGGGCAAACCGGAAACGGCTTTTTTTGAAATCTGCGAAGGCGCTTCGCCGACGTAGCAGCGACGCGAGAAAAATTCCGTCGCTAGCCATTGTTCTTCATGAAGTTCGTCGCCGTCGGTGTGAATTGTTGCCTTGCCTTTGACGCGGAGTTGGAATTTTTTTTGCGGATGATAAAAAGCAAAAGAGATGTTTGGATTTGATTGAATTTCTTTGATTTTCGGCGCGCTGAAATGCGTGTGAAAAGCTAAAGCGGGCGGTCTGCGCCAAAAACGACGAAGAACGACAACCCGCAAACTCGGCGTGCAGCCGCCGGCAACTGTTCCGAGCACCGGCGTGTGAAACGGATGTTCGCGCTCTAAAACGCCTAAATCAAGATGCTTCCAAATTTTCTTTAAGATTTCGCCGTGCGATTGCGGCTTGTCCCAAATGCTTTCAACTTTCATAAAAGTTTAGTCACAAACACAAAAAATCACCCGCTAATTACACGAATGGCACAAATAAGAAATGATAAAAAGCTGAGGTTCACGGATAAGGTTTACGGCGTGTAAGAATAACTATTGCAGCTACAAATAATCCGAGCATAGAACCCAAAACCAGACCTGTTAATCCGGCGACGATCGGTCCGGCGATAACTAATCCTAATCCAGGCAGCAAAACGTTCGTGCCTCTAGCGGCAATAGCTCCGACAAAGCCGCAGAGCAAGGCGCCTGATGCAGCCGACACTGTCATTAGACGTAAATTTGACATCATAAGCCCTCCACGCAGAAATAAGTTTGATCCGGGATTATAACTCGAAAACAAGCTCATCAACAGCCTTTTACATTAAATAAACAAACGCACATTGCGCCAATCCTTAATCAATTCCTTTTTATATTATTCGTGCAATTATTGTAATTCACGGTTAATTTCCTACTGCTTTAATTTATCAATAATGGCATTGGCAAAGTCTGCCGTTTTTGCCGTTCCGCCTAAGTCTTTCGTAATCGTTGTTCCTTCGGCAAAAACATCAAGCATCGCTTTCTCGGTTCTGTCCGCCGCGTCTCGCTCACCAATATGACGCAGCATCAAAATTCCCGACATCAAAAGCGCCGTCGGATTCGCCACGCCTTGACCGGCAATGTCCGGCGCAGAACCGTGAACCGCTTCAAAAACCGCGCCGATTTCGCCGATGTTTGCGCCCGGCGCAAGTCCCAAACCGCCAATCAAACCGGCGCACAAATCCGACACAATGTCACCGTAAAGATTTTCCATTACCATCACGTCAAATTGCTGGGGATTCATCACCAATTGCATACAACAATTGTCAATAATTTTATCGTCAGCTTCGATTTTGGGAAATTCTTTTGCCACATTATAAAAACATTCGAGAAAAAGCCCGTCCGAGAGTTTCATAATATTCGCTTTATGAACCGCCGTTACTTTCCGGCGTCCTTCGCGTTTGGCAAATTCAAAAGCGTAGCGCGAAATGCGCGTCGAGGCTTTAGCAGTAATAATTTTGATGCTTTCAACGACGCCCGGCACGACCGTGTGTTCAAGTCCTGCGTATAAATCTTCGGTGTTTTCGCGGACAATGACAATATCTAAATCTGGATATTTGCACGGAATATTCGGCAAAGCGCGAATCGGTCGGACATTTGCGTAAAGGTCGAGCGCCTTGCGAAGTCCGACATTGACGCTCGTAAAACCCTTTCCAATCGGCGTCGTTAGCGGTCCTTTGAGCGCGACTTTATTTTTTTTAATTGAATCGGTTGCCGCTTCCGGTAGTGTTGTGCCGAGTTTCTCCAATGCATGCGCGCCCAAAATTTGCGTTTCCCATTCAACGTCAATGCCCGAAGCCTCGATTATTCTTACGGTTGCCGCGACGATTTCCGGTCCGATGCCGTCGCCGGGAATTAATGTGATAGTATGTTTCGCCATTTGTTTACCTTTCAGTTTTTATTTATGTAATATAG
>JAIVJJ010000267.1 GCA_020200095.1 Acidobacteriota bacterium | reverse complement strand
CAATTGGTCGAAGAGGTGGACATTCAAGGCAATCGTCGCCTGCGCGACGAAGATTTGTTTTACTACATCAAAACCCGCGCGGGCGATGTTTTCAATCAGGAGCAGCTCGAACGCGATTTAAGAGAGCTTCTGTCACTCAATTTTTTTGATAAAATTAAATCTAAAGTTTCGACCGAACCAGGCGTTCGCGGAGGAGTGAAAGTCGTTTTCGAGGTTAGCGAACTGCCGATTATTCGTGATTTGCAGTTTGTCGGCTTAAAAGCTGTTCCCGAATCCGACGTTTTGAAGGCTTTCCGCGAACAGCGCGTCGGCATTTCCAAAGAAGCAACTTTTGACCCGGTTAATAGTCAAAAGGGAATCCGTGTTATCCGTGAGTTGCTCGCCAGTAAAGGTTACCCGAACGCTAAAGTTACTGTTAATCAAGAAGAAGTTTCGGCAACTTCGGTTGCGGTAACCTTCGATGTTGACCAAGGAAACCGTTCTCGCATTGTTGATATAGAATTTGAAGGCAATGAGATCTTTAAAGACGGCGAATTGCGCGCTCAACTAAAACTTGTTAGAGAAACCAGTCTTATTTCGCGCTTTCAAGGGCAGGATATCCTCGATTTGAGAAAGCTGCAGTACGATTTACGCAAAAATGTATTGTCGTATATGCACTCAAAAGGCTATTTTCAGGCACGCATCGGTGAGCCGCAAGTCGTCGGACTCGGTGTGAAGCGGACGGATTTTATTCCTTTAATTACGCTTCCGCTTCCGCTTTTGAGTTCAAAGGACGATACATTGAAAATTATTGTTCCCGTTACGGAAGGCAAGATTTTCCGCGTTGGCGAGCTAAAGGTGGAAGGAAATTCGATTTTCTCTGAACAGCAGATTTTAGGTTATGTCGGTTTGAAGAAAGGCGAGATTGCCAACGGAAAACGCCTGCAGGATGCCGTCTATGAAGATTTGAAAAAAGTTTACGGCTCGCAAGGCTTTGTGCTTTACGACGCCGAATTTAACCCGGAATTTAAGGATAATCCCGCTAATCCGAATGAGGGCATTGTTGACGTAACAATTACAATTGAAGAAGGCAAACAGTTTAGATTGCGCCGCCTGGAATTTACTGGCAATACTTTTACTCGAGACAGAGTTCTGCGGCGTGAGTTTCTGATTAATGAAGGCGACATCTACAATCAAATCGCGCTTGAAAATTCTGTTTTAAGAATAAATCAAACACAGTATTTCGATCCGGTTGATAAAGACCAAGATGTCGAGGTTCGCACCGATGAAGAACAGGGCGAAGTAGATACAATCGTCAAAGTCAAAGAAAAAGGCAGACAGCAAATTTCTTTTAATGGTGGTCTTTCCGGTATCGGCGGTTCATTTTTCGGTTTGGAGTATTCGACCAATAATCTTTTGGGACGCGGTGAGATTCTTTCCTTCCAACTTGGCTTTGGCAACCGTCAGCGAAGTTTGCAGTTTACCTTTCAAGAACCTTATTTTCGCGACAGACCGATTTCAGTCGGCTTTTCGATATTTGCCAGCAGTTATAAAGATTTCGGAACAGGAACTTTTCTTTCGCAAAATCCTGGAGCGATTAATGACGCGTTAAATCCTTTTGGAACGATAACTGCGGATGAAGGTAATCTGTTTACGCAAAATACGTATGGAGCATCTGTCTTTGCGACCGCGCCGCTTTCCGAGCTTTTCTTTAAAAAACGCAGATTTACTCAATTTTCGCGGCTTGGACTAACTTATCAATTTACAGCAACCAGTCTTACCGAACCGGAAGCTAATAGTGACCCGACGCTCGCCATCAGGCAAATTTTCACGACGCCCAATATTACTACCAGCCGTATTACGCCTTCTTTTGTTTATGATACGCGCCAGCCAACTGCTAACGGTATTGATACGCTGCGCGGCACTCAGATTGCCGCTTCTTTTGCTTTTTCCGGTTTAGGCGGTGATGTGAGAACTTATCAACCGAGCATTTCCTACACAAATTTTATTCCGGTCAGACGTAAAAAATCTCCTAACGCAGAAGTGTTCGGTTTTCGTTTGCAGGCGGGAACAGTTGGTAGTTATGGGATAACTGACAAGATTAGAAACGCTGATTCGCTGGCATTTGTCGGCGGAGTTCCCTTTTATGAGCGTTATCGCTTGGGAACTGAGCAAGATATTCGCGGTTATGACAGGCGGCAAATCACTCCGATTGCGCCTTATAACGGATTTGTAACCACCCGAAACGTCGTTATTGCAAGTAATATAAGCGGAACTGCGACGCCGGTTCCTGGCATTAATAGCGACTTAGCTGCCGATTTGGCTACACTTGGAACTTTTACTGGCACAGGCGGCGCAAATTCGGCACAGATATCTAGAGACTTTCAATTTATCGGCGGCGATACGCAGCTTTTAGGAAATTTTGAATATCGCATTCCAGTATTTGGACCTGTTAGTTTAGCTGCCTTTGCCGATATCGGAACAGTTTTTAATTTACGAAAAACCGGTTCGCAAACTATTAACAGCAACTTTTTTGCGGATGACAGATTCGTCGGAGCAGGAACATTAACAGCTCTTGCTTTGCGTAACAATGCTGATTTAGAAAGCAGTCTTGGAGGTTTACTGTTGCGTGAAAATCACGTGGTTACCAGAGACGAATTTATACGTAATTTCTGTCGTGGCAACAGATTTGGTTGTCCGACAAGCCTTCCTGAAGGCATTCGACAAGCATTTATACGCGGCGAAGCGCAAACAAATTCCCTTTTGGATGTTGATAATGCCGCTTTTAATAAGTTCGGCAATTTGCGCTCAAGCATCGGTATGGAACTTCGCGTGCAGGTGCCGGTTGTAAACGTGCCGTTTCGTTTGATTTATTTCTATAACCCGAATGCTAAACTAGGGTTCACCGAAGAAGTTCCGGGATTGTTTATACCCGGAAAAAGAAGCGGTTTTCGCTTTACGGTCGGAAGAACTTTTTAAGGCGAAAGTAAAAAGGCAAAAGTCGAAAACTATTAATTATTATTCTTTTGCCGCTGAAAAATTACAAGCAACAATTTTGAGTAAAACAGTTTCAAAAGGATAATCATAATAAATGATAAATCCCTTTTCTAAAGTTTAAGGAGTATTATAAAAAAATGAAAACATTTCGTTTGATTGCCGCCAGTCTATTTTTTGCGGCACTTTTTTCAACATCCTCTTTTGCCCAAACCGGCGCAACGGCGGCAGGCACGGGGAAAATAGTTATTATTAATACCGCCGCTTTTGATGATAAAGCAGGTATCAGTAAATATGTTAGTGCAATGAATACGCTTGAAACCGAATTTAAACCGGTTGATGCCGAATTGCAGAAGATGAACACGGACCTTCAGACTTTGGCGAAGGACATCGACGCATTTCGCCGACAAGTGGCTGACCGCAAAGTTCCGATTGACGAAAAATCAGCTAATTTAAAGGTTGAACAAGCCGAGAAATTGCAGCGTGATTTGAAATTTAAACAGGAAGACGCCAAAGCTCGTTTTGAACGCCGTCAACAGGCGCTTCTGAGTCCGGTTTTGCAGGACATCGCTAAAGCAATGCAGGATTTTGCCAAATCGAGAGGCTATTCAATGATTTTGGACGCCGCCAAGTTAGATCAAGCCGGAATTATTCTGGCGGTTGGCGATGACAAGGCGGATGTAACAAAAGAATTTATTACATTCTATAATGCGCGCCCGGCGACAACGGCTTCTATTGCAAAGCCTTAATAAAACAGAAATTCCAAAAGTAAGAAGTCAGAATTCAGTAGAAATATTGCTGGATTCTGACTTCTGGCTTCTATATTCTGTCTACTGTCTTCTATCTTCCAAATATGACTATTCTTGATTCACGCGCAATTCAAGAAATTCTGCCGCACCGCTATCCGTTTCTTTTCGTTGATAAAATTGTCGAACTTGTGCCGCGACAAAAAATCGTCGGTATCAAACAGGTAACTTTCAACGAATATTTTTTTCAAGGACATTTTCCTGATGCGCCCGTTATGCCGGGCGTTTTGATTATTGAGGCGCTCGCGCAGGTCGGAGCAATTTTAGCGCTTCGAGAAATGGAAGACCGCGCCAACAAAATTCCGTTTTTTAGCGGTATCGAAAAAGCGCGTTTTCGCCGTCCGGTCGTGCCGGGCGATACGCTTTTTTTGGAAGTTACGGCTTTAAGAGTTGGAACTAAGGTGCAGAAAATGCGCGGTGAAGCTAAAGTTGACGGAAAAATTACCGCCGAAGCCGAAATTATGTGTATTGTCGGCGAACGCGAATCAAAAGAGGCAAAATAGTATGGAACAAATTACATTAACCTATACCGAAGCGATAATGTATCTTGCTTTAATCGGAATAGTAATAGGCATTTTATTAGGATTAATACCGCTAATTCTGGGTATTAGAAAAAAGAAACGACAATACGGCATCTACGGCTTTATTGCTTCAATTGTTGGCGGAGCGATTTCACCAATTTTGGCAGTCATTGTTGTAGCAATTTTCACCTGGCTTATTTTGAGAAAGACAGACGACAAAGAGCCTGGCGATGTTGTTATAAATGAAAGCCCCGTTGACGTTAAAATTGAGAATTCTGAAAACCGCTAATCGCTTTATATGCCTTCTTTCATTCATGAAAGCGCAATTGTCAGCCCACAAGCAAAAATCGGTAAAAATTGTTATATCGGCGCTTATTCTACCATCGGCAACGAAGTCATTTTAGGCGAAAATGTCCGTCTCGAATCGCACGTTGTCATTGACGGTAAAACTGAAATCGGCGACGAAACGAAAATTTTTCCTTTTGTTTCAATCGGGCTTGCCCCACAAGACTTAAAATACAAAGGCGAGGCAACGGCTACGGAAATCGGCAAGCGCAATCAAATCCGAGAATTTGTAACCGTTCATCGCGGCACAACAGGCGGCGGCGGTTTGACTAAAATCGGCGACGATAATTTACTGATGGCGCAAGCACACATCGCACACGATTGCCAAATCGGAAACGAAGTAATAATGGCAAATGCCGCAACGCTCGCCGGTCACGTCGAAATTGCCGATAGAGCAAATATCGGAGCTTATTCCGGTGTTCACCAATTTTGTCGAATTGGTTTAGAAGCATTTGTCGGCGGTTATTCCGTGATTGTGAAAGACGCGCTGCCGTTTGCGATAAGTCAGGGAAATCACGCGAAATGCTATGGCTTAAATCGTTTGGGACTAAAGCGGCGTGGTTATGCAAAGGAAACAATCGAAAAACTTCATCACGCTTATCATCTTTTGCTTTCCTCAAAATTAAATACATCGCAGGCGTTGGAAAAAATCAAAGAGGACATTAGAGATTGCGCCGAGGTTGATTTGCTTGTTAATTTTATTGAAACTTCCAAACGCGGTGTGGTGAAATAGTCATGAGCAAAGACGACTCGCCCGCGCTCAGACGAAACTTTTCCTTTTCAATTATTCGGTTTAATTTTTTGCTTGAAAAAGTGTCAATAAAGCCTCTTCTTCAGGCTCAAATTCTGCGTTTATCCGTTTGATTTTGCGTTGCTTTCCATTGGTAAATTGACCGATTGTTACGCCCGATTCGTACGATTTTAAGATCGTTGGGTGAATATAAGAACTGCGGCAAACCGTGGGCGTGTTGCCAAGTTGTTCAGCAACTTTTCTCACTGCGCTGACGATGTTTTTCTTGACAAGTTTTTCATCATTGCAGCAGCCGATTTCCGCAAGTTCCAATGCCGCAAGCAACGTTCCGCCCCAGGTGCGGAAATCTTTTGCGGAAAATTCCGGCGCCGTTACCATCTTTAAATATTCGTTAATATCTTTCGGTTTTATAGGATGCGGTTTGCCGTTTTCGTCCAGATAATTAAATAATTTTCGCGCGCCGCCGATTGCTTTCAAATCTTGCATAATACTTGCAAGTTCTTCATCAACCAAAACTTTTCGATGTTTGATGTGATGTTTGCCGACAAAACTAAAAATAAGCTCGCCTTTTTTATTGATTTTAAGATGCCGATTTTGCAGAGTTGTAATGCCGTAAGTTTTATAATGTTTGACGCTTTTTTCCGTGCCAAGACGAATGTAAAGCGAATTGATAAGCCGCATCATCACGGCTAAAACCTTCTCGCGCGGAAAACCTTCCAACTGCAAATGTTCGTTGGTTATTTTTCTTAATTTCGGCAGATGTTCGCCGAATTTTTCGATTTTTTGAAATTTCTTCTGTTCCTGTTTTGCTCTAAATTTTGAATGGTAAAGATACTGCACGCGCCCGGTCGTATCCATTCCGACGGCTTGTAAATTGCTGTTTGCAGAAGGTGAAATTCGCACAAATTTCCAAGCTGGGGGAATTACCAGAGATTTTATGCGCTCCAAACTTTGTGCGTCTTTAACTTCCTTTCCGCTTGCATCAAAGTATTGAAACCCTCTCGACTTCGAACCTTTTCGCTGCCACCATTTTGCGCGTCTGCCTTTTTCGATTATTTCCTTTGCCCTATTTTTATCAAAAACCATCTTCAAATTTGCCATTTTAACCCGTCCCCTTTTCGTTATTTTTAACCTTATAACTTCCGATTTTTAAAGACAAGGGAGTAAATTTGTGTCGCCTGCAAAATGTTGGTATTAAACGAGTTATTTATAGAAATTTAGTAAAATTCTTTGTTTCTCTAGGCAACTTGTTTCACCGATGAAACATCAAAATAAACACGAAAGAGAGGTAAAAGAAAATGACTGAAATTACGAACGGAAATTTATTTGAAATGGAAGAACAGGAAACAACTCAGAGCAAAAAGGATATGATTTTGTCGCTGTTCAATTCCGGTATGACCGAAATCGAAACGATAGCGGCAATTTCCGGCGCGAAGCCGAGTTATGTCGGTTCGGTTTTGCAGCGGGAAGGTTTGATTAATAATTATTTCGACCTTTATACGTCAACGGCGCATCCGATGAACATTTATTCCAAGCATTTTCAGGGAAAACTTGGCTTTAAAGATGTAATGACCGCGCACCGAAGCGTTAGAAATTTAGAAGAATCATACCGCTATTTTGCCAATAATCAAGACCGCGCCGGACAGCATCATACGCTTGAAATGGCGTTGACAATGCTCGACCGCGCTCGTTGGACTGGAAAACTTGAAGAAGCGGAAGTTTATCGCCGTTGGTTAGTCGGAAAGCTCAGCAAGCCTTTGCTTGTCGAATCTAAAGAGCAAAGTGCGCCAAGACAAAATGTAGAATTAGAAGAGCGTTCGCAAGTTGAATTGAAACTTGCGGCGTAACCAATAATTTTATATTTTTTTGCATCATTTGTTTCATTGTTGAAACAAAATTTTGTAAATAGTAAAATAGAATTTCAAACAAAAACAAAAAGGGGTTTACGAATGGCTTTAGAATTAGTTGAAAGTTCTGTTAGGCAAAGCGGTTTAGTTGTCGGGCAAGCCACGCTCGAAGATGTTTCGGCAGAATTAAGTTTGCGTCCGAAAAAATTAGACGAATATATCGGGCAAACGAAGATTGTCAACAATCTGCGAATTTTTTTGAAAGCTGCGCTCAGACGTGGTGAAGCGCTCGACCATGTTCTTTTGTTCGGACCGCCGGGACTTGGTAAAACAAGTTTGGCAATGATTATTGCCAATGAACTCGGCGCAAACTTAAAAAGCATTGGCGCACCGGCAGTTGAAAAATCAGGCGATTTAGCAGGAATTTTAACGAATCTTGAAGAAGGCGACGTGCTTTTTATTGACGAAATACATCGTCTTCGTCCGCAGATTGAAGAGATTCTGTATCCCGCGATGGAAGATTACAATCTTGATTTGATGATTGGCGAAGGCACAGCGGCGCGTTCGATAAAGATTGAGCTTCCGAAATTTACATTAGTCGGCGCGACGACGCGAGCGGGAATGATTTCCGCGCCTTTGCGTGGTCGTTTCGGCATTGTCAACCATTTAGACTTTTATCCTAAAAAGGATTTAGAAATTATTATTCATCGTTCGGCAGAGATTTTGGGTGTTGAGATTGAATCAAGCGGCGCAGACGAACTTGCTAAACGCGCTCGCGGAACACCGCGTATTGCCAATCGACTTCTTCGCCGTGTTCGTGATTATGCAGAAGTTTTAGGCGACGGACGTATTACCGGCGCACTCGCGCAACGGGGGCTCGACGAAATGGAAGTTGACCGTTTCGGCTTGGACGAAGTTGACCGAAAACTACTTTTGTCAATTATAGAAAAATTTGACGGCGGTCCGGTCGGTGTCGGAACAATCGCCGCGTCAATCAGCGAAGACCGCGAATCGATTGAAGAAGTCATCGAACCATATTTGATTCAAATCGGCTTTTTAAACCGAACGCCGCGCGGTAGAATCGTAACCGGCGCGGGTTATAAACATTTCGGCTATGAACCGCTTGTTTCCGAACAAATTCAAGTGATGGCGAGTTAAAAATAAAAGGGACGCGAAGTTATCAAAATCTTCGCGTCCTTTTTTGATTACGGGCGGATCACTTTCCGCTTTTTATAGGCGGCAAATAAAAGCCGGTCAGGTCTAAAATTTCTTTGAAATTATTTCTTCTCCGTTCGTTTCAAAATCCAATGGGCAATCGTTTTCAGTACTAGGGGCGCGATTGTTTCCTCGATTTTGTCGTGCTCGTCGAGTGAACCCGTCCCGCTCGTCTGGAACAAATGATTTAGTTTCGGGAAAGATTTAATCGTAAAGTCCTTATTTCCGCCTTTCCTTAAAGCCGCTTCAATCAAAGCCAGATTTTCTTTCGGCGCAGCTTGCAAATCATTTTCGCCGTTGATGGCGAGAACGGGAATTTTCACTTTTTCAAGCATCGGGCGCGGGTCGTAAGCGATAAAATAACGAAACCACGCCGACAAACTCATCGGAATTTGGCTTTCGAGCAATGCTTTGACGGGCGCGAACGCTTTTCGCCGTTCTTCGTTCATCGCGCCTTGTTGTTTGGCTAAAGATTCGCGGATTTTTTGTTCGGCGATCTTGTTATCGGGTTCGGCTTTCAAAATCGCGTAGATGTTTTTCAGAGCGGCGACGGTTTGTGTCGTAATTTCCGGCGGCGCTCCGCCCGCTTTTTGCAGCAGCGCGGTTTGCGTATAAATCACATCTTCACCGGTTTGTCCCAACCCAGCCATTAAAACAATAAATGCCACGTCTTTCGAGCGCGACGCAACCATCGGCGCAATCATTCCGCCTTCGCTGTGACCGACGAGTCCGATTTGTTTCGGATCGATTTCCTTCCGGCTTTTTAGATATTCGATTCCCGCTAAAACGTCGTGAGCAAAGTTTTCGCTTGTCGCTGTCAATAAACCTGCCGAAGAACCGCCGATTCCTCTATCGTCCACGCGCAAAACGACGATTCCGCGTCTGGTTAAATAATCAGCCAAAACAAGAAACGGGCGATGTCCCATGACGGTTTCGTTTCGGTCCTGCGAGCCGCTCCCGGTAATCAAAATCACCGCCGGATGCGGTTTGTTATCGCGCGGAAAAGTCAGCGTTCCGGCTAATTTAACTGCATCCTTTTTGTTTTCATAAAAGACTTCTTCTTCATTATAGGGATAAGGTTTTTGCGGGTCTTGCGGGCGGCTGACTTTTGTAGCTTCGGCGGTGCGTTTGAAAATCAAAGGATACGAATCCGCGCGTTGCTTAAAAGTTCCGCTAATCTCGTCGCCTTTTTCGTTGAGCGTCCCTTCATAGCTCATACCGTATTTTTTCGCTTCAAAACGAACCGCTTTGCCTTGTTGATTGATTGCGTTAATCTCCAAATCATTTGCGCCCTGGTCAATGCTGTCGAGTTTCGCGGTGAAACCATCAGAGGATTTTGAAACTTTCAAAACAAGACGCAGTTTAATGCCGTTAAATTCAAGTGTGCTGAACCACCTTCCTTCAACGGTAGAATTACTTTGCGCGAAAATCGGCAATGACAAAACGATTAAAAAAGTAAGCGCGGCAGCCAAATGACGAATTAAATTTTTCATAGGTTTTTCCTTTTACTTCAGCTTTATTTTCCACTACTCATTTTCGATAAAACTTCGATGAATTCACGAAGCCGGTCAAAGTTTAAGATGATTATAGTCGGCACAATAATCAGCACCAGCGAGCCTAAAATCATACCGGTTTTCGCCCAGATGCGATGTTCCTTCAGCGCCGGCGCGGGACTTTTCCGCAACGCCAGCCAACCGAAAAGGATTGCCAGAATCGCTTTTTCCATTCCGGCAAGATTGACGAAACAAAAAATGCCGAGCAACAGCGAAACAGTCGCGTAAGCGTATTTTTGCCCGAGAATTGTATAATTTTGCGATTCACTCGTATTCATATTTTACCTTTCCAAACTGAGTTCGGTGTTAATCTTGAACGGATTTTCTTTGAAAAAACCGAATAAAACGACAACGAAAATTAACGGCACGAACTTGAACAACAAACCAAAGTCGCGTTCCGGTATCATCTCCAACAATTTGTAAGCGACAAGAAATACGCCGAGTAGAAGAAACGGTTTCCAACCGATTAACGAAGCGGTTTCGGATTGTGCGCCGATTCTTTTTTCGATTGACGCCCACAAATCAATGTCCTGCTCGCGGCGTTTTTGTTTATTCAACAAGTTGGCAGTATTTTGCATTTGCCCAAATTCCTGTCGGCAATTTTTGCACCGCGCCAAATGCGCCGTTGTTTGTTCAGAAGAAAGAAGAGGTTCTTCTCCATCCATCACAGCCAACATTACCAACATCGCATTTTCGCAATTTATCATGTTCATAATTATCATTCTCTCAATGAAATTTTCCGGTTAACTTCGCTTGCAGTTGTTTGCGAACGTAATAAAGTCGGCTCATAACAGTTCCGCGCGGAATTTTCAGACGCTCGCTCAGTTCTTCGTAAGAGAGACCGTCGAGATATTTCAGTGTAATCAATTCGCGGTCTTCGTTTGAAAGCGCGAGCAACGCCGATTCTAACCCAAATAATTCTTCGCGTGATAAATCTGATTGCGGCGCAAGAATTTCAGCTTCTTCAACATTGTCCGCCGGTCTTTTTTTCGCCGTCATTTTGAAACAACGATTGCGAAGCAAAATATAAAACCAAGGATAAAATCGTCGCGCCGTGTCAAAACGTTTGATTGCCTGAAAAGCGTCTATAAACGCTTCTTGTACTGCGTCAAGCGCATCTTCCCGATTTCCGAGAATGGCGACAGCGTGAGCGAGTGCTTGTTTTTGATAGCCTTCAACTAAAAAACGAAATGCTTCCTTGTCGTCTTTTCTGCATTTTTCAATTACGCTCGCGTCGTCCATCATTGCTACTCATACTAACGTATCCGATTAAGCGGAGATTTATTCAAAAAAATAAAAATTTAAAGTTTTCTGAAATTTCACAATAAAAAAGGTAAGGCGATAAACCTTACCTTTTTCACTTTTCACTTTTAGTTATTCACTATCTAATCGGATTGCCTTCCGCGTCAAGATAAACTATCGAACTGCCCAAACCTTCAATTTGTTTAAGTCCGGGTTCAATCGTTTTTCTGTCGCCGACAATGACAATTGCCAGTTTGGTCCGGCGATTTGGTCAACCGTTTCAAAACTTCTCGGCAAACTTCTAATCAAACTTTGCTTGTTGTATTCGAGTTCCGCCGGCGTGACGGGAATTTCCCCGCGAATGCCTCTGAGTTCTTTCAAGAACTCCATCACTGATTCTTTCGTAACGGCGGTTTGCACGCCCGCCGAAGCCGAAAACGGTCCCGCGCCGTGCCGGAACGAGAAGCCCGAACGCGCTCCGTAAGTGTAGCCTTTGTCTTCGCGCAAGTTCATATTGATGCGCGAAGTAAAGCTGCTGCCGAGAATAGAGTTCATCACTTGAAGCGGGAAATAATCGGGTGAATTGCGTTCGACGCCGATTTGTCCGATAGTGATAACCGATTGCGCCGCGCCCGGTTTGTCAACCACGTAAATCATCGCTTTATCGCGCGTCGGCGCGTCCGGCAAAGACATTGGCGAAACTTCGCTCGGTTTCCAATCCTTGAATTTTGCTTCGAGCTTTGGCGTCAGCGTTTTCAAATCCGCGTCGCCGACGACAATCAAAACCGCGTTATTCGGACGATAATAAGTCGAATAATACTTTTTCAAATCGTCGCGCTTCATCGCTTTGGCGGAAGCCTCGTTAATAGTAACGCCATAAGGATGCGCATCGCCGTATAAAACTCGGTTGTAAACGATATTAGCCACAATGTTCGCGTTATCGCGTCGTTGTTTGAGCGAAACGAGCGTCCGGTTGCGATAAGTCTCAACTTCCGTTTCGGGAAATTCGGCGTTTTGAATCACGTCCGCGTAAATGTCCAGCGCTTTGTCCAGATGTTTCGTCAGCGTCAGCATTCTCACGCCTGAATAATCATCGTCGGAAAGCGTGGAAAGTTGCGCGCCGATGGATTGAACTTCGTTGGCAATGTCCACCGCCGAGCGCGTTTTCGTGCCGTCGTCGAGCAGCGCGGAAGTCGTGGCAGCCAGCCCGCTCAAACCGCGCGGGTCAGCCGTCGTGCCGGTTTTGAAAGCCATATTTACCGTGACAATGGGAAGCTCGTTGTGCTTAACCAG
>JAIVJJ010000266.1 GCA_020200095.1 Acidobacteriota bacterium | reverse complement strand
GTTCGATTTTTATACTGCTTTGGCAATGCGCTTCGGCAAAAATGTTACGCGCTTGAACGACGGAAGATACGCCATCGGATTCGTTTATAAGCCGAATAAATCTTTGTCTTTCCAGCCGTTTTACTTTTATATTCAAGCGCGAAATTCGAGAGGACAATTCGGTCGGGAACATCGCCTTAACCTGAGAGCGACTTATCGTTTTCCGTTCAAAAAATTCGGGTTGTCGCATCGCAGTACGTTTGAATACCGCATCAGAAAACCACTCAACTCGTGGCGTTATCGTCCGTCGCTGACATTTGAAAAAGACATTCCGAAAAATTTGATTTCAAAGTCGAGGCTTTTCTTAACTGAAGAGGTTTTTTACGATTCGGTTTTGAAAAAATTATCGCGCAATCGTTTCACCGTCGGCGTAACCAGAACTCTGACCAAAAAATTATCGCTCGACATTTATTATATGCGGCAAAACGACGGTTATTCGCGTCCGGGCGATTTAAATGTTGTCGGCACGAGTTGGAAAGTGCGTCTGTAAAAAGGAGAAAAATCAATGAAAATCTTGAAAAACTTATTCTTTCTAACTATTTTATGTTCGCTTTTGTTGATAAACGGTTGCTTACCGAGCGGTCAAAATAATAAAGGCGGAAAAGTAATTACAGTTTACGGTTTTTCGATTATGAAAGAAGCATTGGAAAAAGAAATCTATCCAGCGTTTACCGCCAAATGGAAAGCGGAACACGGCGAGAACGTGCATTTCAATTCATCATTTGCCGGTTCGGAAACCGTTACAAATCAAATTCTGCAAGGCGCACCCGCCCGCCCTGCGGACGCAAACGGCGCCACTTTACATTTTTGCTAAATTTAATGAAGGACAAGTCGAAGCCGCAAATGCGATTGCAATTGTGCTGGCGCTTTTTTCTTTCGTAATTTTCAGCATTTTGTTTTTCGCTCGTGATTGGCTTGACACGGAGTAATTTCAAATTTCAAATTCCTAAGTTTTAATTTGGAATTTGAAATTTGAAATCTGAAATCAATGACTAACTTAACCAAAAAGGAAATCGTCGCCAGCGTACAAAACATCAGTAAAAGTTTCGGCGCGACGCCGGTTCTCGAAGATATTAGTTTCGACGTTAACGAAGGCGAATCGCTCGTTTTGCTCGGCGCGTCAGGCAGGAAAGACAACGATTTTACGCATTGTCGCCGGACTCGAAATGCCGAATTTTGGCAAAAATTTTCTGCACGGCAAAGACGTTACCGAGCTTCCTGCCAGTGAACGCGGTACCGGTTCCGCGCCCTACTTTGTTCTTTCCATTTTCTCTTTCAGCGAATCGAGTCTTTTCTGTGCTTCAACTGCTTCGGAAGATTTCGGAAATTTACTGACAATTTCGCGCCAGCTTGCGCCGTCATAATGAAGAAGTTTTGTGTTTGAATTATAAACAAAGTGATAATATTCGTTACTTCCTAACCCGTGTAATGTCAGCAATTACGTCTATTTTTTAGGACTGTCAAATATCTTCTGTATCTAGAAATGTAGCCATTCTTCAATTTTTTACAAGATTAGACTGCTTTTGCTAAAAACATTTTCCGCATTGCATTGCGTTTCATTTCTTCTGATGGATGCACGTATCTTGATAGCATTTTAGTGTCTTTATGTCCAAGCAACGCGGCGAGCGTCATCAAATCAACTCCGCGCTCAATGGCGCGTGTCGCAAATGTATGACGGCAATCGTAAAGGTCAAAATTAAACTTTAACTTTCTGACAACCCGCAGGTGCCAGAAGTTCATACCTAAGTAGCGATCATTGCCGGGAACATCGCCTTTGGGAAAAATCGAACCTTTAGGAAACTTCATTGCTCGCCTTCGCAGAATGGCTTCGACTTTTGGCGTGAAGTGAACTTTGCGATTTGATGACGGCGTTTTGCTACCTTCAATTTGCAGATACCCTTCACCAAAAAATATTTTGTCAACACTTAGCGAGAAAACTTCTTTCGGGCGCATACCCGTTTCAAGCATTATCGTTGCAACGTCTTGAAGATGCGGCGGACACGCCAGAAGATATGCTTTTTCTTCACTCGGAGTAATAACGTGGAAACTCCGCTCGTTTTCCGGCAATTGTTTGATAAATCTTGTCGGACTTTCCGAAATTGTTCCTAGCTCAATTAACCGATTGAAAATCATCTTGAAAACTCGCAATTCGTGATTGACCGACTCACGGGTGATATTACCTCCGGTTTTGACTGATGGTTGTTTTAGCCGCCAACGAATGAAGGCTTCAATGTCTTTTGCTTCGATACGATCAACCTTTGTTTTACCGAAATAATTTTGAAGAGCAATAGCTGAAAACCGATGTCGCTTGCAAGCGTTTTCGCCTTTGCGAACTTTTGACCATTCGAGAAAATCTTGAACGGCTTGCTCAAACGTTGGAAAATCTTTTTTTATTTTGATACCGATTCTGCCAAGTGCTAACTCGTGCCGGAAAGCGGCTTCGACCTGTAAGGCATCGCGCTTGTTTGAGCATTTAGTTGATTGCTGGACAAGTTCGCCTTCAAAGAAAAACTTCATCCACCAAAATTTACTGTTCGGACGTTTATAAAGTGCCATTATTTTTTACTCCATTTAATTTACAATTTGATTCTCCGTGAGTGTTAAGAGAATGAACGCATTTAGGGCAAAATTCTATCCCGTTATCTTCATAGTATTTTTTTCGTTTTCTGCGGCTTATTTCATCTTTATTTTTGGTGTGATATTTCTTTCCGCTCAAAGCTTCAACACATTGTTTTTCACCGCAGGTTTTTGCGTCAATTCTTTTTGGCAAAAAGATTTTTGAACAGTTCGGACAGCTTCGGATGCGATAAAAAGGAATTTCATCTTTTACAAAAATATCTAATAACTCACCATTTTGAGGTTTTATATTTCCGTCTTTATTAATGCCAAGATATGAGTGCGGAAATTTCTTATCGTTAATACTTACATTCCGAAATTCGATTTCTACTTTTGACCATAGTTCCCGACTTTTAGAGAAGTTTTTTTTACTCTCTAAAGGATTTATTTGCTCATTGATTTTAGCTAGTGATTGGAAAATATTTCTCGCTTTAATTAAATCTTCATAACGCTCTATTGACCAGTGAATTAGGTCTTTTTTTCTGAAACAGTAATCGCTAATTTCTTTTCCAATCAAATCCTCAATTGAGAATGGCTCACCATTATTAAATTCAGGAATTATGCCATTAGTGGAATAAAGGATGCCGTTTGAATAAAGGATGCCGTTAAGAATTTTTAACCTCTCTTCCGCATTTGGCGGAAGGATATTAACTAACGAAATTATTTTTTCAAGTTCTGGAAAATCAGTTATTTTTTTATAGTTTCGCATCAATCTTATTTGCCCCAAAGATTAAGTAAAAAAAAGCATTGTTTTTTAATAATACCAAGATACACTCAGTTATATCTTGATATTTAACGTATCAAGTGTTAGACAAAATTGCAAATTAAGAATGATACAAAAAAGAGGTGAATAAATGATAGGAACAATTACAAAAACAAAAGAGCGAATCGCTATAAGTGTTGATGAAGCTAGCGAGCTGAGTGGTTTGAGCAAACCGCTTCTTCGTAATCACATCCGCTCTGAAATATTACCTGTAGTACGACCGGGGAATTCTCGGCGCGTTTTAATTATGATGTCCGATTTTATGGATTATCTGAAAGGAGAAAACGATGAAACAAAATGAAAAAGCCGAATGCTCTGCAAAAGCACCGGCTCAAATAAATAATTTAACTACGCAACCAACTATGAAAAATCTTACACCAAAACAATTTCAATTACAACCAAAATTAACGGATGTTCCGGTAAAAGAAGCCGAAATTTACCAATCGCGGCGCGGCTTGCTTGAATCAACGAAACTTTCACGCTTGCCGAAACTTGCAGACCGTCCGAAATTTGAACTGCCAAACATCACGCAGACAAAACCACAGGCAGCCGGGTGTCTCGGATGTGGCGGACGGCTCGACCCGTTTGACCAGGTTCAAGAATCAATTCGGGCGTGTCGGAAGTGTCTGCAACTTTACGCAAAAATCGAAACGGCTTTTGATGAAAAGGCAAAACGCGATAAGCGGCAACTGCTCGAAAAATTTGTCGCGGAGGTGAAACGATGAATAATCAAGAACCCTTAACCCCCGCCGATTATCAGTATTTTTCAGAGAACTTTTGTTCACAGGCATTTGTTGATTCGTTCAAAATCTTTCGCGCCGGTGATGAGGAAGCTGCGGGAATGGTAGGGCGCAAGCGCAGTGCTTATACGCCGTGGGACTCGGTTGTTTTTCCGCATTATGACATCAAGACCGGGCAAGTTGTCGAATACTGTCTTAAACCGGATAACCCGGAAACCGAAACTAAAGCCGATGGAACGCAAGAGCCGAAATACAAATACCTATTTCCGCCCGGACGCGGAGGCATTCTTTATTATCCACCGAGCGCGGACGCGGAGGCATTAGCCGACATTTCAAAACCGTTAGTGATTACCGAAGGCAAAAAGCAGCTTATCGCTTTAACGAGAGTTGCCGCAAACGACAATCCGGCGTCGGTCAACTGGCACTTTTTGCCCGTTGCCATTAACGGTGTTTGGGGATGGCGGAGCAAGTCGGCAGACGGCGGCGTTATTCCGCAGTTTAATGACATTGCTTGGCAACTCCGTTCCGTTTATATAGTTTTTGATTCAGACGTAGAAACGAATTGGAAAGTCCGATACGCACGACAGCAATTAGCATTGGAACTTCAAAGGCGCGGCGCGGTTGTTTATCTCGTCAATTTACCGCAAACAGATTTGGATAATAGAAAAAACGGAATTGACGAATTTTTAGCAGATTTTGAAACCAAACACGGAACAGAGGCGGCGATTGAAAAAGGCTTGCAATTAATTTCAACTGACGCGCAGCTTGCGGGCGGTGAATTACAGGCTAGAGTTTGCGAAGGAAGGATAACTCTCGGAGCGGCATCGGCAGAGCGCGGAAAATGCCGCGTAACCGCCAAAACAGCGGACGGCACACCGGCAGCAATGGATGTGTTTAATCCGGCTGACGCTGCTAAACGCGATAAGTTTATCAAACAAATCGCTGACGCCATTCAATTAACCAGCGCGGAAAAAAGAGAGATTTCCGGCGAATTGATAAGTCTTGCCGCCGCAGCCGATTCTATTTTTAGCGCGGAAGCGGAAGAAAAAACTAAAAATGGTCAATCCGAAACCGTTGAAACTTCTTTTCAAGTTCTATGCGACGGGCGAGTCGTTGAACAGATTCGCGGCGGTTTTGCAGTTTTCGACCCGGAAACTGATGAGTATGATGTTGTTGAAAGTGTAGTTGATTCCGACGGTACAACCTACACTCCGATCCAAGACGAATTATTTACCAAAGACGGCGGGATTCAGCTTGCTAATGCCCTTGCCGAATACGGTTCGGAAGCTGACCTTATTAAAGACGTTGAAAATTATCTTTCAAAAAACCTTGACTTAAAACCGCTGTTTTTGAAATTAACCGCGCTTTACATCCTTTTCACTTACATTTTCGATTCGGTGCTTGAATTGTCCTACCTTAACGCAACCGGCGACGCAGGAAGCGGTAAAAGTCGTTTCGGGCAAACTGTTTGCATCGCATCGCGGCGCGGTCTTTCACTCATCACGCCAAGCGCGGCAAGTCTCTTTCGAATCGTTGATAAATTTAAGCCATCTTCCGATGATGCCGCGGCAATTATCCAAATTCTCAATGCCGGTTTTCAGAAAACAGCCCAAATTCCGCGACAAGTAGCAACCGGCGACGGCAATTTCAAAACCGAAATGTTTGATGCTTTTTGTCCGAAGATAATCGGCTCATTAAAACAAAGCGCGTCTAATGCTTTTAATTCCAGATGTGTTGAGATTCGGATGGAGCGGACAACTCGAAACGATATTCCTTTGCGTCTCACACACAAACTTTTAAGCGACGCTCAAATTATCCGTAATAAACTAACGCTTTGGCGGTTACGAAACATTCAAACTGATTTTGAAACGAGACTTGACAAAGCCGAAGCCGAGTTAAGAAAAGCCGGAATAATGCCGCGCTTAATTCAAATTAACATTCCGCTTTTTGCATTGATTGAAAGCGAAGATACGAAACAAGAATTTATCAATTTGTTAAAGGGGCGTGATGAAGTTTTAGCAGAAGAAAAAGCGTTATCACTTGATGGCGAGATTGTGGATAACATTCACACTTTGCTTTTCGAAACCGATGACAAAGAAACAACTCTTAATAAAACAAACTTTTCAACACTTCCGGCAGACGGTGAAATCTGCGAAGAACTAAGAATCGAAAGATTGCTTGGAATGATGAATGCGAATCGCAAAAAAGAAATAGCGGCGCAAAGTTTCGGCAAAATGATTTTCGGACTTGGTTTGCAAACTAAAAAGATACTCAAACGAGATTCCGAATATCGAGATAAAAAAGCAATTATTTTTGATTCTGAAAGGCTCGCCTACTTATTCAGAATTTACAATCTCCCCGTTTCCGATGATTTCAATGTCACCAATGTCACCAACATCGCTAAACCTTTGCAAGCAAAGAAATTAAGTGTGGTGACAAGCAATGGTTCAAGCAATAAAGAAGATTTCTCTTGTCACCAACCTAACTACAATAATATCAACACTTGTAAGGATGGTGACATTGGTGACATTGAAAACACGGAAACACCGGTGAAAGAAATAAAAGTGCTTGTCGATGAGGTAATGTGATGCAGCAAAAAGAGAAACCAATTGAGCAACATCAGCAACTTCAAGAGTACGGCGAATGGCTTTTATCCGAACTTAAAAAGCAATCCGTTGAATTGTCCGTCGTTGGTGTAAACGGCTTGCACATCAAGGGCGAAGTAACACTTGAACAAAAAGAAAACATTCGGCTTTGGAAACGACAACTGATTAACGCATTAAGCCCGAAATGCTCAAATTGCACTTTGCCGATGCAACTTATCAACGACGAAACGCTTTGGTTTTGTCCGTTTGGTTGCGAAAGCCGAAATAAAAACATAGCAGAGTAAGGCTCCACTAATAAAAATGGCTTAAGACGAAAGCAAAAGGAGAAACGAAATGAAACTAACAATATCTGAAAAAGCAGTTGCGGCTATTAACCAATTAAATCAAACAGCACTGTTGATGCACCGGCAAATGGAATCGGGCGAGCTAAATCCGAAAGCGGTGGACAAAGCATATAACTCGGCGCATCGGAAAGTGGCGATTTGGCAGAAATCTCAGTACGCTGACTTCGGCGCTTGGACGCAGCTTAGTGAATTTCACCAATCCGGGTTGGAACAAAAACTCGACGAAGCAAACGAGCGGTTCGGTAGGGTATTAAAACATTACGCAAAGGCTGTAGGCGCTGATTTCATACCAGCCGAATAAAAGACGCGACATCATTTTATAAATATGGCAAATACACAGAAAGAACACAGAAACGAAGGGGAAAAATACGGGCGAGGACACCATCCAAACTCGAAGAAAAACCTTCAGCTATGGCAACCGGGCGATTCTTCACCAAACCCGGACGGTAAACCACTCGGCGCGGGTGACGTAAAAAACCGTCTTATTAAGATGTTGGAAAATGTCGCGCCCGGTAAAGTGCAGGACGCGGAATCAATCGCCGCGTTTTGTACTGGACTGGCGCAAGTAACCAACATCGACGCACTCAACGCACGCCTTCTTTTCTGTGCGATTGTGCAGGGCGAAAGCTGGGCAGTGAAAGAGATTTTTGACCGTATAGCGGGCAAAGCGCAGCAATCGATTGATGTGGATTTGCAAATTAACGACTGGCGCAGTGCAGCTGCCGATGCGGGATTAACAGAAGAGGAGTTTTTGTATGAAACAAAACTATTCGTTGACAAACAACTCGACAATGGATTCGATAGCGAGTAGTGTCCTCAAACATCGCTTTGAACGCGAACGCGCCGACGCTTGCTTAATGGCGTTACGGGCAGGTATTAAACCGGACGCGTGGCAGTCTGACCTTTTGCGTTCGAGCGCAAAACAAATGATTCTTTTGTGTTCACGGCAAAGCGGTAAAAGCACAATAACCTCAATTGTCGGGCTTCACACGGCACTTTATCAAGAAAACTCGCTGGTGCTTTTATTGTCGCCGTCTTTGCGGCAAAGTCAGGAATTGTTCAAAAAGTTAAAGGATTTCTATAACGCGATTCAAACGCCTTTATTGCCGCAGCCGGTTGAGGAGTCGAGCTTGAGAATTGAGTTTAGCAATGGCAGCCGTGTTGTCAGTCTACCCGGCACAGAGCAGACCGTCAGAGGCTTTAGCGGCGTGGCTTTGTTAATCATTGACGAGGCTTCAATTGTTGAAGACGCGTTATATCAAAGCGTTCGACCGATGATTGCCACAAGTAACGGAAGGGTTATTTTGTTAAGCACGCCGCGCGGAAAACGTGGATTCTTTCACGATGTCTGGACAAATGGCGGTCATGACTGGCATCGCACGCGTATCACGGCTGACCAATGTCCGCGCATCTCCGCCGAATGGCTTGAGAACGAACGAAAAACAATTCCTGATTTTTGGTATCGGCAAGAATTCGAATGTCAATTTGTCGAAACCGCAGACCAGCTTTTTAACTTTGAAGATATTCAAGCGATGCTTTCAGACGACGTAAAACCGTTATTCCCGGAGGAGACAAAAAACTATAATGCAACGTATTGAACCGCAAACCGATGTTGAAATCGAGAAGTCCCTGGTCTTCGGATTAGACCTTGGAAGCATTTCCGACTACAGCGCGTTGTGCATTATAGAAGCGACCCGCGCTGTAAGCGGCGGCGGCGAACGCGACGAAATAACCCGACTCGACTGCGTCTCCTTAAAGCGCTGGGCTTTGAGAACGCCTTATCAGGTGATTGTTGCGGAAGTGGTAAAAAAAATAAATAATCTCGACCCGTTCGAAACGCCAAAGTCGAAAACGCTTGCGGTTGACGGAACGGGCGTCGGCGTGGCAGTTGTTGATTTGTTCCGCGCCGAGAAGATAAACGCGCAGTTTAGAGCAATCTCAATCACGGGCGGCAGCAGCGTCAACAAAGAGAAGGACGTATCGAAAGTACCAAAGAGAGACCTGGTTGGATGTGTGCAGCTCGCGCTCCAGAATCGAATCTTAAAGACTTCACCGGCGCTTGTCGAAGCCGATACCCTTGTCGCTGAATTACAGAATTTCAAAGCGAACATTTCAGCCGCAGGACACGATAGTTACGGCGCGGGGTCAGATTGGAGAGTCGGCAGCAACGACGACCTTGTGCTTGCGGCGGCAATGGCAATCTGGTGCGCTTACGAAAAACCGTTTCGAATAACGCAGAGAGAAAGAGATATTTTTCAACTGCTCACAGGATAATCAAAAAAGGAGATAAACATAATGAATCAAGAAAACGCAGAATCCGAAAAAGGCTTGTTGAATCTTTTTGATAAGATTCGCGCCCGTGCCGAAGAAAACAGGCAAGCCCGGAATGAAGAAAAAAGAAAAACGGATGAATACTTCGAGCGAATAAAGAGCGGCGCGGGTCCGCTTGACGACGTAAACCAAATACTAACAGGAGAAAATAAATAATGAACACAGCAACTGAAATCAAATCCGAAATTGATAAAACACAATCACGAATCGCAGAACTGGAAACACAGCGTAATGAGCAGACGGCAGCGTTTGAAGCGGCGCAGCAGGGCTTTATTGCCGGCAAAGTGGATTCGGATACGCTTCACCAGCAGCTAGGCAAATTAACGCTGTTCGAGCAAACAATCGAATCACTAAAGGCAATGTATCAAAAGCTGAAATCGACTTTTGAGAGTCAATCAAAAGCCGAAGCCCGGCGGACGCTGCTCGACGAAATGAAAAAAACTGCCTACGAAGTCGAGCCGAAGATTGGCGAATACCAAAAAATACGCGCCGAATTTGACGCTGTTTGTGCTGAATACGCCGCAAAAATGGTAGTCGCACGCGATGCCTACCAAAACAAACAAGCGGAATACCGCGCAATTGTTGCTGAATTAGAACCGACAAACGAAGAGATTCAACAGAGCGGGCTTGACCAGCAAACGCGGACAAGGGCGGCTGCTACCTACTTTAACCATCCGCCGCTTGAATACGACCGAGCTACCGCAGAAGCTGAAGGCATACTTGCCGCGAAACTGCATAAAGCCGTACTCGCTAAAAGCCGGGCAGAGTTTAATGTGTTGGCAGCCGAGCGAGCAAATCAAGCCAACCCCGAAGCGGCAAGAGCAAGTGGACCCTACTCGCTTTAGAACAAGAATTACCGCCACGGCGTGCGCGGTTACGAACGGGCGCGGAGTCGGTTGTTCGACTGGTGCCATCCGCGCCTCGTTTGTTTGATATGAATAAAGTAAAAAAAGAATGTAACTGCGAAGATTGTCGCCTGCCCGCTCTTGAGTATTCGGGCGGTCAAATAATCATTTATAATGAGCATCACGGAAAAAAGCACATCAATCACATTCCGGTTGATTGGGTTATTGACAGAGCCATCAATGATGGGCTTGGCAAGCAAATAATGGAAAAACTAAAAGGAGAATAAACCAATGGAACTTAAAAAACTTATTGAGTCATACGAAAAGAAACCTTCTGAATCGCCTGAACTGAAAGCGGAGCCGGAGAGACCGAAGCTGACTCTTGAAGAAATAAAAGCCAAAGGCAAGGAATTGAAGCAGCAAATAAAAACTCTGCTTCAAACCTTCCAAAATGAAACCGGCACGGAAGTAAGACACATTAGAGTTATAACTTCGCGCGGAGAAGTGCTTGATGTTGATATTGACATTCAAATAGATTGGAATATAGATGGTGAAATTGAATAAAAACCTTTATTTTATCGTAACTTAGTGATAAAATAACCCTAGCAAAATTAGTGCGATGCCTTGCGCGTCTTCTTAATCAGAGAAGGCGCGTTTTTTGTTTTGAAAATATAAAAAAAGAGAATCAAATATGTCACTTAAACTAGCTCAAATTACAGCACCTCGAACAACACCAGTAAAACTTTATGAGACCGATGAAAAGGGCGTACAGCAGGAATTAGTCTTGAACATTCGCCACAAACGTCTGACTCCGACTCTTGCGCGGCAAGTTGATGCAATCACCAATTCGATTGCTACAGAATCAAGCGCGAATCGGGAAGAAAACCCGAAAACAAAAGGCTCAAAAAAGGACGGTATCGCTCCTCCGCCCCCGCGTAACGCCACCGTCGAGCAGCTCGCTCTGCTTGTCGAATATACCGACATTCTCGGTGATGACGGCAAGATTTTGCCGCCCACCAGAGAAACATTCGAGCTTTTATCAGCCGACGTTCTTTTTGCTATGGCAGAGGCGATAACTAATTCCGTCATCCCGGAAAAAAAGTCCTCCGCGGGTTAACTGTATGGTATCTCTCGGGCGGGAAAACGAAACATCACAAACCGCCTGAAAGATTGAAGTATTACGAATTGGCTTTACTTACCGGGCAAAGTCCTTCGGAAATCGAAAGTAATTGGGATGAGCTTGACGTGAATATGACCTTACTCGTACATCAAGCGCAGCAAGACGCGCGAATATCAATCGCCAAGGAAAACAAGATGGAACTCCATAACGTTTTCGCTCCGGTTTCGGTTGTCCTGCGTCCTGATGAGGATTAAAAATTATGTCAGTTGATATTGCCAGATTAACCGCCGTTTACACCGCAGATACAAGTTCTTTTGAGCGCGGAACAAAACGGGTTGAATCAGGGTTGGAATCAACAGTAGGCGCAAGCAAAAACGCCGGCTCGGCTGTAGCTAACTTTGAGACAAAAACAAACCGTCTCGGCAACAGCCTGAACTCGCTGGGCGGCTTTGCTCAGAAAGGGAGTAATGCAATATCGACTTTTGTCGGCAATCTTGCCTCAAACGCGGTTACAGCATTCGCAAGCAAGATGGCTGAACTTGGCAAGGAAAGTTTTAAACTTGCCGGTTCATTCGACAGATTAACCCGCTTTACTGCAACTTTAGATAAAAACTTCCAAACGCCAGAAGCACTCAATCAATTAAAAAGAGATTTTGAATCTATCGCACCGATTACCGGGCAGGCGGCGGAAGATATTGCGCGGGCGTCTTTCACAATGAAGAGCGCCTTTTCCACTCTTGACAGTGGCGAGCTTAAGGCATACCTAACCGAGTTCGGGATGGCGGCGACAGGCTCAAACTCTAATTCAAAGCACGTCAAGCGACGCGGCGGGCAATACCACCAACTTACAAAACGCTATCGCCAAACTGAGCGACCCGAAATATATCGAAGGATTAGACAAAGTATTTAATATCGAACGTTTTACCAAAGATGGCGGCATCAAGTCCTTAAACGAAATAATCAATGAATTAGCTAAAAACCTTGACGGTTTGAGCGACCAGAAAAAACTTGAAAAAATCACTTCCGTCTTCAAAGACCAGCAAGCCGTTCAAGGCATTATGGGATTGGTTAACGGAGTCAAGTTATACAATGAACAACTTGCAAAAGGCGGAGATTTGTCAGCGCAAGCGGCTAAGCAAGACATAATGCTTAACGGGATGGAAGCAAGATGGGCTGCCTTTTATTCAAATATCGAAAATCAGCAGAGAGCGTTTGGCGAAAAATTCGGCGCAATTTTCCTTTCAATCGGCGAACAACAGACAAACACAGGCGGCATCAGCGCATTCTTTGTTAATCTCGGTGCTGAAATCTCGCTCGGCGCGGCTGAGTTAGGAAGAGTAGCACTGTCGGCACTTGCCGGAGTTGGAGGTGTTATTGCCGGACTTATCGCGGATTTGTTTAACCTTGACACCTCAGGGATGAACGCCAGAATCGCTTCTGCTTTATCAGCTATTGACACAGGCTTCAACGAAATTGAGGTTGGAATTGAAAACCGCCGCACGTCAAAAATGGGCGAGATTCAAGCCCGTCAAAAGAAATACTTTGAAGACATTATCGTCAGCCCGATAGCAGACCCGGCACTAAAGGAATCAGCCAGAAAATCGCTTGAAGGAATAAACAAGACGATTGAAGAAGGTGTCGGCAAGATAGGAACTGGTAATAATAAAGTCGGCGAAAACGTCGCCAAATCAATCACCAGTTCAACGCCGAAAGCAGAAGCGGCATCTTCCCAACTCGCCAAGTCTGTTGCCGATAAATACATTGATTCTTTATCGGGCAAAGGTCAAATGATGTTTCAAGCGCAGACGTTGATGGTCAAGCCAAACACGGGCGCGGCAAGCGCATCCGGCGACAGGCTCGGCAAAGCTCTCGGCGACGGCGCGTATAAAAGCGTTCTGGCAAAACAGGCAGACATCGAACAAGCCGAGAGAAACGCAATGCAACCGCGCAGTATTGGTATTTTTACAGTTCTCGGCGGGTCTGTCGGTGCGGCGTTCGGGCAGGGAATGTTTAACGGTGTGTCGAGTTGGGCGGGCAGACTTGCCGATAAAGTTTCTTCAATGGTAAGCGGGATGTTCGGCGCGGCGTCAAAAGCCCAAGACTCGCACTCGCCGTCGAAAAGAGCAATAGAAGAAATCGGAAAACCATTCGGGCAAGGCATCGCGCTCGGTATAGACGAAACGCAAGCGACAGTCGGAAACGCGGCTCAATCGCTTGTTGATAATGCTTTTAAGAAAGCTAAACCAAAGAAAGAGAGATTCAAAGTTCTCGCAAAGGAAATCGTTCAGGAATTTCAAGACAGTATAGAATCGTTAGCTTCGGTTGCCGACGCTCCGATGATGCCGAACCTTCGAGTTCCTGACTCGAAAAAGTTTCGGGTAACCGATAAAGACGGTGTTGAACTTCTCACTTCGTTGGTAAATGAGTTGTCTCGTTTCAACCTTTCCTCAAAAGAAGCAGAGGTAAAACTTCAACTGGTAACTTCCGCTTTCGCCAAGCTAAACCCAGAGATTAAAGCAAGCATACTATTGACGGCGCAACAGATTGACGGTAACGAAAAATTAAAAGAGAACATGGACGGCTTAGCATCCGTGATGGATGAGCTGGGCAGTTCTTTTAGAGTTGAAACCAAACTGCAAGAAGTAAACAAAATATTCGCCGACCCGGCAAAAGCCCAAGCTATTGAGCGCTATGCGGCGGCTATCGGTTTGACGGTTACTCAAATGCAAGCGTTGGCGCGTCTGAAAGCCGGCATCTTTGACGAAAAAGAAAATCCTTTGCAAGTTCCTGATGCGTTTCGAGGAACGGCACAGGGTGTCGGAAACCTTGGCATTGGTCCAGCCCCGATTGCCCCAGTAGTTCAACCGCCCCCGTCTGCTCCTTGGGATTCGTTCTTTGGGAATATAAAACTACGAATGGCAGAACTCGGTGCGTCTATTCCGGGCATTAAATCTCAGTTAACGGACGTTTTTATCAGCCTTCCTGAGTCCATTGGAAATGTTTTTGCGAACAGCGTCGCCAACTGGGACGGAACTTTCAAAGGCTTCTTTAAATCAATCGCGGCGGGTTTTGCCGATATGCTTAAACAGATGGCGGCTGAACTAATCCGCTTTGCCATTATAAAAGCAATAACGTCGGCAATTGGTGGTGCGTTTGGCGGCATCAAGGTCGGTGGTGGTCTGAAGCTTCAAGACGCAAGCTCGATGAATTTTCGTCCGCTTATCCCATTGCCGGGGAAGGCTGGCGGTGGTGTTGTTGAAGCAAATAAGCCGTTTATAGTCGGTGAATACGAGCCGGAAGTATTTGTCCCAAGACAAAACGGGCGTATTTATAACCAAAAACAACTCGGTGAATTAAACCAGAAAACGGCACAAAATGTCACTGTTTACGTTACGAACAATTTTCAACCGCATCCGCAAACAGGAGCATTTAGCCGCGAATCGGCAGAGCAAGCGGCAAAGCGAATCTCGCATTTTCAGCAAAAGACTTTCGGAGGGTAAATAAATGCCATCGCCGACTACCTCACCCCTCAGGAAAGCCGTAATTTACCACGAATTACGGCTTTTTCATTCAGCGAAGTATGGTATAATAGGGTAGTGTTTGATTCATCCATTTGTTTTTCCTTTTTGCTTGTACCTGCTCATTTGATTTGGGCAGTTTTTTTTTTATTGCTTGAATGCGTGGGAAGCGGCGGTTAATCACCATAATCCAGAGTTCCATAATTTTCTACACTTAAGTGTAGAAAATTACTAAGCAAGGGCGCGACCTTTTAGAGACTTGGGAAGCGGCTGATGGTTTTTTAGGAAATAAATTTCCTAAAACAAGACCTACAGAAATAGCACGGCTATATTAAACCCACCCGCACGTAGGCGCGATGAACTACACCGAAATCACCGACAGTGATTTCGGGTACAACCAACCCGTACGTAGGCGCGATCAAGTTTCAATGTATTCAATTTAAATTGAATACGTACAACCAACCCGTACGTAGGCGTGATAACCAATAGTAAAACTGCGGTTTTACAATTAACATTTGTCCTACATACCCGTAGGCGCGATAATCAAACCATTCTGCAAATTTGCAGAATGGTAGATTGTCCTACATACCCGTAGGCGCGATACTTGATAAACATTAGTCCGAAGCTATCATTTGCCCGTCTAAGTCAAATTACCGGGCGCAGGACGCGTTTTTATTGTCGAAGGCTTACCCTGCCTATGTCCTGAAAGAGAAAAAGCCGCAAGGTGTTACGCTCACGGCTTCTTAGTTTGTTTGCTAGTACGATTTGCCAAGCATCAATATAGCAAAATACGTCGCTTCTTCTTTGCGCGGGTCAACTGATTTGTTGTTCATTGCCTCAATTGCATCCGTAGGTTTTAAGAGACTGTCACGATGCAGAAAATGAGAACCGAGCAACTCAAACTGCTGCCTTCGCATTGCCCTACCTTTCAAATTTTCATTAAGAATTATGAACGCGCCTGGAAAGTCTTTCACCCGAAAATAACAGGATGCTTGCAGCTTCTCTTTATGCTCTGCCCTAAACGCTTTGTTTTTATTGCTAACCTCGATATTTTCGGCTTTGCAAATGCGGTAAAAGTCTTTTGACGTGGGCTTTTTACCGATCAAGTCGTATTTATCCAGCACGGTGAAAGCTGTCTTTTCAATATGCTTGTTGAGCAGAATTGACTTGAATTGAACAAGAAATTCCTGGGCGTCATATTCATTCTCTTTACTAACCAAGTCGGTAATAAAACTTAACGATTGCTTCCGGCTTTTGAAAGATGCCTTTACAAACTGCTTGTAAAGTCCAAGCCCGGTTGCGGCAATATCAAAACTGTTTGGTTGTTGTTTAGTTTGCGTGGTTTTGTTCATTGAATCACCTCGTAATTATCGCATTCTGTATTTTTATCAAGAAGCGAGAATTTCAGCATCAGTGCATATTGATCGGGCGAATCCGCCGGAATACCCGCGTTATCGTTGAGGGTGTTCCAAATTTTCATTTTCAGCCATTCCGGGCAATCATCGTGAGTGCATAGAGCCGAAAGTAAATGCGGCAAAGTATTTTTAACTTTAATTTTCTTTTGTTTTCTTTTCATTGTTTCTCCTTCCTAGAATTTAATCATTCGTGATTAGTTAAAGTTGTTAATTGTTGAGCATTGCCGCGATTTGAGCGGATGCCGCGTAATACCCGGCAGCGAACGAAGCCGCTACGAGCGTGAAAATCATCAGCATTAATTTTAGGTGTGCCGTGATTGTGGTTTGGTGTTTTCTTTGGGTTTGTAGTATCTTTTTCATCTCAAGGTATTTCCTCCGGGAATTTACTTTTGATTCGTCACGAAGGCTTAGGAAAGTTCACGCTAACCTAAGCCTTTCGTGTTTAGTTAATCCGTACATTTCCGACCCGTTCCACTTCGCGCTCAATCGTTGGTTTGAGATACGGCGCGACATTCATTTCTTCAGCTTGCGTTCTAACCGGCGCAGGATTGTTTTCCGCTTCGATGTAAAGGCGAACAAGGCGAGCAGCTGCACGGTGAAAACAAGGCGAACCTTGATCAAATGCGCGGCACTGGCAGACACCGTTTGCCGAATAGATGTGATTGCTTTTCTGTGACCAGATTAAAAGCGACTGCTCTTCATCCTGCCAAGTCATAAACACGCCGTTTTCTTCAATCTCAGCTGCAGCCTTCGAGATGGCATTAATCCATCGTTGTTTGGTTTGGTTGTCGGTTACGGTCTGCTCAACTTTAGCTAATGCGTCAGCGATAACTTTTCCGAATAATTCTTGATTGGTGATTTCTAGCATTTTGGTATTCCTTCCTTTGTTTATTTGATTGATTGTTTCAATCTAGAAATATATTACACCCTATAAAACTTAATGTCAAGATATATTTTACATCCCGTAAAACTTTTTTATCTTGATAATTTTCACAAGGTGTAATACTATTAATTTGCAATGGATGAAAAATTCTTAAAAGCATCGGAAGTAGCCAAAAAATATGGTGTGAATTCCTACACCGTGAAAGGTTGGATCAGAAGTGGGTTATTTCCGAACGCCAAACTTGAAGAAACGATTGCTGGTAGCGTATGGCTTATCCCAGAAAGTGATTTGGAAAATTTTAAGAAGCCAGAGATGGGCAGACCGAAGAAAACAGCTACGAAAGAATAATTTTGAGCAAAAGAAAAACGTCTTGAGAATGTGAAGTTGTGAAGATGTGAACTTTAGAAAAACATTATTTTTCTAACCTTCGGGAAAGCTGCCGAAAGTTATGCAAATTTGAGCAAAAGAAAAACGGCTTGAGCGTCTAACCTCAAACCGTCTCTTTCAGTTCTTTGACAACTGAATATGTGTTAAGCAAAAGCAGTCTATCAATTGTTTTAATGACTGACAAACGCCTGTACCCGAAAATGTATCTGATACCTGTTCTTACACAATGTTATACAGTGATAAAATACATTTAGATACTCAACAGATAACACTCTGTAATACTTGGTAACTACAAGTAAGAGAACGCTTTATTGTCTGAATTAAAAACAAAATTGATACCGAGTTTGCGATAGCGGTCAAGGGAAACAAAATTTAAATAAAAACTGTGCATCGGCGCGCCCGAAGCCGCCATCTCACGGCGGTCAAATCTGCGCGTGGCATCGTTTGAAAGTTTCAATGCCGTTTCTTCCATTAAATCACCGAGAAGCAGAAGAATCGCCGGACGAAGCGGCGAATCGGGAAAAGTTTCCAGAAAAATAACGGCGCGTTCAGTTTGTTCAAAACCGTCTGAAGCCTGCACGAGCCGCGCCAGACGCGCGTCGTCGCCGCGCCTGAATTTTCCGGCAATGGCTTCCGCTTGCACCCAGCCAAAGTTATTCGGCGGAGCAGTAATGCGGTAAAATGTTACGCCGTCGGCTTCTTTTGAACCTAAAACTGAAATTTTTCTACCGTTTTGCATTCTTAACACCGCTTTGGAAAACAGGCTCGGCTCTGAACGCAAAACGGCTAATCTTTCGTCAACGACAATAGCTACGCTGGAAGGTTCGCGCGGAATTTGAACAGCGACGGGTTTGTTAATTTTTCTCGGTGGAAAGCGACGTTTTTGCGCTTCGGCAGTTGAAACGAAAGCGGCAAACGTAAATAGGGAAACTAAAAAATGGGAGCGTTTCATACAATTCTACTTTTGTAATTTTGAGTAATCAACTTGAATTAAAATTAAGTATTTTCATTAATCTCAATTCAATTTTTAAGCTTTAATTTTGCATTTTGGATTCTGCTCTGCATTCCCGCGTGATGAAAATGGCAAATAGCAATTGCCAGCGCGTCAGACGCATCGTGCGGTTGGGGAACGGTTTTCATTTTCAAAAGCAGGCGCACCATTTCCTGAACTTGATGCTTTTCGGCGTTTCCATAACCGACAACCGTTTGTTTGATAAGGCGCGGACTGTATTCGGCAATTTCCAAACTGGATTTTTCGCCCGACAAGAGCACTACGCCGCGCACTTGTCCGAGCTTTAACGCAACTTTTACATTGTTTGCGTAAAACGCTTCCTCAACTGACAAAACATCGGGTTGAAATTTAGTGATAACCGCTTCAATACCGTTGTAAATTTTCAAAAGCCGCTTGGAAAACATCTCGCGCGGGCTGGATTTCACCGTGCCAAAATCAACGAGCGCGTATTTTAACCCGCTTCCTTCGACGACGCCCCAACCGAGCGTTTCGCTTCCCGGGTCAATACCTAAAACACGCATTCGATTATCTGTAATCAACCAAATTCTTTTAATTTACGCCTCAAAGATAACTTAATTTTTTTGTAAAAACAAGAAAAAATTATCAACGGCGATTGCTGAATTGAAAATGCGTTTTTAGTCTTGTCCGTTACAAAGATTCGACGGATTATCGTAAAATAAAAAGCCGAATGACAAATTCAAATCCAAAAGAATCGGTTCGCAAATTGCTCACCGAGATTATTGACTACGCGGGACTTTTTCCGCCTTCGCAGCTTTCAATGTCCGAAGCCGTTTTGAATTACGCAAATTATAAAAACAGCAATTACAATTGGATGCTCGGTCGTTTTGTCGCGCCTGTTTCGAGACTTGAGGAATTTTTGGAAAGCGCGCAGGATTTTTTCTCAAAAGACGGAAAAGACGTTTGGCATTTGAGCGTTTTGGCAGGCGAGGATATTTACGAAACAGTTTCCCGGATTAAAGATTTTAATACTAAAAACACTTCTTTCGCTGTTTGCGACGTGCTTGAAGTCAAAGCGGATACAAGCCCGCTAATAAAAAATATTTCCGAAGCGACACTGCCCGATTTAGCTACTTACGTTGAACTGCCTTTGAATGAAAATCTCGCCGATTTGATTTCAACGCTTTCAATCAATCGCTTGCGCGGCAAGATTCGCACCGGCGGAACAACGGCGGAAGCATTTCCGTCAACGCGAGAAATCATCCGCTTCGTACGCACTTGTCTGGCGGCAGATGTTCCGTTTAAGGCAACTGCCGGGCTACATCACCCGATTCGGTGTTTGAAACCTTTGACTTATGAAACCGATGCGCCCGAAGGCACAATGAACGGTTTTCTAAATTTATTTCTAGCGGCGGGTTTTGCCAGTGAAGGTTTTAAGGCAAGCGTTTTGGAAGAATTGATGGAAGACGAATTTTCCGAAAGTTTTGAATTTAACGAAAATGGCATAAGTTGGCGACAAGAGTATTTTTTGAGCAACGCGCAACTCGCGCGTTTACGTCAACAAAACATCGTTTCTTTCGGTTCGTGTTCTTTTACCGAGCCGATTGAAGATTTACAGGAGATTGGAGTTTTATAAACAGTTGTTAATTATCGGGCAAAAGTCAACATTTGACAACTGATAACTGATGACTGATAACTGATAACTGATGATTGAAATAAACGAAACACACGACCAAAACTTAAAAAGCTGGATAGAATCCGCCAACACTGCGGACACGGATTTTCCGATTCAAAATTTACCTTTCTGCGTTTTTAACCGCGCCGGAACTTACGAAAACACGCGCATCGGCGTTGGCATCGGCGATTTCGTTCTAGACGTTTATCCTTGCTATGAAGCAGGGCTTTTCGACGACGAATCTTTCACGATTGCGGTCGCCGCTCATAATTATTGCCTCGACCACTCGGCAATGAAAAAAAATCCATCGTTACAGCGAGCCTTTCGTCGCCGTGCAATCGAAATTTTATCGAAAAATGCCGACGAACAAACGCGCCGAATCGTTCAGCGAAATTTGATTCCGATTAACGAAGCGGAATTTTGGATGCCAGTCCATATCGGCGATTACACCGATTTTTACTGCTCAATCTTTCACGCCACAAATGTCGGCTCGATGTTTCGTCCTGACAATCCGCTGCTTCCGAATTATAAATACGTTCCGATCGGCTATCACGGGCGCGCTTCTTCTGTTGTCATTTCGGGAACGGAAATAACGCGCCCGAAAGGTCAAAACCGAAGCGATGCGGACGCTCCGCCGCAATTTGTAGCGTGCAAAAATCTTGATTACGAAATGGAAGTCGGATTTTTTGTGGGCAAAGGCAATGAACTCGGCGAGAGTGTTTCACTTGACGAAGCAGAAGAACATATTTTCGGTTTGTGTCTCGTTAATGATTGGTCGGCGCGTGATATTCAAGCTTGGGAATATCAGCCGCTCGGTCCGTTTTTGGCGAAAAATTTTGCCACGAGCATCTCGCCGTTTGTCGTAACGATGGAAGCCCTCGCGCCGTTTCGAGTTCCGGCTTTCAAGCGTGATGGAGGCGACCCACAGCCGCTTGATTATTTGAGTTCAGAGAATAATCAAAAATTCGGCGGGCTTGATTTAACTTTGGAAGTTTATCTGCAAACTGAAAAAATGCGCGATGAAAACATCGAACCGTTTTTGCTATCGCGTTCAAACACGAAAGATTTGTATTGGACAATCGGACAAATGCTGACGCATCACGCTTCAAACGGCTGCAATCTACAAACCGGCGATTTGATGGCGACTGGAACGGTTTCGGGCGATTCAAAAGATTCTCGCGGCTGTTTATTGGAATTGACTTGGCGCGGAACAGAACCGCTTGAACTTCCGAACGGCGAAACGCGAAGATTTCTTGAAGACGGCGATGAAGTTATTATGAAGGGGTTTTGCGAAAAGGAAGGTTTCCGGCGCATCGGTTTCGGCGAATGTCGCGGGGTGATTTTGCCCGCCGAGTAAAGTTTTAGCCACGAACAAACACGAAAAGACACAAACAATAAATCAAAATAATTCGTGTTGTTCGTATAATTCCTGGCTGATTTTTGTTAAAATTTTAATTATGGGTACAGCAGTTCAATATCGCTATATTACAACCGACAAAGAAATTCTAAGCAGTGAGCCGATTATTAAAGGCACGCGAACTTCAGTGCGAACAATCGTCGAATTATGGCGCTTAGGTTACGCGCCTGAAGAAATTCCAATTCATCTTCCGCATCTGACTTTAGCGCAAATTTTTGAGGCGTTAAGTTATTACAGCGACAATCAAGCGGAAATCAACGATTACATTGAAAGAAACCGCTTTCCGCGAGAGATGATGCACCCCCTCGTCAGAGATATGTAATGTTTATCAAAATCTATCTTGACGAAAATATTTCTTTTGTCGTTGCCGAAATCCTGCGTTCGCGCGGATTTGCGGTGGTAACAGCCCAAGAAGCGGGAAACAAAGGATTAAGTGATGAAAAACAATTGGAATTTGCTCTAAATAGAGGAATGTCAATCTTGACTCACGACCGCGTTGATTTCGAAGAACTGGCAAAGCAGTGTTTTGCAAATAACAAATCTCATAATGGAATTATCATTGTTTTCCCACATCCGCCGCAGGAAATCGCTCAACGTATGATTGTTATTTTGAACAAAATTACGGCGGACGAAATGACGAATTAAATCATTTATATCTAATTTTCGCGCAACTCGCGTTTCAAAATCTTTCCAGTTCCGCCAATTGGCAATTCGTCTCGAAACTCAACATAACGCGGATATTTGTTCGCTGCAAATTGAGTTTTGCACCAATCAATCATTTCACTTTCTGTTATATCAAATCCTTGTTTCAGCACGATAAACGCTTTTACTTCTTCGCCCAAGCGTTCGTCTTTCACGCCGACGACAGCGCAAAGAGAAACGGCTTCGTGCGTCATAATCACTTCTTCCAATTCGCGCGGATAAACGTTGTAACCGCCGCGCAAAATCATATCTTTTTTGCGGTCAACAATTGCTAAATATCCTTCCGTGTCCATAACGCCGATGTCACCCGTGTGAAACCAGCCGTTTTTGAAGGCTTCGGCAGTTGCTTCCGGGCGTTTGTAATAACCTTTCATTACGTTGTGTCCGCGAATAACGACTTCGCCGCGTTCACCGCGTTTTACTTCGCGGTCGTTTTCGTCAACGCATTTTACTTCAACACCGAAAATCGGCTGTCCGACCGTGCCAGGCTTTGATGGCTTCGCAAATTGGTTGAAACACGCGACAGGTGAAGTTTCCGACAACCCGTAACCTTCCAGCACGCGCAAATCGAAAATTTCTTCAAAACGCCGCATCACCTCGACCGGCATCGGTGCGCCGCCCGAAGTCGGAACTTTTAGATGTTGTTTGATTCGGCTGATGTCGTAACCGGTTTCTTCGACGAATTTCAAAATCGCCCAATACATCGTCGGCACGCCGATCCAAAAATTGACGCGCTCTTTTTCCATAGCTTCGAGCGCCGCTTTCGGCTCGAAACGCGCAAGCAGAACGCAGCGATTTCCGGCATACAGATTCGCATTCATCTGCACGGTTTGTCCGGTCGTGTGAAATAACGGTAACGTGATTAAAACGGTCTTTTGCTCGCCGTCGGTGAAATCTAAAACCGGCAAATGCATGTCGAAATTCGCCGCCGAATTCATCAAAAGATTAAAATGCGTTAGTTCAGCACCTTTCGGCTGTCCGGTCGTTCCACTTGTGTAAAGAATCGCGCACGTGTCTTCGGGCGCGGTCGGAAAAGTTTCAAAAGTCTCGGATTTACCTTTTGTAATTTCGTTTAGAGTTTTGGCGTCTTCAACGGGCGAAGCGGCTTTTTCGTCAATTGTCATCACAATTAAATGCTCGCACGTTTCCGTCCGGTCGAACGCTTCTTTCACGGTTTGCGCCATTGGCAGCTCGCTTGTTCCTTCAAAAACAAAAATCGCTTTCGCATCTGAGTCTTTCAGATGATAAGCGAATTCGCGCGTTTTAAATAAAACATTTAAAGGCACGACGACTGCGCCCGTTTTCAAAATGCCGTAATAAAGGATGGGAAAAAAGGGAAGATTAGGACAGACGAGCGCAACTTTGTCGTCGTGTCCGATGTTCATTTCGGCAAGAGCATTGGCGACCCGGTTGGAAAGCGCGTTTAATTTTCCGTAACTAAGGCGCACATCCTTCCACACAATCGCTTCTTTTTCGGGAGTGAGTTTAGCGTTGTGTTCGACAATCGAAGCTAAATTTAGCGTCGTTGCGCTATATTTCATAATGGGTCATGACTAGCGAAAGATAATTTTCTTGGTAATTTTCAACAATATTTTATACAAGTCTTGATGTCTGTAATTAAATCTAAACTCGCACTCTTTTAAGTGCAAATAAAAAGTGTTCTTT
>JAIVJJ010000027.1 GCA_020200095.1 Acidobacteriota bacterium | reverse complement strand
CACCATTTGTTGTTCATCTGTTAATTCAAGATTCATAATTTTATTTTAGATTTTCTTAAGTATAACAAAAACTTGAAATAAGCTTCGAAAAATGGTAAATCTTGCCTTGCAAATTTGAAGGCTTTTAATTTAATCGAATTGTTTCTTTTAGATTGGTTTTAGATTCAAGGAGGAAATTATGCAAGGTCCGTTACGCAGTATTTTAGCTGGACTCGCTGCTTGGAAATTAGGCGGCGGTCTCGTTTCAACAATTATTATTTTTATTCTCGTGTTCTGGCTGCTCGGCAAATGTTAAAATTTAGAGCTTCTATTTGAAAGGTATATAAAAATTTCTGTCAATTATTTTGGCTGGACAGACATTGGTGAAGGAATACTGCCCTTTTGTCCATAAGTTCTCGCAGCGAAATTTCCATTGGAACTATTTAAGCGATACCAATCATTATTGCTTGCTCGAAAAACGGCAATGTCGGCTTTTCCGTCTCCATCATAATCAGCTGGAACAGGCAAATCATCGGACAATCCGAAAGCAAAAACACTCAGAGAATTATTTCTCGAATTTAGAATATACCAATTACCATCTGTCGGACGAAAAACGGCAAAATCCGATTTTCCATCGCCGTCAAAATCTCCTGCAAGTGGTTTGTCGGTGCTTATGCCGAATTGTTGAAAAATCGGCAGATTTGAAGAGCTTTGCAAAACATACCACATTCCGTTTGAAGGTCTGTAAGCAACCAAATCAGCTTTTCCGTCGCCTTCAAAGTCTCCGGTGAATACGTTGTCTGTGCTAGCGCCCCACTGAAAAGTCCTAAAACCAAGCGTGCTGTTCATTATGTACCAGACGCCGTTTGAAGGTCGCCAAACGGCAATGTCCGTTTTTCCGTCGGCATCGTAATCTGCCGCGACAGGTATATCATTATTTACTCCTAATTGTTGGGCGCGAAAACCGCTTGTGCTTCCCAAGATATACCAAATTCCTTCACTTGGTCGCCAAACGGCGATATCGGTTTTACCGTCACCGTCATAATCGCCAGGTACAATTTTATCCGTGCCAGCGCCGAAAAATGTTGCGATTGCGGCGTTATTTGAACTGTTTTCTATTTGCCATAAACCTGAATTCGGTGAATAAATCGAAAAGTCCGTTTTGCCGTCACCATCAAAGTCGGAAATTCGATTTTTCGATGGGGTGTTTAATTGTGTGACATCAACAATCAACAAACCGTTTGTCATATCACCGAGAAGAACTTTGTTTTGCCCTAAAAATGGATAAACTGCCCAATTGCCGTCGTAATCGGTAGGAAGATTATTTTGTAAACTCTCCCCGCCGCAAATAACGTCCCAAGGCTGTTCGGCTAATTCGTTCAATTTATTCGATTCTTCGCTCTTAAAAAAAGCCGATTGATAAGTATCGTATTGCCCAACTGGTTTTGGCGCGGCTGGATTGGTTATATCGAAAACCTGTAGACCTGCTTGATACCACGCTACATAAAGGTAATTGCCCATTACTACCGGGTTGTGCGGAGATATGGCGTTAAGACCTAAGTCGTTCATTGAAATGCGGTTAACAAGAAACGGCTGCGCCGGATTGCTGACATCATATGTGCGCAGGTCTCCGTCACCCTTATTGGTTTCGCGGCAACTGTAAAGATAATTTCCGTCTTCGCTAGTCCAACTGCTGTGCATATTGTTTCCGGCAGTTATGCTCGTCTGGTCTTCTATAAAACCGAGAAGCCTCGGCGCTTGCGTATTGATGTTTGTAATGTCGTAAATTTCCGTTCTGCCGCGAACGTTTGAATTTCCCCAGCCGGAAGTGAACATACGATTTCCACGAATATGCATCGCGTGAACCCACCGGACCTCAGTTGGATTTATATCTCGTATAAAAACCGGACTCGCCGGATTGCTGACGTTTATTACCTTGATTATTTTATTTGAAAGACCATTATAATTCTCAATCAAATAATTTCCCCAAATCAGCATTTCGTGAACTGAATTAAACGCATTGCCGTTTGTCGAATTTACAATTCCTAAAAGCTGCGGATTTCGAGGGTCGGTTAAATCAACGATGTGAACGCCGCCGCCGTTTCCGCTTCCGAAATATCCACGATTTCCGATTACAATTGCTTCTATAAATTGTTGATTATTGCCCGGATTATACCAAGACGCTAAAGTGGGCGCCTCCGGGTTTGAAATGTCGTAAATAAAAGCGCCGCGACAATTAAAACTTCCCTGCACAGCAATGTTTCCGTCGGCGTAAATATCGGCAAATTTCCAACGCGCTGTAAACTCCGGAACAGACGTACAATCTGGCGTAACTTGCGCTCGAAGGCGCACTTTTTGTGCCGTCATCTTTTCGCTTATTCCTAAAATAAAACCGATTAACCCAATCAGAATGAAGAGAGTTCTAAAATAATTACCTGATGAAGAGACCATTTTTACTCCATTAATAAAAGAAATGCAAGGCGGAAGCAGACCTTTATTTTCACTTATTTTTCCTGAAAAAACAAGCTTAGATAAGTTTTGCAGGGGATTATAAAATTTAGGATACTGCTTGAGATGAGTCACGCTGAGATACGTCACGCATAACCAAATCGAAAGTTCCCGGAGCAACTTTGCGAAACCGGCGGCGATTACGGTTTAAGGAAACAGCGATTGAAATCGTCGGATTGTTCCCCTTAAACTCAAATCCGCCCGCTACCAATAAATTGTAAAGTTCATTGACATGCAGAGGTGAAGTAGCTTCTCTGAGAAGCAAAGTACAAGCCTGCGTAATCGTTCGGTCGGTGAAGCGATTACTTATCGGTTCAAAACCAGGATTGATTGACGGAACATTTCTGGAATTATTGATGTAAGCAACCGGATTGTTGCGATAATTATTATTTGACGGTGAGTTTTGATTGTTCAAAGATGGTTTATTTTGATTGTTGGAATTCGCACGCCCGTATCTTTTTGCTTCCAATTCTAAATTATAATCGTCGTTTTTTTCTCCATTATATTCAGCATGCTTTTTGACCTTCCAACTTTTATTGCCCGTTCCCATTGTTGCCAAAAGACTGTAAATTGCCTCACCGGTCTGCGCCGCACTGTTTTCAAGCGCTTCGATTTCCTGTCGCAAGCTGTCAGCTTCAGTTTCTACTTCCCGGAGACGTCCAAGAAGACGATTTTGCGCGTTGCGTGTTTGGCGCAAGCTTTGTTCTAGGGTGGCAATCAGGTTTTCGTTAAGCATATTTTTCAGTATCAGTTATCAGTTTTGGGAACTGACAACTTTTATTTCGCTCTTTCAATCATATAGCTCGGAATTTCTTCTAATGCTAGACGATACTCTGTTTTTTCCAATACTTCAAGATTTTTTATTGCCATATTTGCAAAACTGTACGCCATATCTCTCGTTTGCTGCGGCAATCCGAAGTTTTTCAATTTTTCCAAAAGCATCTGACGGGAAAAATGTGCGTAGTCTCCGTTGTGCATAATTTTCTCTAAAACGAATTTTGTTTCAGGTTCTTTCTTGATTAATAAAATTAAAGGCAGAGTTAACTTTCCTTCGAGTAAATCCGCTCCCGAAGCCTTTCCTAAGACTTCTTCTTCCGCCGTAAAATCAAGCAAATCGTCGGCAAGCTGAAATGCGGTTCCGAGGTTTAATCCGTATTCGCGCAAAGCGTTTTGCACGTCTTTTGAAGTATTACCCAAAATCGCGCCGATTTCGCAACACGCCGAAAAAAGATATGCGGTTTTGCGTCGCAAAATATCAAAATACTCTGTCTCGGAAATATCTGTGCGTCCTAAAGTTGTCAATTGAATTAATTCGCCTTCGGTCATTTTTCTCGTAAGGCGCGTTAAAATATCGAGAATTTCCAAACTCCGTTCCTGCAAACTCGTTTCAAACGCCGACATATAAAGCCAATCACCCATCAAAACCGCAGATTGATTCCCGAAACGCGCATTTACCGAAGCGCGGTTACGCCGTGTATCGGCGTTATCAATAATATCATCGTGAACGAGCGTGGCTGTATGAAGCATTTCCATCACTGTAGCAAGGCGAATAATATTTTCGCGGGCAGCGTTTCCACCGCTTGCGTAATTTGACAGAAGCAGCAATGCGGGACGGACACGCTTGCCGCCCGAAGCCCTAAGATAATCGCCCAGATAATTTATAACTTGAATATTTGAACTCGCTTGACGCTCAAATTCGGCTTCGACCAGAGCCATTTCGTTTTTGATAAGACTGAAAATCTTTTGAGCTGCAATGTTCGGATTTAATTTTTCTCTAATTGGTGCGAATGTTTGCATTAATTTCACACTATTGGGAACAATTTCCGACTATTGGAACAATAACTTTCGGATTTGTTTCATAACCTTCGATTTGAATGCTGTTTATTGAAACTCCATTATTCTCGACCGAAGCACAATATTTAAATAATTCGGTTTTCCCTTTTTTTGCCTGTTCCGGGAAATTTACACCCTTAAATCTGATTTTCTCACCATTTGTAAATTCGCCCATTGCATAAATGTATTCCGGTGCTTTTGAATGATTAATATAAACTGTCTGTGACGAATGCGGAGCTAATTCAAAAACCAAAAACATATTCACTGAAAAGACAATTTTCAAAAACCGTATATCTCTATCCGTTTTATTGCTTATCAACAATGAATCGCCGTTTTTGTCGTTTGCAACTTCGTGATTTTGAATTCTGCGAAAACTTAAAATCTTATCATCAGTCCAAATATATTTTTGGTATTTCTGTTCAAAACTATTTTCTAACCAGTAACTTGTATGAATTGTTGGCGAGGCGAGCATTTCACCATTCGAATATACTTTTGCAGTCATTGGATTTTCAGAAAACGGCAACCAAGGACGCTCTTTATTTCCGTAAAGTTCTACCCTGTATTTTCCACTCGGTGACACGAAGACATCAGACGGCATCTCAAAAAAATTAAATGCGAGAATTCCACTAACAGTCGTTACCAACAAAAAAAGAAATCCAACAATAAATTTTTTCATAAACTCTTTAATTTGAGCGGTAATTATCAAACTGCATATCAATCCCAAAATCTTTCGTTTTGAGTTTGGCAATAACTTCTTGCAGCGTATCGCGGTCTTTACCCGAAATTCGCACCGTATCTCCTTGAATCGAAACCTGCACTTTTAGTTTCGCGTCTTTGATGAATTTGACGATTTCCTTTGCTTTTTCAATCGGAATTCCCTGCTGGATTTTCACTGTTTGCCGAACCGTTCCGCCTGCCGCCGGCTCAACCGTTTCGTAATTTAAAGCCTTGAGCGGAACATTTCGCTTAACTAATTTGCCTTGCAAAATATCGTTCATATTTCGCAATTTGGTTTCGTCTTCGGCTGACAAAATCAAATCTTTATCTTGAAGTTCAACCGTTGCCTTACTTCCCTTAAAGTCAAAACGCTGGCTGACTTCTTTCGTTGTCTGGTTTATCGCATTAGTTACTTCGGCGTAATCTACCTTTGATGTAACATCAAATGAATTTTCTTTTGCCACAATTTTCTCTCAAAATAATTTTTTGTTGAGCATAGCATCAAACTTCGCTCCGACCAAGTTTTGCTACTTTTACTTAACTTTATATTTTATTTAATAGCGTCAGTTTCTAATGAAAAACATATCCAAACAAAAAGAACAGGCAAAACCTGTCCTTTCATTTTAATTAATTTTTAGTTTAAGCCGCTTCTTCGATTTCGCGGATAACTTCCAAAGCCGGTGCTTGACGTTCAACCATTTCTTTGGTGATTATTAACTCTTTAACTTTTTTCTGCGATGGTAAAACATACATTGGTTGCAGTAGAATTTCTTCCAAAATCATCATCAAACCTCGCGCGCCGACTTTTCGTTTAAATGCTTGTTGAGCAATCGCTTTGAGCGCGTCGTCAGTAAACTTCAAACGTACGTTATCAAATTCAAATTTACGCTGATACTGTTTGATAAGCGAATTTTTCGGCTCGGTTAAAATCCGCACGAGCGCGTCTTCATCCAATTCGTGGAGCGTTCCTAAAACCGGAAGTCTGCCGACAAATTCGGGGATCAAACCGTAATGAATCAAATCTTCCGGTTCAAGATTGTCAATCGCATCGGCTTGACGCTGTTGGCTGGATTTTACTTCGGCTTGGAAACCGAGAGATTTATTGCGAAAACGCCTCTCGACAACTTTCTCCAAACCGATAAACGCACCGCCGCAGATAAATAAAATATTTGTCGTATCAACGGGACAAAATTCCTGTTGCGGATGTTTGCGCCCGCCTTGGGTCGGAATATTAGCCACAGTTCCTTCTAAAATTTTCAAAAGCGCCTGCTGGACGCCTTCGCCGGAAACATCTCTTGTAATGGAAGGATTGTCGTCTTTGCGGCAGATTTTATCAATTTCGTCAATATAAATAATGCCTTGTTGAGCCCTTTCGACATCGTTGTTGGCTGATTGAAGAAGGCGCAAAACAATATTTTCCACATCTTCGCCGACATAACCCGCTTCGGTTAAAGTCGTCGCGTCAACAATACAAAACGGGACGCTAAGAATTCGGGCGAGAGTTTGCGCCAAAAGAGTTTTGCCTGTTCCGGTAGGACCGATAAGCATTATATTCGATTTTTGCAATTCGACATCTTGGCGAATTTTCATCATCTCGATACGCTTATAATGCTGATAGACCGCTACCGACAGACGCTTTTTGGTTTCGTCCTGCCCGATAACGTATTCGTCTAAAAATGTTTTGATTTCCTGCGGTTTCGGCAACGCGGAACGCACCGTCGCCGCTTCTGCCTGCTCGTCATCATTGATGATTTCGTTGCAAATGTCTATACATTCATTGCAAATATAAACGCTCGGTCCGGCAATCAGTTTTTTGACTTCGTTCTGCGATTTACCGCAAAACGAGCAGCGCAAAATTTCTTCTGGTCGTCTTATCATTTTTTAGTGGTGAGTGGTGAATGATAAATGGTGAATGAAAATTTTTAACTAATCACTCATGTTCTCAATTCAGCACTACTTCTCTCTATGTTCGATAACTTCGTCAATCAAGCCATATTCTTTTGCTTGGATGGCTGACATAATTCGGTCGCGTTCAACGTCTTTTTCGACTTGTTCAAAAGATTGACCCGAGTGATGTGAGATAATCCGTGAAGTCATCTCACGCATCCGCAAAATTTCTTCCGCCATAATGCGAATGTCGGTTTCCTGTCCCGATGCGCCGCCCGACGGTTGATGAATTAAAATACGCGAATGCGGCAGTGCAAAACGTTTTCCTGGAGCTCCCGCCGTCAGCAGCAAAGCCGCCATCGAAGCGCATTGTCCGACGCAAATCGTCGTTACGTCATTTCGGATAAATTGCATCGTATCGTAAACTCCCATTCCCGCCGTAATTGAGCCGCCCGGCGAATTAATGTACAAATTGATGTCGCGCTCCGGGTCTTCAGCTTCTAAAAATAGAAGCTGCGCGACAATCAGATTTGCAACCATATCGTCAATCGGCGTGCCGATAAAAATAATGCTGTCTTTCAAAAGACGTGAATAAATATCAAACGCTCGTTCGCCACGCGAGGTTTGCTCAACAACCATTGGAACTAACATATTTTTCTCTCTCTTCTAATCTATATTAAGGAATTTGAATTTTCGTTTAGAAGTTGCTTTAACTCGGCGAAGATAAATTGTTGAAACGATAGCCATTGCTATCGGGTTTTGATTTTACAACTTATCTTCGGTTTTGCAAACTCGCAAACGACAATTTCGTCTTTTCGCTAAAAATTTAATTTTCCTATTCTTTTTTCGCTGCTTTTTTTGTAGTTTCTTTACTCTCCACTTTTTTCTTTGCTACTTTCGGTTTCTTTTCTTTTACTTTTTCATCGGATTTACTCGCAGAACTTTCTTTCGAATTGTTTTCTTCCGTTCGGGTTTCCGTTTGATTTTCGTCTATCCATTCGCCCTCAATGATTTTCGCGTTGTTAACTAATGCTTCGACGGCTTTTCGCGTTCTTAAACTATTAGAAATGTTTGCTTCGCCGCCTTGTTGAGCAAGAGAATTGCGAATTTCTTCGGGTGTAACACGATAGTATTGCGCCATTCTCTCGATTTCTTCGGCGACTTCCGCGTCTGAAATTTCCACGTTTTCGAGCTCGGCAACTCTTTCAAGCAGCATTGCTCCGCGCACATCGTTTTCCGCCTGTGTCCGCATTTGGTTGTACGCCATTTGAACGAAATCTTTCTCAACTTTGTTCAAATCAACACCGCGCCCGGCTAAATCCTGCGCAAAATTATTTAAAAGATTGCGGGCTTGCGTTTCAATCAAAGCGTTTGGAACTTCAAATTCGTGATTTTCAATAAGTTTGGCAATCAATTCGGAACGCACACGGTTGTCGGCATCGGTTTTTGAAACCGTTTCCAAATCAGCGCGTAATTTTTCGCGCAAATCTTCAACGCTCGTAAAATCTTCGCCCAAACTTTGCGACCATTCATCATTGAGTTCCGGCAATTCCACTTTGCCGACGGATTTAATTTTCGCTTTGTATTTGACGGTTTTTCCGGCTAATGCGGGCGACGAAAAATCTGCCGGATACGAAACGGTAAATTCTTTTTCTTCGTCTTCTTCAACATCGAGAAGATTTTCGGTGAATGATTTTTCGATTAACTCGTCGCCTAGTTTTATTTCCAGATCGTTGGCTTTTATCGGTTCGCTGTTCGGCTCATCGACAAATGTGCCTTCTAAATCAACAATTACTGTATCGCCTTCCTGTGATTTGCGGTCCTCAACCGGAATTAGCGAAGCGTGTTCCTGAAGGCGTTCTGCAATTATATCTTCGAGTTCGCTTTCACCGAGCGGGCGAACACGTCGTGTAATTTCCAAATTTTTATATTCGGGTGTCGGAATTTCCGGCATCACTTCGACGTGAACCTGCAGCAAAACCGGCTGCGAGCCGTTTAATTTCAAATTCTCCGCATTATCGAGATGAAGCTGCGGCTCGCTCAAAGGATGTAAATCGTGTTCCTGTATCGCTTCGGCAACCCGATTCGATAAAAGCTCCTGTAAAGTTTCGGATTGAATTTCGTTTTTATAACGAAGCCTGATAACGTCAACCGGAGCGAGACCTTTGCGAAAGCCCGGAACCTGCGCTGCTTTTGCATATTTCTGGCTGACTTTGTTATATGCTTCTCTAACCGTTTCCGGTTCGATTTCTATTTTTATTTCTTTTTGTGTCGGAGATATTTCCGTTAATTCTGTTTTCATTCAATAAATTTAAAGCCCGTCAGTAATTTTGCAATTCCAAATTTCGTATTTCAAATTTCAAATTCGGAATCACTTTCACAACGAGCTGCTTTTAATAAATTGCGGAAGGTAGATTTCACATTTCTTTAACCAAAAATCCAAAATCTTAAAATCGTTTTGGTGCTGAGGGCGAGACTCGAACTCGCACGCCTTACGGCACTGGCTCCTAAGACCAGCGCGGCTACCAATTACGCCACCTCAGCAATACAAATTAAATTGTTATTTGAGTTTTCAACCGCAAAATCTTTTTTGAATTTATCGAATTAAGACAAGAATGTCTAGCGAGGAAAATTTTACTTAAAGGCGGTTTTATACAATAAAATTAACAATAAATTCGCACAAACCAGGTCAAAATTGTCAATTCGTGCATTTTTATTTGTTGTCGTATAATTCATTTGATTTGCTTTTAATCTTCTTAGGACTTTTTAGGAAACAATTTTTACTTTGCAAAATATAGCAGTTCAGGAAATCGCCGAAAAAATAAAAGCCGAATTTCACGGCGATATAAACCCTCAAGTTTCAGACGTCACGCACGATTCGCGGCAAGTAGGAAAAGGGACGCTGTTTGTCGCCGTTCGCGGTTTGACGATGGATGGGCATCGTTTTGTTGACGATGTGATGAGACGCGGAGCAGTCGGAATTATTTCTGAATTAGAAGCGCCAAAAAATTTTCAAGGCGCGTGGCTTAAAGTCAAAGACGCGCGTTCAGCTTTAGCGCAATCGGCGGCGATTATAAATGGAAATCCCTCTCACGACCTCAAACTTGTCGGAATAACCGGAACAAATGGCAAAACCACGACAACTTATTTGTGTTTTGCTTTAGCGGAAGCCAACCACGAAAAAGCAGCAATGCTCACGACTGTTGAATATCGCATCGGCGATAAATCAGAGGCAGCCGTCAGAACAACGCCGGAAGCCAGTGACACGAATAGATTTTTGCACCGAGCCGTCAAAGAAAATTGTCAAATGGCGGTAATGGAAACTTCTTCGCAGGCAATTGATTTGCACCGCTGCGATTTTTTGAAATTCCGCGTTGCCGTTTTCACGAATTTAACACGCGACCATTTGGATTATCACCAAACAATGGAAAATTATTTCGATGCGAAAAAAAAATTGTTTGACGGCAGATTAAGCGAAAAGCCATCGGCAAGTGTGATAAACATTGACGATCAATGGGGTGCGAAATTAGCAAACGAATTAAAAAAAAATAATCAAAGAGTCGTTACTTTTGCGCAAAACAGTCCGGCGGATTTGCAAGCGGAAAAAATAGAGGTTTCCTTGATAAAAGGAACGTCTTTCGTTTTGCAAACACCATACGGCGAAAGAAATGTAACATCGCCGCTTGTCGGCAAGCCGCACGTTTATAATATGCTCGCGGCTTCGGCGGTTTCGCTCGAACTCGGTTACGATTTGGCTTCAATTGTCAAAGGTTTGAAAACTTGCATCGGCGCTCCCGGGCGTTTTGAGAGAGTTTCGGACGAAGGAAATTTTGCGGTTTTCGTTGATTATGCGCATTCGGACGACGCACTTCTAAACACTCTAAAAACAGCTCGAGATTTAACGGACGGTAAAATTGTTACTGTTTTCGGATGCGGCGGCGACCGTGATAAAACCAAACGCGCGCCGATGGGCGAAGTTGCCGGAAATTATAGCGATTTAGTTATTGTCACATCGGATAATCCGCGCACGGAAAATCCGCTAAAAATCATATCAGAAATCGAAGTCGGCTTAAAAAAAACAAACTGTTCTTATCTGGTAATTTCAGATAGACGCGAAGCGATTCATCAAGCAATTGCTAAAGCAAAAGCAAACGATATTGTTTTGATTGCGGGTAAAGGACACGAAACTTATCAAATCGTCGGCAGCGATAAATTTCATTTTGACGACAGAGAGATTGCGCGTGAAGCGTTGAAAAACTTGAATGATAATTTGTAAATAGGAAATGGAAAAACGAAAAGTGAAAATTTTGTTTTTTATCTAAAACATTTTTCTTTCTTCTGTTTTTACTAACCTAAGTTGCTCCCGCCAATAATTCACTGCTTCCTGCCGATTAAGCTTTCCTGTTCTATTTCAATTATTGACGCTGTTTTGTTTTTTATTGTCGCGTTCGCCCCGTTTTATCTGTCTCTTATCGACATTCTTTTAAGTTTATTCGTCTATATTTTCTTGTCGCGTTCCTTTCGCCATATAATAATAAACCGGTAACCCGAGTAAAATCAGGAAAATTCCCGCAAATGATTGTTTCGGACTATCCATCAGCGTTCTAATCAGAAGCCAGCTGGCAGCCAGTAAAAACAGAATAGGAACAACCGGATAACCGAATGCTTTATAAGGTCTTTCGGCATTCGGATATTTGCGTCGAAAAACAAAAACCGATGAAGTAGCAAGCGCGTAAAAAATCCAGGAACCGAAAATTACATAATCGGTTAAAGTATCAAACGAGCCCGAAATCGCCCGATTGAAACATCAAACCATCTTTTGCCATCGCATAAGGCACGCGCGCTCCGGTTAAAATCGAAGTGTGAAGCGTTCCGATTGACGAAGCCATTAAACCAGCCGCCATTAAAACCACCGCTCCAGCGCCTAGAAATTTCGTTGCTACTTCTCTTGCAACGGAAGAATCCTTCGATACGGAAGCAATCTGTGTTGGGTCAAGCACATAAAAATACGCGAGATTTACAAAAACGTAAAGAAAAATTATAAGAATTGTTCCGCCGATAAGCGCTATCGGGATGTTGCGCTGCGGATTTTTTACTTCACCGGCAACCAGCGTTAAATTGTTCCAACCGTCATATCCCCACAGCGCGCCAAGCATCGCCGCGCCAAATCCGGCGGCAAAACTTGTTCCGGCGACGCCGTAGCGAACAGATTCGGCGACACTCTCACAAGTACCGCCATTATTAAACATTCCGAAATGAGAGAAGTTTCCGTCTGCCAAAAGAAACGCGCCGACACCGATGAGCAAAATCAAACTAATTTTAATAATTGTAAAATAAGTCGCCAATTGACCGCTTACAGAAACAGAAGCACAGTTTATCGTGGTGATAATTACAATCATCATTACGGCGATAATTTGCAGCGAAGTTAATTCGTATGGATAACCAAAAAGATTCGTTTGAATCAAAGTTTGTTTTAACGTGCCGCCTAAAAAGTCATTTAGAAAAATCGCAAATGCAACGGCGACAGACGCCTGCGCTCCGGTTTTGCCGACGAAAATCAGCATCCAGCCGTAAAGAAAACTCCATATTCGCCCGTAAGCGTCGCGCAAAAAAACATACTCGCCGCCCGCTTCCGGTTTCATCGCCGAAAGTTCGGCATAAGTCAAAGCGCCCGCGAGAGATAAAATTCCGGCGGCAACCCAGGCAATGATTACCCAAGTCGGGTCGCCGACATTGCACGTCATCACTCGCGCTTTGAGAAAAACGCCCGTGCCAATGACGTTTCCGAGAATAATTGAAATTGCGGCGAGAAGTCCGAGACCTCTGACTAATGAAATTTTATCCGTCGAAATTTGAGCCATAAATTATTTTTTTAAGATTCATTAAAACAGAAAAGACTTGCGACATATTACGCTAAAATTCGTTTTAATGAAAAGCCGAATCGCCGTGTTAAAATCCTTTTTGTGCGCAAAATCAAACTTTTAACTAACCGATTAGTTTTAGAGTTGCTAAATTTATCAGAGCAAAATCAGGTTTGTTCTGGATAGTTGCGCAATTTCGCAACTTGATTTGCATCTTTTTGTAGAGGGAATAAATCCGGTTGAAGTTTTGCAAATCAGAAACGAAAATCCAAATGAACGCTAAAGATTTCCTCATTAAAAATCTTTGAACCGTTGTCTCTTTGCTGCTCTGTCTTAAAATTTTCATTTCGGGAACTTTTTCTTTTTTTCGGTGTCTAATCATTCAAAACCGCGAAGGAGAATAAAGTGAGTAGCAACAAACCAAACATAAACGTAACGCCTTTAATTGATATTCTTCTTGTTCTTTTGATAATTTTCATGGTCGTATCCCCGCTCAAACCCACCGATTTTAAGGCGAAAATTCCGCAAGAACCAAAACAAAGCGGCGAAACAAATCCGCATACATTAGTTGTTTCATTAAATTCCGATACTGCGCTTAGACTTAATAAAGAAAATGATTTGGGAAATATAGAAGAGCCTCAAAAATTAATTGAACGGCTTACACAGATTTTCCGTGAACGCGCTGAAAATCGAGTTTATGCTCAAGGCTTGGAACTTAGAAACGATTTGAGCGATGCCGATAAAATTCAAAAAACCGTTTTTATTAAAGCTCCGCGTACGATTGATTACGGAAAAGTGGTAAAACTTATTGACGCGGTTAAAATAGCGGGAGCAAATCCGATTAGTTTACAGATAGATGACCTCAACTGATTAAAAGATAGAAATTCAAATCAAAATTCCTGAGTTTTTATAGCTGCATTTTGCCTCACAAACCACTTTTTAAGATTGCGGGTTTATGATACAATTTTTTTGTATTTATTGGTAAATATGTAACAAAAGCTGCATCCGCTCTCCCTTTCATTTTGGCAATGGTGAACCATTACAAAATTTTAAAAGTTTCACCCAAGGCTTCCAATGCCGAAATAAAATCGGCATATCGTCGGTTGGCACGTAAACTCCATCCTGACTTAAATAAAAATGGTGAAAACACCTCGCGTGATTTTGCGAGAATTTCTAAGGCGTATGAAATTTTGGGAAATCCAAAACAGCGCGCTGTTTATGATCAGGAATTGTTAAAAGTGCAATATAGCAATTCTTCAAAAACGAATTCTGTTTTTTCTTCTGACAACCTACACGCTAGACGCTGGCGGCAGATGGCTTACGAGCGGCGCTACAACGAGATAATTGATCGGATGATTGCTGATGAAAGGCGCGAATCTATGGCTTTGCAAAAAATCATCTTTCCAGTTGTTGGTCTTTTTATTTCGACGGGTTTTGTGGCTATGTTTAAACCTAAGTTTTGGGCGCAAGCCCAACCAATCGGAAAAATAGTTTTATTTTCCCTGTTTGTTATAGGTCTTATTCATTTGTTCAAACGACTGCGAACTGCTTTTGAAAGGTATACTTACAGAAACGAAAATCTTCATGAATGGATTTTTGATGAAAGTAAAATTATCGAAAAACCTTACACGCGATTAACAGCAATCAGTTTTTTGATTGTTGGTATTGGAATCAGCCTTAGCGTCGGACTTCTAGTAGGAAATTATTTGGAATTATTTATTACATCAACAATGCCGAACTTGTTTTCTTCATCCTTAAAGCCTGAATTTGTTTTTTATCCGCCCATTTTTGTATTGCTGGTTGATTTAATGCATTCTTTCGCTTCAAATATGGACTAATAAACAGCTAACTTGACAACTGTTTTCTCAAATTTTATACTTTGTAGTTTCACCGATTGATAAACTTTCGCTTGTAAAACTAGATAGAGAACGGAGAATTTTAATGCCAAATCATAAATCAGCAGAAAAGCGCGACAGGCAGAATGAAAAACGTCGTCTTATCAACCGCAGCAACCAAGGTAGTTTGCGGACACAAATCAAAAAACTTCGTACCGCTCTGGAAGGAAGCGATAAACAACAAAGTCAGGATCTTTTGGCGCCCACAGTTTCTTTAATTGATAAAGCAGTAAATAAAGGTATTTTGCACAAAAATACGGCGGCGCGCTATAAATCGCGTTTAACTGCGCGTGTCAGTAATCTAGCTTAACGAAATTTTTCCCTCGCCACTTCATAGTTTTCTCCTTAAATTAGTACGGAAGCGATTATCGCATTGACGTCGCTTCCGATTTTTTGTTTAAAATTTAATGAAGGTATTTCGGTAAAATTTCTGTTTCTTACCAAAACCTAATTAATCAAACATTTCTATGAATTAACCAACTCGCAAACTAGAATTTCGATTTGAAGCCGCGAACCATAGCCTCCTCCTCCGCCGACAGATGTTTTTATTGCCACATCCGTTTTCGCGATTCTTTGCATAACCCACGCGAGTTTTTCTGTAGCGGTTCGTCGCGCAGTGGCTAAAAATTCTTCCTGCTTTCCGTAAGGCAATTTCAAAATTCTGGCTACTTCCCTGCGCTCAACGCCTTGCCGCATTAATTCCTTTGCCAAAAAAAGCCGATGAAAATTGCTGGCAATGAGACCTAAAAGCATCAAAGGTTCCGCACCGTCATCCAAAATTTTTTTCAAAATTTGCAAAGCTGGTTTTTTGTTTTTTGAAATGAGGTAATCAGTCAAATCGAAATTGGAAATCTCACGCGAATTTGGAATGAGCGCTTCGACAAGATCGTAAGTAATCAACGAATCGGGCATTGCAGCAACAATTAATTTTTCAATTTCATTGGTCAAACGGCGTAGATTGTTTCCGACCAGCCCGACTAAAAGCCTTATCGCTTTTTCATCAGCTTCGGTATTTTGGTCTTTCAATTTTGTTTTTGCCCAGACAATTAATTCTTGGTCTTCAAGTTTAACAAATTCGACGGCGACACTGTTTTCCAAAAGCAATTTGGAAATTTTCCGGCGTTTGTCCAGTTCATCGGCGACAAAAATTACTACTGAAGTTTCAGCCGGACGCGCCAGATAACGAGCTAAAATTTCCTCGTCTTCTTCTTTTAGATTATCTTTTTTGCCATTGGCAGAAACTACTACATTTGTTATTTTCACCAAACGGCGCGGAAAAGCCATCGGCAGCTGTTCGGCGTCGGAAAGCGCGTATTGAATTTTGCTTTCATTCAAGCTGTGTTCGATTTCATTAAATTCTCTTAAAGACGAATTACCCAATGCTAAGTCGGTAATTGTTTTCGCTGCCAAATCGCGCAGATAACTTTCTGTTCCGAAAAGCAAATAAACAGGCGTAAACTCCTTTTCCTTTAATTGTCTGCGTAAATCTTCGCGCCCCAAAATTGCCATTTTTATTGAAAGATAGATAAAACAGATTGACGCAAATTTTTGTTTATATTCCGCTTCAATCTGCCCAATTTGTTAAATTCGTCTTCTATTTTCTCTTTTCTTCCCTAACTCCAATTCCGTTCACGATAGTTGAAACAACGGATTCGGCGAAAGCACGCGCCATACGTTCAACCGCCGGGTCTTCTTCGTTAAAAAACGAGCGCGGGTCTTCTGAAAATTCAAACGAATCACGAAAAATAAAGTTTTGATTATCATAAAGAATTTTATTTTCCTTTAAATCGCGGATTGTGACGGCGACAACAACCGTTACTTCATAAACACGAGCGCGACCTTCGCGGTCAAGCAAAACGCCGGTAAAATAAAAATTACGAATTGTGCCCTCGACAACCGCATCCGCGCCTTCGCGCGAACCCTGCACGCGAAGACCGCGACCACGCTTGATGATTTCTTTTGTAACAGCCTCGGTAAAACGCGATTCAACTCGGTAACGCGCACCGGCGACCTCAAATTGAAATACGGGAACGGCAATATTTTTTATGCCTTTCGGTAAGCCTGAATTAGTTACCGGTTTGTAGCATTCGGTAAACCCGAGGCACAAAACCGATAAAAGAACAATTGCGGTAAATGTAAATCTTTTTTTCATAAAAAATTAAACCTCAACTTTTTTATGTGAACTTTTTATTGCCTCGACAACCTTTAGCATTTCAACGGTTTCTTTAACGTCATGAACGCGAACGATATTCGCGCCGTTCCAAACGGCAATTGCCGCGCTTGCTAAACTTCCGTGTAATCTTTCGCTTGCGGGCGCATCTTCTAAAAGTTTTCCGATAAATGATTTTCTGGACGTTCCGATAAGCATCGGAAAACCTGGGAATTCACCACCAAGCATTTTTAGTTTAGCAATCAATTCCAAATTTTGCTCAAAAGTTTTGCTAAAGCCGATGCCGATATCAAGTGCGATGTTTTTCTTTTCAATGCCGTAACTTTCCGCTTTTCCAATGCTCCGACGAAAATCATCCGAAACTTCGCGTATAATATCTTCTACCGGATTTTGCATGTGCATTGTCCCAAAATCGCCGCGCGAATGCATCAAAATTAAACCTGTTTTATATTTTGCCGCAACTTCCGCTATCTGTTCATCAAACCGCAAGCCTGAAATGTCGTTGATAATTTCCACACCTGCTTTAATGGCATTTTCTGCGACTTCCGCTTTAGTTGTATCAATCGAAATCGGAATATCAAAACGGCTTGTAACGGCTTCAATCAGGGGAATGACGCGCTGCGTTTCTTTTTCAGTCGAAACTCTTTGGCTGTTTGGGCGAGTTGATTCTCCGCCGATGTCTAAAATATCCGCGCCTTCTTCGATAAGTTTTTCGGCTTGCTTTAAAGCGTCATCAATTGAAAAAAACCTTCCGCCGTCGGAAAAGCTGTCCGGCGTCGCATTTAAAATCGCCATCACCAAAGTTTTTTCCAAAGACAATTTACTTTTTGAAGTTTGCCAAAACATAAAACAATTTAACAGCAAGGCGTGTAAAGAACGCAAAGTTAAAGTTTAATTGTTAAGAAGAATTTAAAAAATAATCTTGAACCCCAGTTGAAATTGACGCTCTCTTGTGAGGTTGATTAATTGCTTACCCGAAAATCCAGAACTTTCTCGATTAATTCGCCGTTAGCATTGGTTGTTACTGATACATTGGAGAATAAATCCCGATTCGCTGGTACTGCGACTAAAGTTGTGGCAAAGATTTGTAATATTCCCATTGTCGCCTTTGTGCGGCAAGGAACGATTGAAATTTCGGGTTTTGTCGAATTGCTTCAAGGTGGGTATCTCTCTCAAACAGCGGATAGCACGGATAGCCGTCTTCGGCTGCCATCTGCAAAAATCGCGCGGCTTCATCGGGCTTGTTTAGCGCGGCGTAGGCGCAAGCGATGATGTAAGCTGTATGGTGAAAATGTCCGAAACCTTTACCTTTTTCGAGCGCGTCCCGAATTTCCCGTTCGGCTTGTTCAGCATTTCCCGCCAACGCTGACAGCAGAGCTTTAAAACTGGCAAATTGTCCGCCTTCGTCTATCGGATGTTTTTCGATTAATTCAGCTAGAAGCTCGGCGGCTTCTTCGCGCCGACCGAGGTAAATCAGCAACCAAACCGTATCTCGTCCGACTATTGCGGGATTAATATCCGGCGGAGTACTTTTCAAACTTCGCAGCGCTTCTTCATATTTACCTTGATGAATCAGCACGATGCCGATGCGATACCGCGCCATTGTATTGCTGGGATTCAATTCCAGAGACTTGCGAAATTCCGTCAACGCTTCCTCAAACAAACCGATGTGCAGGTAAATCTTCCCGAGATGTTGATGCGGTTCGTCCAGATTCGGATTCAAAGCAAGAGCGCGGCGATAGGCGGCAATCGCCTGCTCGTGCGGAAACCGGTTGGCGGGCATCCATAAAAGAAAGCCGCGAACCTCGTGAGCCTCAGGCAAATCGGGAACTAGCGCGAAAGCTTTCTCTAACTCGACGTGACTTTTTTCTTCCCATTGTTTTTGATGCGGCTCGAATTGGAAATAGCGCGTGCCGTAAGCCCGCGCAAGTTCGGCGCGAGTCAGCGCGTGATTCGGGTCGAGCGCGACCGCTTGTTCGAGCAGTTGAATCGCTTTGTCATTATCCGCCCTGTTTTCCCGCACCGAGTAAAAACGCCCTTGCAAATACAAATCCTGTGCCGATGGCGATTGATTCAAATTCCAATTTTGATAAAACACGATTGCGCCCGCGAGCAAAGCAACGAACACCGGCAACGCAACAAGCCATTTACGATTTTTAATTTTTTGGGGAAAACTGTGCTGCGTTACAGCAGTTTCCTTATTGGCGTCGCCTTTCGTCGCTTGCAGAAATGCGATTGCATTTCCGGCTTCGGGTGAAGCCGTGCGTTCCAGCTTTTCCGCAAACGACAGACCTTCATTCAATTCCTTCAAATCGTTGAGCAAATCCCGCATCGTTTGATAACGCTCGTCTTTGTTTTTCCGCAGCATTTTTGCAACGATGCGCTGCAATTCATCAGGCACTTTTGATGAAAAGCGCGAAAGCGGTTGCGGCTCGGCGTTTATTAGATTCGCAAATGTTTCCGAAAGGGAATCGCCTGCAAACGGCGTTCGTCCGGCAAGCATTTCATAAACCAACACGCCGAAACTGAAAATATCCGTCCGCTCGTCAACCCGTTCGCCTTTCGCTTGTTCGGGCGACATATAGTTGACTGTTCCCATTATCACGCCTTTCGCCGTCTGATTCTGCTTGGCTGTTTCGTCTTCCAAGCCAAGAATGGATTTGTTTTTCTGCTCGACCAGTTTTGCCAAGCCGAAATCCAGAATCTTCACATAACCATCAGGACGAATCATTATATTTTCCGGTTTGATGTCGCGGTGAACCAGATGTGCTTCGTGTGCCGTGCAGAGCGCATTGGTGATTTGAATTGAAATGTCCAAAACTTCCGACAGTTTCAAAGATTTCACTTTGAAAATCTCGCGCAAAGTTTTGCCTTTGATAAACTCGCTGACAATGTAATACGTTTCATCGGATTCGCCGATTTCGTGAATGACCAGAATGTTCGGATGATTCAGCGCGGACGCGGCTTTCGCTTCCTGAATAAAACGGTTGAGATTCGATTCGTCTCGACTGAATTTTTCGTTGAGAATTTTGACGGCAATTTGGCGATCGAGTTTTGTGTCTTGCGCGAGATAAACTTCACCCATTCCACCCGCGCCGATTTGTTCGATAATTTCGTAATGCCCGAAATGCTTACCTTTTTCCAGTGTCTTTGTTTCGGCTTCTACAACATCGGCAAATTCCTGAACGGCGGGCTTGTCCATAAAGCTGTCCAATTTATCGAAAGTGGAAAAGAGCGATTCGACTTCAGCGAGCAAAATTTTATCTTCGCCGCAGGCTTCAAGGACATAACTTTGGCGTGCTTGAGGCTCTTTCTGCAAAGCGCCATCAAAAATTTCTCTTACTTTTTTCCAGTTTTCGTTCGGCATATTCTCTACCTGAGCAAATAATCTTCAAATTATTTACGCGACATTTTCCGAAGTTATTGGTCAATTTTTTCACCAAATGCTGCTGACTAGAAAATTCTTCGAGTCTTTTTTACTTCGTTAGTTCGCGGCGTAGCCAAGTTCTCGCTATTGCCCAATCGCGCTTGACAGTTGATTCGGAAATTCCCAAGACTTTCGCCGTTTCAGGCACTTCCAAACCGGCAAAAAACCTGAGTTCGACGACTTTTGCCAGATGAGCATCTTTTTCGGTGAGACGATTTAGCGCTTCGTCTAATGCCAGCAAATCAAAATCAGTATCGCTGCTCGAAACCGTCAAAGCTTGTTCAAGCGGCAAATCTTCACTTGTGCCGCCGCGCCTGACGCGATGCCGCGCCTTTGCATAATCAATTAAAATCCGCCGCATCATCGTTGCGGCAACGCCGAAAAAATGCTGTCGGTTTTTCCAGGAAACGTTTTTTTGGTCAATGAGTTTGAAATAAGCCTCGTGAACCAAAGCAGTGGTTTGCAGCGTATGATCGTGCCGCTCTTTTTGCAAATAACAATGTGCCTGCTGGTGGAGTTCGCTGTAAATGAGTTTGAGCAGGGTTTCTGATAAGTCGCTACGGTGATTATCGCTCCAATCGCGCAACATTTCCGTTATCTGGTTTGCTTGATTCGCTTCATCTGCCATTGCCGAAAAACTTTGATATTGGATGTAACCTATTTTCAATCCCCAAAATAAGTCGTTTTCACAAAAAAGTCAATTTTTTCAACCTTCCAAACTATTTTGACCTCCGATTTGAAAAACTATCGCGTTAATTATTAGAGAGAAAAATTTCTTTCAATAAAAATTAAGGAGAACAAATTATGAAAATTTTTACAATGAGAAAAGGATTAATAATAGCATTTAGTTGGGGCGCCCTTTTATTGGGAGGAACCGTATACATTGGCGTGTCCGCGCACGCCAATCATAGGACTACGACACCTTCAGGGGTTTCTGTCCGGGCACTCGCCCCCACAGCGCAGTACGATGAGATCAAGTCAAAAGCTAAGGACGGCAACTGGGAGGCGGACATTAAGACGAAGGGATTGTCGGACCTTCATGTCATAGAGGTCACAATTCAACCGGGCGGGACCCTCGGTTGGCACCGCCACCTTGGGTGGAGTTTCGTTACCGTGAAATCTGGTACCGCTACCTTCTACGAGGCTGACGACCCCACCTGCTCGCCTAACGTAGTTACGGCTGGATCGAGCCTCTTCGAGCCAGCTGGTGACATGCACATAGTCAAAAACGAAGGCACCGTCCCTTTAGTGAATGTCGTGGTTCAGCTCATTCCGACCGGCGCACCTAGATTGCTCAGTGAACCGAGCCCTGGTAATTGTCCCTTCTAGGCAGGGAATCTGAATAAAAACTAAGGGATGAATAGGCATGTATGCATACAACCGATTTATTACGTTTTTAAAGTTAACAATTCGCAGAATGAAGTAAAAAAGGAGGAAATGAAAATGAAAATCTTTACAATAAGAAAAGGATTAGTAGCTGCACTCAGCTTTGGTGCGCTTATTTTGGGAATCGGCGTATATGCGGCAGTTAACAACACAATTGCCGATGGCGTGTATGCGCACTTTGAACAGTTTGGCGGTCCCGCTGCAACTAGAATGCGGACACTGACGATTGCCCCCGGTGAAGTCCTCGGCTGGCATAATCATCCCGGCGTCGGCGCATACACAATTGTCAAGCAAGGCACGCTGACGGTCGAAGACGGCTGCGGCTTTGAAACGGTTTATACTCAAGGGCAAGCCTTCATCGAGCCTGCGGGTCGCGTTCACAGAGGCAAAAACCTGACTAGTGAACCGGTCATCACGGCGCAAACATTCATTGTCCCGCTTGGAAATCCATATACCATAGACACAGGGCAAGTGTGTGGTCGTCCAATTAAAATCGAAGAGTGCACGGGGAACGGGTGGGAGACATTTAATTACCCGCGCAACTTCTATAGCCAAGACGACTGTATTAGCAGCGTGAATAACGGCGAGGGTAGTGTCTTCATGTATTTCAGACGGTTTTAGTGGTTATCTTTTTTCATCATAAGATTTGAAACTCAATCACGGCGAGTGAAGGCAGCGCGGCAAGGCGCCGCGCCGCCGCCAACAACAATTTTGAACACCGTGCCGGATAGGCTTGATTGTCGCTCCTCATAGCTTCACCACATCCATCTTACATGAGAGATCAGGCGGGAGTCAGCATCGCGTACGCGACCGTTTTCGCTTTGTTTTTCGGACGCAACGATATTCCTTTTGAACTCATTTGGGAGGCACGCCGGGTTGAACGCGCTCGCATCTAAGTTTTCCGAAATGGCAAATGAAGTAGCAGAGGTGATGGACGAACAGATGCGGCGGTTTATCGAGAAGGTGTCTGGTATCTGCGGCAAAGCACAAACGGAATTTCGATTCAGCCATTTGGCTTGTTTAACGACAGACCAGTTCCTGCGGCTTATCTGCCCTAAAATTCAAAAAAACAGGAGGGTAAAAGTGAGGTACAAACTCCACTTTTACCTTCCTATTTTTACTTTTTACTTTATTAAGCCGTCGCTGGATTATTTCCGGTTATCGGCGGAAGAATCGGTTTCTTGAAGGGAATACGTGAGGCTTCTTCCTGCGGCGCATTGCCTTTGTCATCTGTCGAATTATTATCATCATCTAACGGAAGACCGGCTACAACACGGCGAATTTGCACGCCGTCAAGCGTTTCATGTTCGAGAAGAGTCTCTGCAAGCCGCACCATAGCCTCATTATTTTCTGAAATAATTTGTTTGGCAAATTCATATTGGAGGGCAATAATTTTCTTTACTTCCTGGTCAATTTTTATTGCCGTATCTTCCGAATAATCTCGATGCTGGGAAATTTCGCGTCCCAATTCGCAAACCATTGCCCGTGCAAGTTCAGTAGCGCGTTCAATATCATTTGAAGCGCCGGTCGTAATATTATTTGCGCCAAGATAAATTTCTTCGGCGATGCGTCCACCCATCAAAATTGCAATTTGGCTCGTCAAATGTTCTCTGGTATAACTATGTCTGTCACCTTCCGGCAATTGCTGTGTTACACCGAGAGCCATTCCACGAGGAATAATCGAAACTTTGTGAACCGGATCAGCCGAAGGAACTTTTAATCCGACTAAAGTATGACCGGCTTCGTGATAAGCGGTAAGTTTCTTTTCCTCGTCGGAAAGAACCATACTTTTGCGTTCAGCGCCCATCATAACTTTGTCTTTAGCAATTTCAAAATCAGTCATCGTAACAACTTTTTTGTTGAAACGAGCCGCATTTAAAGCTGCTTCGTTAACGATATTGGCAAGGTCTGCACCTGTAAAACCGGGTGTTCCGCGGGCAATAACCATAACATCAACATTTTCGTCCAAAGGAATTTTGCGCGTGTGAACCTTCAAAATTCCTTCACGTCCTCTAACATCGGGACGACCGACGACAACACGGCGGTCAAAACGTCCGGGACGGAGCAACGCTGGGTCCAGAACGTCAGGTCGGTTTGTCGAAGCAACTAAAATTACACCGTCATTCGATTCAAAACCGTCCATTTCGACAAGCAGTTGATTTAATGTTTGCTCGCGTTCATCGTGTCCGCCCCCTAAGCCCGCTCCGCGATGACGACCAACAGCGTCAATTTCGTCAATAAAAATAATGCACGGCGCGTTCTTTTTTCCTTGCTCAAATAAATCTCTAACGCGACTTGCTCCGACACCAACAAACATCTCGACAAAATCCGAACCGGAAATTGAAAAGAATGGCACGTTTGCTTCGCCCGCAATTGCTTTCGCCAAAAGAGTTTTACCGGTTCCCGGAGGTCCGACCATCAGAACGCCCTTCGGAATTTTTCCACCGAGCTTTTGAAACTTTTGCGGATCTTTCAAAAATTCGATAATTTCCTGCAATTCTTCTTTTGCTTCTTCGACACCAGCAACGTCTTTAAAGGTAACCCGCTTTTGTTGATTATTTAATAACTTTGCGCGAGATTTGCCAAAGCTGAGAGCTTTGTTTCCGCCCGCCTGCATTTGTCGCACGGTAAAAGCCACTAACCCAAAGATTAAAAGAAATGGCAAAAAATTTATTAAAACAAGCCAGAAAACACCGCTCGAAGCAGGTTCTTCATTATATTTTATCGGCGCGCTGGTATTAATTTTGTTGTAATCTTTAATAACATTAAGAAGCGATTCACGAGTAGGATCACTACCTAAATTTGCAAAAAATTTGTTGCCGCCCCCGTCGGTCAATTCAACCTGCGATTGCTTAAAAGAAGCCTCTTTAATATCTCTGTTGTCAATTCGGGTAATTACTTGGTCAAGGCTTAATTCTTTCGGATTAACGCCTTGCCTACCTTGCAGAAAATAAACAAACAGCAGAGCGCTGGAAATAATCATCAGCCACAATAAAACTTGTTTTGCTTTAGAACTCAATTCTTGCCTCCAAAATAACTTTCATTTTTGAATGTTAGAAAGTTTTTCTTTCAATTTTCATTACGTTTCTATAGATGAAAATTTACCTTCTTACGTTGTTCTTAATACATTGGCAACACTTTTCAAAATCCAAACTTTGATTGTAGTTGTCCAACCCGGTTTTTTCAACCTTTGTTTTTTACAAAAATTAAACTTCCTCTTTCTTTTAATAAAAATTCATTGTTTGGAAGCTCAGCTTTTTTGCCGCTTTTCCGGCTAAAAATTAAACTTTCAATTGCTTCAAAGTGCTTTTTATTTAAGCCACGTAAATTACCGCGTTGTTCTTTCAACCATTCGCGTAAAAAATATTGTCGCATAGACGGAAAAAGTTCTTTAAAGTCTTTTATTTTTAAGTTTTCTTCCCGTTTTTTATTGTTCTTCTCTTCTTCATCTAAATCTGCCCGAAACGAAATGCTTTTTAAAGTTTCAAAATCCTTTTGCAGTATAAATGCTGTCTGCGCCAGAGTTTCAATAATTTTCGGGTTAAAATCTTCAAGCAGCGGAATCAAAACCTTCCTTACTCGCACACGCTTGAACGCTAAGTCTTCATTCATCGTATCATAGCGAAACTCAATTTCGTTGAGATGACAAAAATTTTCCGTATCTTCCCTTTTTGCCCAACCGAGAAGAGGACGAACCAAAAGGATTTTGGATTGGTCGTTGGCATCTGACATTAAATTCTCCAATTCTAAGCTCTGAACTTTGAATTCCGAACTTTGAACTTTGAACTCAAAATTTCTAATCGCTTTTATTCCACAGAGACCTTCCAAGCCGCTTCCGCGAATTAGATTCAGCAGAAATGTTTCGGCTTGGTCGTTGAGCGTGTGCGCGGTTAAAATTCCATCGGCGTGGAGATTTTCCGCCGTTTCCACAAGAAATTCGTAACGCGCGATTCGCGCCGATTGTTCTAAGTTTCCATCGTCCGATATTTTTCCCTTCTTTAAAGCTAATTCAAATTGCAAATCATTTGCCAAATTCTTTACAAACTCCTCGTCTCTTTCGCTTTCCTCACCACGCAAATTGTGATTAAAATGCGCTGTAACAAATCGTAAGTTCAACTTTTTTCGTTTTCTCAATTCGTGCAAAGCCAACAAAAGACTAACCGAATCCGCGCCGCCTGAAACAGCGACGATAAAAATTGCATCGGCGAAAGGAAGTTTTAACCTGCGCCATTCGGTTAATAAATTTCTGGTGAAGTTATCCATTAGCAATTATAAAATCTATAAATTACATAAAAATCAATAACTAAAATTTTCAAAAACTCTTAGTTCCGGTGTAAGTTCACAATTAGCTTTCTTCTCTTTCTAAAGTTTCCCGTGCAGTTTCGAGGGCTTCAAAAACTCTTTCCGGCGCTGTTCCGCCGATTTGATTTTTGCTTGCCAGAGATTGTTCTAAAGTTAGGGTGTGAAAAACGTCTTCTTCAAAGTCTGCCGAAAAATTTTGCAGTTCACCAAGGTTTAGTTCTCTTATTTCTTTATTTTTTGCGACGGCATACGCGACAATTTTACGGGTTGTTTCGTGCGCTGCTTCAAAAGGCGTGTCCTTTTTTAATAAATAATCGGTTAATTCAAGATAATTTGGATAATCTTTTTCTGCGGCTTCTTTGGTTTTTTGCTGATTAACGCGCAGATTTTTCACAATCAAGTTTCCCGCCTTCAAACAAGATTCTACGGTTTCTACCGTGTCGAAGAGGGCTTTCATTTCCTCCTGCATATTCAACGAGGAAGAATTCGTTGCAGACAAGAGCGCGATTTGGTGACCGAAAACCCGGCTGGCTTTTGCACCGAACAATTCTAAAGATTCAACATTAGTCTTTTGATTTATTGAAACAGCATTTGAGCGGAGCGTATCTTTTACTTCCATAAACCGGAATTCGCTTGAATTATAAACAATCACATCACGAGTAAAACGTGAAAGATGCGTCATCAAAAGAGTACACGCCCCGACAAATTCAATCACGAAATCCCGGTCTGAGCTTGCATCTGAACTGTTTGTTGCAACGCCTTCAAATTGAAGCGCGGCGGCAATTTCTTCGCGGTCAATCTCAAAAGAAGTTTCTGCTCCGAACGGCGAAACATTTACGCGCCGCCAAACTTCGTCAAGTCTCTCGCGGTCTCGAGCAAACATTTCAAAATAAGCCAAACACCAATGCGTCCAAAGAACTGTTTGAGCTTTTTGCAGATTCGTAAAACACGGCAAAACCGCTTCCTTTTGTCGTTCGGCAGTTTCAATCAATTTTTTTTGAAATTCTTTTACGTTGACGGAAATTTCCTCGATTTTCCGCCTTAGCCATAATCTTAAAGTTGTCAGCGTTTGTTCAGTTTCGCTGCGTCCGATGAGAAGTTTCTTGCCGGTTTCGCCGATTAGCTGAACAAGTCGCGCGATGACAAACGAATGAATGTTTTCCGACGGCAGTTCATCAAAATAATTTTTGTCGTATTCGACGCGTTTAACAATTGCTTGCAAACCGTTTTTTATGCGTTCTGTTTCGAGCCGCGTCAAAATTCCAGCGCTGAAAAGTCCTTCGCAATAGGCAAAATTAACTTTGATGTCGGCAAGGAAAAGACGACGGTCAACCTTAAACGAGCTGTTAAATTCTGTCAGGCTGTAGTACGTCGCTTCGTCGTGTTCATCTTTGTAATCTTCCTTCGGCTCGTTCATTAAAATTCGCCTTAAAGTAATCTTTGCTTTGGTTTCAAAAGGCGTTAAATCCAATTTTTTAATTTGGCGATGATAACCAAACTACTCACTAAAGCAAACATTCCTAGAATTGTTTTCCAAAATCCTTCAGATTCTTTGAAAAAACCTACCTCAAAATTCATCCCGAAAACACCGGCAATGACACTTAACATACCAAAGACGATAGTGAAAAAAGTTAATGTTTTTATCGTATTATTCATTTTATGAGCAGCTCGCGTTGCATACAAATCGAATAAGCCAATAACTGCGTCGCGCGAGCTTTCTATTCCTTCGACCGCGTTCTCGTAATGGTGGTTTAGCATTTGAAAATGCTGTGCCGAAGGAGATTCGACAACTGGCGTAAAATCCGGGCACGAAAGAGCGTAAAATACATCTCTTTGCGGTAAAATAAGGCGCCGCAATCGGGAAACCATACGTCTGCTCAAGCATTTCATCAAGAAATGCTTCATCACTTAATTCCCTAGTTAAAATTTTGTTATCTAATTTATCAACTCTTCTTTCGATAATTTCAACGGCTCTGAAGTAACTGACAACGTGCAAATCCAGCAGTGAAGCGACAAAAGTTTCCGTATCTAAACCTCCGATATGCGTCTCGCCCTTTTC
>JAIVJJ010000145.1 GCA_020200095.1 Acidobacteriota bacterium | reverse complement strand
ATTATTTGTCTCAAAACGGTGGTTTCTGACACGACAAACATTTTACATTTAGCTGTCGCACTATGACATTGACTCGACACATCAGATGAGTCCTGAGGCTCTCATCAGAGGGCAAGGATTTTCTGAAGAATAAAATTGACCTTCTACCGTATCAGGATTTGTCGAACCATATTCCAGCGCTTCGTTTATCATTGCAGATGTCAGCTTCGGAAAACAGTCCATCAAATCCTCGGCGCTCCATACATATAAAAATATCAAAATCAGAATATCTCCAACCGAAAGCTCTGCCGCTTTTATTTCGGCTAATCCGGCTTTGTTTATTTCGATAAGGCTAAAAGTTTGCATCTCTCTTGTCCTCCTAACGGAATATTTCCGTAGGAAACAATTTGACGCTAAAAACGAGCCTAAACTCTTGAACGATTTGGTGGCATATCTGTTTTAATTTACCGGCAAATCTATCAGAATAAAATCTGTATTTTCGTGGTAAAACGCAACCGGCGCAATACCAAAAAAGCTGCGAAAGTCGCGCGAAAACTGCGCCGGGTCAGAATAATAAACTTCATACGCCAAATCGGTTAATTTGATTTTAAACCTTCCTTCTCTCCATTCAGGATGCTGCTCCCGCTTCGCCGCACAGTATTGCATGGCGGCGGTATTACGCAGGAAACTCACGTATTGTGCAGCGCGAATTTTAAAATTATCCCGAAAGATTTTTGCCAGGGCTCTGAGACCGATTCCAATATATTTCGCCAGCTTTTTCGGGCTAAACCGCGTATTATGTTCGCATTGAAATCTTTTGAGCCTGTATCTGCTGCGGACGCCTTTGCCGACATTCTTTAACAATTCGAGTACAATCGAAGATAAATTGGATGCCGGTTTTAGCTGCGCCGTTATTTGGTTGTAAATCTCGGTTGCCATTTCTTTAGCCGCGTCCACAGATTTTTCATTAAGCGTGCTCAACTGCTTAAGCACATCGCTTATCTCCGAGCGCAACGGCGCGATTACGGAAAGTCCGGCATCGTAATCTTCGCGAGCAAGCAGTTCCTGACCTTCGATGATGTCCGGCGATAAGTAAAAGACGGCAATCCTGCCTTCTCCCAAGAGCCGGTGCGAGTAATTGTTTTTGACGACAGTCAACTGTCCCGGCGACATTTCGACTCGCCTCGGAGTCTTCTTCCAATTGACAATGTCCGACCGTTTACTGTTCTTAGCCGGAAATCGCAGTTGCTCGCCTGAATTCAAATGCGCGAGCCACTCATAAGATTCTACAGCGAAATCGCCTTCGAGAGGCACGAATAGCTTTGGACAGGGAAGGGCGTGAAAATCCGTATCGTGAGCATAATCGCAGACATACAGACCGCGTTCCAAAGTCACCCCGCGACGCCATAAATACACTGTTCCAATCCACTCAGCCTTACCATAAAGATTTCTCGGTTCCGGTTTATTTTGCATAAACATTATGCACCTCCTTTATAGACAACATAAAACAAAGCTTTGACCGATTGTCCCATTATAGTGATTTCATATTATGAAGTCTTGAAGATTTTGCGCTTGAATTTTAGACCGGGCATGATAAATTCCGAAAATTGATAGAAATGGGAATAATGCGCTGGGCGGAAGGATCACATACACCAGTGGATAATTTCAGGGTAAAATGGTTTAACGAAAATATACCATATAATTACCATATTCAACAAAAAATAGGTATGTAAACTAATTAACCCAAGTTGCCAGTTATAGAATTTGATATTTGAAATGAGAAAAGTCCTCTTTTAGAATTTTGTCGCCAAACAAATTCAACCAAAAGAGGACTAATAAATGTGCGATAGCACTCTTACAATATACTGCATTACTGCCATGCGGCAATTCGGCGGTAACTTTGAAAAATCGCGCCTTATCTTGCACGAACTTGGTTTGATGAAACGGCTTTTGTCGCGGTCTCGCTTTTCGCGCCGCGTCAATCGCCTGATTGATTTGATTCATTTGTTGTTTCACAAACTCGGAAGTGTTCTTAAAGACCTTCATTGCGAATCGCGTTACCTGCTTGATTCGTTTCCGGTTTGCGACAACATTCGGATTAAGCGATGCCGGATTGTTCAGGATGAACAATATCGCGGTGCAATGACCAGTAAACGCCGCTACTTTTATGGTGTTCGAGTGCAAATACTGACAACCTCGGATGGCATTCCATTGGAGTTTTGTATCTTGCCTGGTGGTTGTGCCGATTTGCAGGGTTTGGCGGAACTGGCGCTTGACTTGCCGGAGATGGCAGAACTGTTTGTCGATGCCGGATACAATTTTTATGAATGGGAAGATTATTTGCGGGAAATTCAAGAACTTCAACTGCAAGTTCCGCGCAAAGCTAACTCGAAACGCAGCCGGGAGCCGTGGTTGGAAATCTACAAATCGCTGATGAGAAAATACATTGAAACAACGATTGGAGAAATTACTAAATTGTTTCCAAAAAAGATTCATGCAACTAATCTAAATGGTTTCTTGTTAAAAATCGCTTTGTTTTTATTTGCCTTTCAAATTGATAAGGCATTTATTCAGTAACTGGCAACTTGGGTTATATAGTTAAACAGAAATTGCACGCCGAGCATTACGGCGTCAAGCGAGTCAGAGCCATCCTCGTCGAATCAATTGAAGATGACTGGACAAACACTTTGCGACAAAGCGCGCGGCATCCGGTCGTATCGGGCAGCAAACCCTCTCCCCTGTTTTGGTTTACGCCGAGTAGCGTCATTTTTGAGCGACCCGTAAAGAGAAAGATAAAAGGCGTGGAAAAAGACATTCCCATTTATTTAGAAAAGCCGGAACTGGTGTTTGCGCGGATTTGGGCGACACCAGCGGACGGCGACGAAGAAGTAAATCTTAAATCATTAATTGATTAAAATTATGACCCACTCCCCTTTCCAATGCTCAACTTGTCGGCGCTCGTTTTCCAGTTACGCGATGTTGCGGAATCATTTGCGCGAACACCAAAAACAAACTAAGCATTGCAACAACTGCGGTGCGAATTACCCCCGCAATGCTTATCACCGTTGCTAAATTACTTTGCTTATTTCAGAAACCTGCCTGTTGGTGGTAAGCCATTTATAAATCTCAAAGCCTGTTGATATGCGGCTCGTGGTCTCTTTGCTGCGACCTTGATAGGCTGTTCAACAAAGCATTTACAGAAGCTGTCCCCTGTGCTTTTGTTGGTGGCGTAGCCTGCGCCCAAGGTGCAGATACTTCCAGCGGTGGATTTGAGCCTTGTATTTGTATTTGTGCCGTAGCTGTAACTTAATGACAGAACCGAGCCGAGCGTTATTGAAGTTAACCTTATCAGCGCCATTCTGAATTGTTCCTAAAACAATTTCATCAGGTAAATACTTAGATTAAGCCCTGTTCTTTTCATTATTTATCTTAGAACTTGAGCTGTCGTTGGATTACTGAGTCACCCAAGAAGGAACTAAAATATCTGAATCATCAGCTACAAGAGTTTCAAATTTACCATCTCCATCAATATCAAAATACCTATAAGGAAATTCATGTCTAGTCAGGATAGACTCATCTGTTTGTGCATTAGGTACAGCTTTACGCACAATAACCGTGTAGCTGTAGATTTTTTCTTTCACCTTTACTTCCCATATTGACTCCAATTGAAGTAATCCGCTCATCATTTGAATACCCAAATTGGAAGTAGGATGGTCTATGTAAAAGAAAAAATCGCCGATTGGATTATAAATAGTAATTGTTCTTTTTACCCTGTTTCCGGTTTCAGACATTACATCTCTCTCAAGGACTCGCATCTTTTCTTTTTTCTCCGGTAACGGAATTTTCCAACCTTCCTGCCTTATGAATTTACCTTCATTATTTTGTGAAATACCAAGTGGCGTTGGAGACGAGGAGGTCTTTATTTCCAATTTATTACTGAGCGAGGAAGTGTTTACAGTTGAGCAGCCGAATAAAAAAACTGCAAATGAAACAAAGCCGTAAACTTTATATTTAAGATGCGTCTTCATAATTAACCTCTTATTAGGGAACTTCAGTCTCAATCGGTTTTAATACTCTTAATTTTACTCTATCGCCTTTGTCATAGTTATTACTACTATTATCAAAAACTTTTTGAGCAGCTTCTTGAGCTTGTTCAGCATTACCTCCATTTGTTATCACTTTAGTAACTGATAAGCCAGCTTCAATACCTGCCGCTATAGAGGAAAAACCATCCTTTCCATTATCTATAGAAAGAAAGTTCGTGTTGCTTGCCGAACTCAATTTGTCGAAAGTTGGTCCGAAATCACAAGTAAAAACAGCTAAATTTTTAGCTTGAGCATACGTCCCATCTACCGTATCAGTTGCTCTACCTTTTTCTACATTATCTTGACTACTAATTATAGAATCATCACTAAATCTACCAACCGCAGCCCCAGAATATCTACTAGTATTAGTCATTTTCTTTTCAGATTCAGGGCTAGTCATTGAGTGACCAACGAGTATTGTTGTTCTGCCTTTCGTTTGCATTGATTTTATAAAGTTTTCCGCTGTCGCGGTCTTGTTTTCCATTGTGAAGATATTTATTTTAACCCCTTGCTTTGCTGCTTCTTTACGCAGTTTATCAAATTTGGCTCTATCTTCTTTAGAAGTTTCAAGTGCTAAAAAAATATCAATAATTCTTTTCGGTTTTTTCCCGTCGGGATCGATTAAAGTGGTTGGACAATTTAATACATAAACGTAGGCGTTCCACCTTTGAGGG
>JAIVJJ010000144.1 GCA_020200095.1 Acidobacteriota bacterium | reverse complement strand
GCGGATGAGTGGGCAAAATAATGCAACGTGAGACTTAAGAAAGCGTTTTATCGAAGAATTGTTACATGCCTTTACACGAAAAGAGTGCGAAAAGACAAGGGATTTCTTTATGATAAAATTTGATTTGAAAGCTATTTAATAATTTTTAAAGTTTTCTTTTTACTAGTTGGACTGGAAACTTTCAGCGTATTTGCTGGTGCTGTAGCTTTACTCTTCAAATCATTTGCACTTGCATTACCCTCTAACAATAATTTAGCTTCTTCATCTTGTTTTTCAATTTCTTTTGTTGCTATAGCTTGCTTTTTATCTGCATTTCGTTGAAGTTGAACTGTAAATGGGTAACCGTAAATTTTTTCATAAGTTTTCGAAAACTGTTCGGATTTGCGAAATTCTCTAAATAAAGGAAAATGATGATATGCTTGTTCATTTATCAACTCTCCCTGCTTGCCAAATCTCTCCATTATTTCGGCGGCGTTATCAAACTTATCTGACAATACGGCTTCGGCTAGTTTAAGGTCAGCACTTGAACCAGACCAATCTATTGATGATAAAACTTTGTCTGCTTGTTCTTTCTTTCCTGAAAATTTCAACGCAATTGCTAAGTTAATTGTATTTATTTTTCTACTTTGGTCGCTTGAAAGGTTTTTCTGTTTGATTATAAACTCAGTAAATACTATAGCTCTATCCCAAGATTCTGTTTGCAAGCAATCTTCATATATAACTTCAATTGCGTGGTCGTCTGCATCGGAAAGTTCATTTGTAAAAATTTTTCTCCAAAGAGTTTGCCCTAGCTTAAAGGCTACTTCCATCATTAGTTCGCAAGATTTCAAAAAATATGAAGGATTCAGTCCTAATTTATCTCCTACAGCGACAGGATTAGTAAATATGTAACCTTCTTTAGAACACATCTTTAAATACTGCTCACTTACAACTCCGTCATTATGTGTAATCAAATTGCGGCGTTGTCCACACTCAACAAACTGAGACCAGCGTTCAAAACTCAACAAACTGAGACCAGCGTTCAAATTCTTTAAGTTTTACATCAAAATCTTTTTCCAAAGTTTCAAACTGTTCTATGTAACCATTTCTTCTAAAGTTTTCAATTTCATTTAACAAAATGCTGCTCTTCATCTCATCAAAAGAATCAAATTTTACTACTTCTGAAAGTGACACTGTGCGATTCATTTTGTTAAACAACTCTGGCTTCTTTGAATATATTGATTTGAGTAGGTCACCTGTAAAAGCATCGTATGAACTGAAAAGCCCCAAGAATAAACTTGTTTCCAAAATTTCAGGAACATCAGATTGAATCAATCGCTCTAGTTTTCTAAATGCATCTACCGTTTTTGTAATTCTCAAAATTTGAGATGCTTTGTTTTTTTCTTTTACTAATGTATCTGTTTCTTCAAGGATTTTTGCAATCTCTGTAAATCGTTGCTTCTTCCTTTTGAGTGATAAAGGAATGTGAATATTTGCAGCCGATTTAATATCTCTAGCTCGGTGCAAAAACTTATTAATTGCTTGGGCAATTGGATGATTATGTTCAATTATAAGTTTTGTGTTCTCTGATTGTTCTTCATTTTTAGTAGTCTTTTTGTGAGTCTTAGTTTGTTTTGCGAGTTCATTATTTTTCTTTCTTTGCGCCATAATTTATAACTCCAATTATGAAAGCTACCAATTCGTTTCCGTGTTTTTCACCGCTTCGCCGTGTTCGACGAGAAATCTTTCGGCGTCAATCGCCGCCATGCAACCCGAACCCGCCGCCGTTACTGCTTGTCGGTAATAATGGTCTTGCGCGTCGCCGCAGGCGAAAACTCCGGCGATGTTGGTTTTCATTGTGCGTCCTTCGGTTTTTAGATAGCCGGTTTCGTCCATCTCAAGCCAGTCTTTGAAAAGGTCGGTGTTCGGTTTGTGTCCGATGGCGACGAAAACGCCTTGCGTCGGGAAAAGGCTTTCTTCTTTTTTCTGGTTGTTGAAAATTTTTACGCCCGTTACGCCTTCTTCTTTTGTGCCGAGAATTTCTCGAACTTCGGTGTGCCAGAGGATTTCGATTTTGTCATTGTTAAAGACGCGCTCCTGCATAATTTTTGACGCGCGGAACGAATCGCGGCGGTGCATTAAATTTACTTTTGAAGCGAAGCGCGTCAAAAACATCGCTTCTTCCATCGCTGTGTCGCCGCCGCCGACAATGACGACATCTTTGCCGCGAAAGAAAAATCCGTCGCACGTGGCGCACGCCGAAACGCCGTTGCCGCCTAAACCTACGGGCGCAGGTTCTTCGCCAGGAATGCCGAGCCATTTGGCTGACGCACCGGTTGAAATTATTAAAGTTTCGGCTTTTATAATTGTCGAAATTTCAGCAGCGTCCTGGCTTGCTTTGCCGTAAAGCGTGAAAGGTCTTTCGCTCAAATCAACCTTATCAATCCATACATTTATGATTTCCGAGCCGAAACGCTCGGCTTGCGCGCGAAATTCGTTCATTAATTCGGGTCCCATAATTCCCTTGGAAAAACCCGGATAATTTTCGACATCAGTGGTAATAGTTAGTTGTCCGCCAGGCTGAGGTCCGTCAATGACGAGCGGCTCTAATTGCGCACGTGATGCGTAAATAGCGGCGGTCAGACCTGCCGGACCCGAACCTAAAATAACGACTTTACGATTGATTTCCGTTTGCGACATAATGATTTACGTTTTCTCTTTTTTACAAAAACTTTTGCAAATTTGTTCTAAGATATAGCATTTTTACCGATGCTTATAGTATAACTATCAAGCAATAAGTAAGTCGAATAACGACCGTGCGCGGCGCGGTTTTATCGGTAACGATTTGCAGTTTATTCGCATTTTGTTGAAATTTTCTTTTTTATTTTATCTTTTAACTTATCATCTTAATCTAATCT
>JAIVJJ010000026.1 GCA_020200095.1 Acidobacteriota bacterium | reverse complement strand
GTCCTTTCAGAGGTCAGAGCTAGTTAGATTTTAATATTATTTAGTATAAAGTAATATTAAAAAAATTTAACTTGGCTTATTTAATTTACGGGTCATGTTGTAAAAAAACATGACCCGTAAAACTTTGCCTTCAATTGTGAATATTTTAACAATATAATTTACTAGTAATTTTATTTATGCATATTGCTGTTATTGGAACTGGGTACGTTGGATTAGTTACAGGAGCTTGTTTTGCAGAATTTGGTGTAGAAGTAACTTGTGTTGACGTTGACAAAGATAAAATTGACCGCCTCAATCAAGGTATTATTCCAATTTACGAACCCGGATTAGACCAGATTGTTGAGAAAAACTCAAATGCTGGCAGACTTCATTTCACGACTGAAATCGAAACAGCGGTAGAACAAGCATTGGTTGTCTTTTTAGCTGTCGGAACGCCGCCGAAAGAGGATGGTTCGCCGGATATGAGTTACTACCGGCAAGCGGCTAAAGATATTGCCCAAGCGATGAACGGTTATAAGGTTATCGTTACAAAATCAACTGTTCCCGTTGGAACGGGCAGATGGCTTCGTGAATTTGTTGAGGAAAACCAAAAAACAAAAACAAATTTCGGCGTTGCTTCAAACCCTGAATTTTTGCGTGAAGGTGCGGCAATTGAAGATTTTATGCGACCCGATCGGGTAGTAATCGGCAGTAACGAAGAAGATGCGATTGCGATTATGAAAGATTTATATCGCCCGCTTTACCTGATTGAAACGCCGATTGTAATTACTTCTTTGGAAGCCGCAGAGTTAATCAAGTATGCGGCAAACGCTTTTCTTGCTACCAAAATTTCCTTTATCAACGAGATTGCTAATCTGTGCGATAAAATCGGCTGCGATGTTCACGAAGTTGCGCGCGGAATGGGAATGGATAAACGTATCGGAAATAAATTCTTACATCCCGGTCCCGGTTTCGGTGGTTCATGTTTTCCAAAAGATACTCGCGCGCTTTCGACGGTTGCGAAACATTTCGGAACTGAATCGCGTATTGTTGACACCGTGATTGAAGTTAACGAATTGCAGCGCCAAGCGATGATTCCTAAAATTGAATCTTTAGTCGGAAATTTCAAAGGAAAAAAAATCGGCGTGCTTGGTTTGTCGTTTAAACCGGAAACCGACGATATGCGCGAATCTCCTGCCATTGATATTATAAAAGGAATGCAAGAGCGCGGCGCGACCATTTGCGCATTTGACCCGGTGGCGATGGAAGAAGCACGGGCGTATCTCCCTGATATTGAATACGCGACTGATGAGTACGACGCTCTTAGAGGCGCAGACGTTTTGGTTTTCCTGACTGAGTGGAATCAGTTTCGCGCTCTTGATATGGAGAAGGTAAAAAGGCTCCTGAAAACTCCGAAAATCGCTGATTTACGAAACATTTACGAACCTGAAGATATACGTGAGTTGGGTTTTGAATATGTCGGCGTCGGAAGGTAACCATTAGTGGTGAGTGGTGAACGGTGAGTGATTAGTTAAAAGGCTTTCATTCACCACTCATCACTTACCACTCACCACTAAAAATGTCTCTAACCACAAAAGTACTTGTAACGGGCGGCGCGGGTTTTATCGGTTCAAATCTTGCGGACGAACTTATTGCGCAAGGCGCGAAGGTCTGCATTATTGATAATTTTGTCACGGGTTTTCGGGAAAACCTTGATGAAATTAGAGGCGATTTTGATTTTATCGAAGGCGATATAAACAATGACGAAGCATTAAAGAAAGCAATGGAAGATGTCGAAATAATTTTCCATCAAGCTGCTTTGCCTTCAGTTCCGCGCTCGGTTGAAAATCCGAAAGAAACTCACGAAGCCTGTGTCAACGGAACATTTAATCTTCTCACAAAAGCAAAAGAAAACAATGTCAAACGGTTAATTTACGCCGCGTCAAGTTCCGCCTACGGTGACCAGCCGACATTGCCTAAAGTTGAAACGATGCTGCCCGAGCCGCTTTCGCCATACGCTGGGGCAAAGCTGATGGGCGAATATTATTGCAAAGTTTTTTCAAACGTATTTGATTTAGAAACGATTTCGCTACGCTATTTTAACGTCTTCGGTCCCCGTCAAAATCCTTCATCGCAGTATTCAGGCGTGATTTCACGTTTTGTTGATGCGCTGATGTCCGGTAAAAAACCTGTTATTTATGGAGACGGTGAAACTTCGAGAGATTTTACTTTTATTGCAAATGTTGTTGACGCGAATATGAAAGCCGCGCAAACAACAAAAGGTATCGGCGAAGTGATGAACGTCGCTAACGGTGAACGTATTACTTTAAACGAGCTTCTCGAAACTATCAAAAAAATCACTGGCAAAGAAAATATTTTTGCCGAGTATCAACCCGAACGCAAAGGCGACGTGAAACACTCGCAGGCAAGCAATCAAAAGGCTGTTGAATGTCTGAATTACACAAAACTCGTCGGCTTAGAGGAAGGCTTGCGAAAAACAATTGATTGGTGGAAACAAAGCCGTTTTGCGAAATAGTAATGTTTAAGAAGAAAAATGAAAAAAGTCTCGCTGTAAAAATTTAGCGAGACTTTTTTCATTTTTCTATTTAGAACTAACTGCGCGGCTTAGGAGTCGGCGACGCAGAAGGAGTTGCAGTTGCTGCGGGCGTTGGAGTCGGGGTTGGGGACGCAGGCAAAAGCGGCATCTGTTCTTTTGTATAACGCGGCAACAATTCGTTGCGCATTGCCAGCGTATAAACCGCCGAAGCAATAACAATTGCTGCATTTTGAACGTCTTCAGGAACAATGCGCTCGTAAGTGTCAAGGTTTGTATGCCAGGTGTGCGTGCCATATTCAATTGGGTCTTGCATCACGCCGATGCCAGGCAAGCCTGCTTGATTAAACGATGTATGGTCAGAGCCGCCAAGTCCACGGCTGCGTCCGTTGATAACACCGAGAAAACCTACATCTGAGAAGCCAGTCAGATTTTCACGTAAAATGGCGGCGGCTTCAGGCGGTCCGAAAACACTCATTCCTCTGGCTCTGCCCGTTCCCGAATCAATGTTGAAATAGCCGCCGAATTTGGCGTAATCAGACGTCGGATTTTCAAACGAACCAAAGTGTTTTTTAACATATGCTTGAGAGCCAAGCAGACCCTGCTCTTCGCCTGACCAAAGAGCAACGCGAATTGTGCGGCGTGGTTTGACACCAATTGTTTTTAAGATACGCGCGGCTTCCATCATAATCGCACAACCTATTGCGTTGTCGGTTGCACCCGTCGCAGCGTGCCATGAATCTAGATGTCCGCCGAGCATTATCACTTCATCTTTTTTATCTGTTCCCGTTATTTCGCCGATGGTGTTATAAGATGTGGTGCCTTCAGGAATAGTGCGGTTGCGGATATCGAATTCGAGAGAGACAGAATTTCCGTTTGATAAAAGACGTGAGATACGACCATAGTCTTCATTTCGCATTACGACGGTTGGAACAACTTTGGAAACGTCGAAAGTGCGATTATTGAATGCGCGGATTTGTCCGTGTTCGCGTCCGGCGTCATTGATACGAACTGCCGCTCCGTTGTCGAGCAAAAATTGATCAAGCTGTTGAGCGATTTGCGAAAAGTTTATCTGATTCGGGCGCGGAGTTGGAGCCGGACTCTGTACCGCACGCGGCGTCGGAAAAGGCTGCGGCGTTGCAGTCGGGTCAAGACGCCTTTTAATTTCCTCTTCGTTAACTCGTTTATTCGACGGATTGAAATTAATGGGAATAACGGCGGGCTTGCCCATCAAAATCATATTCCCTCTGACTTTATCTTTGATGCTGTTTAAGTAAGCGGTTAATTCTTCCTGCGTCGCTCTTTCCGGCGGATTTAGTTGAAATGCCGAACCTCGAACCGCGCCGTTTGTGCCGGGCGTCCACGCGAGAACTTCAAAAACTAAAGAGTCTTGGACAGGTGCGGTAATAAAACCGGAAGTACGTTCGTTCACCCAGCCGAGATGTCCAAAATCCCACGGCTCGAGGTACGCTTTGTCAAAGCCCCACTCTTTCATCTGCTTGACTGCCCAATCTGCTGCCGCTTTATGATTTGGTGAGCCGGTCAATCGCGGTCCGTAAACGTCGGTAAAATAGTAAAGAGTTCGCATAATTTGCGAATTTTGCGCCGTTGCTTCCTTACGGATTTGAGCATTGATATCGGATTCTTTCGCTGTTGCCTGTTGCGCTTTAACTGTTGCCGTAGTTTGAAAGAAGATTGATGCTAACAATAAAAGCGAATTGAATTTTATAGTGATTGTTTTCATATTTTTTAATACTTTTTTACAGATTAAACAAATTAGAGAGATAAAAATGAATTTGATTAAAACAACGGTTGTTAATTTTACTTTAGTAAATAATGATTTTGTTTTCAAAATCATTGCGAGCGTGTGTAATCTGTTAGAAATTACTCTTCGAACATTTTACGTAAACTCTCCGTGAAAGGTTTTCGCGCCACGCCTTTCTCAGTGATAATCGCCGTTACGAATTCATTGGGCGTAACGTCAAAAGCGTAATTGTTGACCGAAACGCCTTCGGGAGCGAGTTGTATGTGTTGGACGTGCGTGATTTCCCGAATGTTTCTTTCTTCAATCGGAATTTCTTCGCCCGTCGGACAATTTAAATCAACGGTGGAAAGCGGCGCGGCAACATAAAACGGAACTTTATGCTGCTTTGCCAGAACCGCAACCATATAAGTTCCGATTTTGTTAGCGACATCACCATTGGCGGCAATTCGGTCAGAACCGACGACAACGGCGTGAACCTTTCCCTTTTGCATCATATGACCGCTCATACTATCGGTAATTAAAGTTACCGGAATATCATCCTGTAAAAGTTCCCAAGCGGTAAGGCGTGCGCCTTGCAAATACGGTCGAGTTTCATCGGCAATGACTGAAACTGTTTTGCCTTGGTCAACCGCGCCGCGAATAACGCCAAGCGCCGTTCCCCAAACTCCGCCCGTCGCTAGCGCACCGGCGTTGCAATGAGTTAAAACGGTCGAATCATTTTCGATAAGCTCACCGCCGAATTTGGCAATTAGGCGCTGCGATTCGATGTCCTCTTCGTGAATCGCTTTCGCATCTTCGATTAAAATCTGCTTGATTTCCGAAACCGATTTACCCTCCAATTTTGCTTTTTGGAATGTGCGTTTCATTCTCTCAATCGCCCAAAAAAGATTAACGGCGGTCGGACGTGTTTTACCTATTACTTCGCACACATAATCCAGTTCGTCTTCCAAATCCGCAATGTTTGTTCCGACAAAATTTTTTGCGCCGAGCGCAATACCATAAGCGGCTGAAACCCCAATCGCCGGCGCGCCACGCACAACCATATCGCGTATTCCGTCGGCAACTTCAGTGAAAGAACGCAAAGTAAGCCATTTTTCTTCGGTCGGCAAAAGGCGTTGGTCAAGCATTAAAACGCCTTCGTCGCTCCATTTTACGGGTATTATCATTTGTAAATTATTTTTCCTTTATAAGATTTGTTGAAATGATAAGAAATATATTATCGGGAAGCAATGCGGCAGAAATTATAAAAACTATTTCGCTTGAGAAAATTTGTTAGAAAGAAATTTTTATTTTCAACGGAAATTTTTTGATGTAAAATTTTCTCGTTTGAAAGTTTATGTTTTTTCTACAAATATGAATAACACAAAATCTACCGAATTTTGTCTGATAGTTGAAGGAAATTATTTCACCGTCGAAGAAGCAAAACACGCTTTGTGCGACCCGTTTATTGAAGAATTTGTCGAGGAAAACGGCAAATTCAGAATTCATAATTTTGATGATATTCAAGCCACGAGCGGAATATCACGCGTTGAGCCGTTAGAATAAACGAAAAATTAACAGGATAGACAGGATTTACAGGATGCCATTTTTTTCACTTATCCTGTAAATCCTGTCTATCCTGTTTGAATTTCTTTTATGCAACAAGAATTTTTGAACGAGCGAGTAATTGTCAAAGTCGGGGACATCACGCAGGAAACTTGTGATGCAATTGTAAATGCCGCAAATTCCTCTTTGCTCGGTGGGGGCGGTGTTGACGGTGCGATTCACGCGCAAAGCGGGCAAAAGATTTTAGAAGAATGCAGAGAAATCCGTCGTAAAAATTATCCGAACGGATTGCCAACCGGCGAAGCAGTTATCACAAGCGGCGGAAATCTGAAAGCAAAATTTGTTATTCATACGGTTGGACCCGTTTACAGTGAACATCGCGGGCGCGAAGCCGAACTTTTGGCAAATTGTTATAGAAATTCTCTCGCTTTAGCATCGGAAAATAACCTTGAAACAATTGCCTTCCCCGCCGTTTCAACCGGAATTTATGGTTACCCGAAACAGCAAGCCGCAAACATTTCATCAAAAGCTGTAAAAAATTTTCTGGCGCAAAACGAACAAATCAAGCAAGTGCGCTTTGTTTTTTTCTCAATGGAGGACGCTGAAATTTTTCTTAAAAATCACATTTTTTAATTTTTTAGACAAACGGGAGTTTTCGCCGTCTTTTTGTTAATATGTTTGCTGGTGAAAACTTGATATTGTTATTTTTAATTTCTTTATTACGCTTGAAAAATAACTTACAAAATTTGCCTCCAAAACTTTATGAAGGAAACTTCAAACGAAACTTTTTCCGATATGCAACCAGTAGCCAAGCAACAAATAACCGAACAAATTTTTAGAAACAATTTTTATTTCGACCGCGAACTGCCTGAAAATCTTCGGTTTTTAGATCGCCTCGCTTGGAATTTTTTCTGGTCTTGGCGACCTGAAGGCATAAACATTTGGCGTGAACTCGACCCGTATTTGTGGGACAAAACCGAACAAAATCCGCGCCTTTTGTTAAAACAAGTCTGTGAATTTCGGCTTTGGCAAAAAGCTAACGATGCCAATTATGTCGAAAAAACTAATCATTTTGCCAACGAGTTTGAAAATTATCTTTCGCAACCCGCTAACTGTTTTGGAAAAATAACAACGCAAAATCCAGTCGCATATTTTTGCGCCGAATACGGCGTACATAATTCTCTGCCGAATTATTCGGGCGGACTGGGAATTTTAGCCGGTGATCATTTAAAGTCCGCCAGCGACAAAAATGTTCCGCTCGTCGCTGTCGGTTTATTGTATCGCTTTGGTTACTTCCGGCAGAAGATTGCCCACAATGGTTGGCAGCAAGAGCGATATTTCGATTCTTTTGTTAATGAATTAGCCTTGCAGCCGGTTTTGGATGAAATGGGCGAAAGAATTCTGGTGATGATTCATATGCGCGGGCGCGAAGTTTTCGCTCAGGCGTGGTTGGCGCAAATAGGTAGAATCTCGCTTTATCTACTCGATACAAATATTTCGCAAAACGCCGAGATTGATCAACTTGTTACCGGACATCTCTACGGGGGCGATGCGGAAACGCGCGTTGTGCAGGAAAAAATTCTCGGTATCGGTGGCGTGCGGCTTCTAAAAAAGCTCGGCATTGAGCCTACGGTTTACCATTTAAATGAAGGGCATTCGGCTTTTTTGACTTTAGAGTTAGCAAGAGAATTTTTAGAGGCGAACGAAAATACGAATTTTTCAGATGCGGTTTCTTCTGTCCGCGAAAAATGCGTTTTTACAACGCACACGCCAGTCTCTGCAGGCAATGATACTTTTTCGCCGGATCTTATCGCAGCCTGTTTTGACGAAAATTTCATCAACGCGCTTAAAATTTCAAAAGATGAGCTTTTCGCACTTGGTCGCACAAATGTTGATGATAAAGAAGAATGGTTTGGAATGACGCCGCTTGCTTTAAGAATGACGCGCTCGACAAACGGCGTGAGCGAAAAACACGGCGAGGTTTCGCGGACGCTTTGGCTGAAAATGTTTCCCGAAAAAACAAGCGCAGACGAAGTTCCGATTACGCACATAACCAACGGCGTTCACGCATCGACCTGGATTGCGCCTGCGTTTCAAACGCTTTATGAAAAACACATCGGCGCGAATTGGGCGGAGGTTTTGGAAGATAAGACGGCTTGGCGTAAAGCGATAGAAAAAATTCCTGATGCGGCAGTTTGGAATACACATCGGCTTTTAAAACAATTATTAATTGCATTCGTTCGGCAAAAAACCTTTTCAAAGGAGATCGGCTCGCACGACACTATCAACGAACATCGGGACACACGCAAACTTTTTGATGCAGATGTTTTAACCGTTGGATTTGCACGCCGCGTTGCAGGATATAAACGTTGGAATTTGCTGTTTAACGATTTAGAACGACTTTTGAAAATGGTTAATGACGCGGAAAAGCCAGTTCAGTTCGTTTTTGCGGGCAAAGCGCATCCGCAAGACATACCAGGAAAAGAAATTTTACAAAATTTGATGAGCGTTGACCAAAATTCCGAATGGCAGCGTCGTGCCGTTTTTGTGGAAGATTACGACCAAGAAGTTGCTCGTTACCTAACGCAGGGTGTTGATGTCTGGCTCAATGTTCCGCGTCGTCCGCTCGAAGCGTCAGGGACAAGCGGGCAAAAAGCGGCGATGAACGGCGGGTTAAATCTTTCGATTCTCGACGGTTGGTGGATTGAAGGTTTTAACGGTGAAAACGGGTTTTCAATCGGAACTTTAAGCAATGAACTGACAGATGAAGAAGCAGATATCAACGATGCCGAATCACTTTATCAAATTCTGGAAACTGAAGTTATCCCCGCTTATTATTTAAAGGGCGAGAACGATTTGCCGGGCGAATGGATTCGGCGAATGAAAAATGCTCTGGCGACGCTTACGCCGCAGTTTTCCAGCGACCGTATGGTGAAAGATTATATCGAGAAAATTTATTTATAATGGTAAGTGGCGAACGGTTAATGGTAAATGAAATACAAAATTCTTTGTTTACTTTTTACCATTTACCCCAATAAAATTTATGCAAAATATTGAATTTAAGACCGGCGTGATTCATCCCGTCGAATGTATGAAAGAAGGATGGGAATTGATAAAAGACCAATACTGGCTGTTTTTTGCGATTACATTTGTCGGAATACTTATTGCCGGGGTCGTGCCTTTCGGCATTCTTTTTGGCGCAATGTTTTGCGGCATTTATTATTGTCTTTTTCAAAAAATGAACGGACAGCGCGTAACTTTTGAAGGACTTTTTAAAGGGTTTGATTATTTGGTTCCGGGTTTAGTAGCTTCGCTTGTTCTAATTGTTCCTGCCGTCATTTTAGGAATTTTAGCGTATATTCCGTTAATAATGATGCAACTTTCGATGATGCACTCAAAAAATCCGAACCCTAACGAAATATTTGCTTATCTAGGATTTTTTACGGTCGAGATGATATTTTTATTTCTTATTTTGGGCAGTATTCACGCTTTTTTGTTTTTTGCATATCCTTTGATTGTCGAATATAAACTTTCGGGAATGGATGCATTTAAACTTAGCGCGAAAGCCGTGTGGAATAATTTGAGCGGTATTGCCGGTTTTATGGCTCTTCAAGCCGCGCTTATTATCGTCGGTTATTTGCTTTGTTTTGTTGGTGTTTACTTAAGCAGTCACACAAAATAGATTTTATCTTTTAGCTCTTTGAAATTCACTTTATATTTTAGCCCGATTCCATTGAAAATCTCCTTGATTTTCCGCTCGTATTTAGCAAACGAGGCGTAATCGGACGGTTTCAGCCATTCGTATTTGGCTTTTCGCCAGAAGGTTTCCGCCTTGTTCAAATGCGGACAATAACGCGGCAGAAAGAAAATATACAAATCTTTTTCCTGCCACTTTTCTATCTGCTCGGAGAACAGTTTTGAGCGATGCACCGGAGCGTTATCAAGAACCAGAACGGTCGGCTTTTCAATGTATCGGCAAAAGTCATCAATCGCCGAAATTAAAAATTTGGAATTGATATTGTCCTTTGTTTGATAGGTTATTGCCACATTGTCGGGGCGAAAGATGCCGAACAAATTCAATTTTTTATCCCGCTGCGGGAAAATCCTGATTTGCTCGCCTCGTGCCTGCCACGCTCGCGGCAAAACGGGTTGCATCGAGAAACCGGCTTCGTCGCCAAAATACAAATCAATCTGTTTTGTCGCGGCAAGCCTGAAAAGAACTTTTAATGCCGCTTCGCCCGCCTCTCGTTCAACTGCCACCTGCCTCGACTCGAGAGAGGTGCGGATGCGGCGGAAACTGAAACCAAGTTTTTTAAAAACCGCTTGAGCGTTTCCGGGTGCATTTTCACCTGAAGTTGCGGTTCCAGTTCGGCGACTACCGACTTGACCGACTGCGGATTTTTGGCAATCAAGGCTTTGACTTTCGCCACCTGTTCTTTGTTTTGAAGCGAGAGAATCGGTTTGCGTCCCTGTCCTTTTCGGTTCATCAAACCTGTAATGCCGCCCGTTTCCCAAGCGTCGAACCACGCATAAATGGTGATGCGCGATACTTCAAAGAACTTTGCTAATTCCCGAACGGTTTTGCCTTGACCAGATAAAATCAGGCAAAAACAACGATTGCGAAACTGGAATTGAGAACCGTTTTTGTGACCTTCCTGCAAAGTCGCAATTTCCGGTTCAGATAATTTAATAAAGCGCATGAAACAAATTTTAACGATTCGTGCCAAAATATCAAAATAATTTTGTGTGAGTGCTTAATGCTTCCGATTATGTTTGCAGGCGCTCTGGTCGTTTATCGCAAAGTTTTTCCGGCAAATAACAATCCAAATTTTGAATCGCCGCCACCGCCGAATGCTTTTCAGAGCGCGGGAAGTTATAATTAAATTATGAAAGCAAATTTTATAGAAATAAACTCGACCGACGAATTGGATGATCTTTTTCAGAAATCATCTGAAAAGCCTGTCGTTTTGTTCAAACACAGCTTAACTTGCCCGATTAGCTCCGGCGTTTATCAGGAAATTTCAAAAGCTGCCGCCGATATAAATTTAATCATTGTTCAACACGCCCGAAATGTTTCCAACGTGATTGCCGAAAAAACGGGTATCCATCATGAATCGCCGCAAGCAATCGTTTTAAGAAATGGAAAGCCCGTTTATCATGCTTCACATTACGATGTTACGGCAGAAGACGTGGAAAAGATGTTAGAGGCTAGACATTAAAGATAAGTTTTTCCTTCCGACTAACATCTGGACATCTATTTTTATGATTGAGCCAACGCAAATTGTTGAAGAAAGCGATTCTGAACTTTCAATAAAATGGTCGGACGAAGCGGAAACTGAGTACAATGCCGCGCAACTTAGAAGAGCGTGTCCGTGCGCGGGCTGCATCAACGAATGGACGGGCGAGAAAATGTTAAAAGATGAAACCGTCTCAGACGATTTATCATTTTCGCACCTTACGGTCGTCGGGCGTTACGCGTTGAATTTTCACTTTTCGGACGGTCACGAATCGGGAATTTATAGTTTCAAATACTTGCGCGAACTCGCAAGTTAGTTCAAAGCTTAATGTTCAAGGTTCAAACACAAAACAGCCTTGAATATTAAGCTTTGAACTTTAAATCATATGAATGAACGAGATATTTTCGACGAAAGGCAAGAAACAAAAAAGGCGAGCTTTGCCTGCCCTTTTTGCCGCGAGCGCAACGAATATGATGTTCGCTGGCTGAAACGCACAAAAAAGAAAAACTCACCCGGACGAATGAATGAGCAGGACCGGGCGCGTTTTGAAAAATCGCGCAATTATATGGTGCGTGTTGACGATATGTTGATGTGCAAAAACAATCGCTGCCGCAGGCGTTTTGAGATTCCATCGGCACAATCAATTGTTTTCATTTGAAAAATTGTTTCTTTCGTCGCTTTCGCTGTGCTATTCTTTAGATGAATAAAAGTTACAAAGAGGAAAATTATGACAGGCAAAGAGTTGGAATTTTACGAGAACGAAACGCTTCCCGACCCGGAAATACAACAGTTTATCGATGAGGAAATCGCCCACGCGCCGCAGGCGCCGAACGAATTGATTGAACGTTTGAAGGAACATCATTCGTCTTCACCAGCCGATTCTGGCGGCGACATTGACGCTGACTGGGCAGACGTCAACAGCACCGGTTCGGAGGCAGTCGGCGGTCATAACCCGACGCCAGACCAATCTGATGTCGAAGAAAACGCCCACGCGATGGGTATTGATTTTCAAGACAATGAGCCGCTTGATTTACTTGAAAAAATGGAAAAACGAGACCGCAATCGTTACGAGCTGGACGAAAATTCTAAAACTGAAGAAGATATGATTTGAAAACAGTGGTAAACGGTTAGTGGTAAGTAAAGAAGCAAAACTTACCACTAACCGTTTACCACTTAACTTTTCGCTTTTTTAATTTCCTCAACCATTACGGGTAGGGCTTCAAACAAATCTCCGACAATTCCATAATCGGCAATATCAAAAATCGGTGCTTCCGCGTCTTTGTTAATCGCTACAATTGTTCCCGCATTTTTCATTCCGACGATATGTTGAATCGCGCCACTAATTCCGAGAGCGATATATACTTTCGGCGCGACGGTTTGCCCGCTTGAGCCGATTTGACGGTCAATCGGCAGCCATTCGGCGTCACAAATCGGGCGCGAAGCGGCGAGGTCTGCTCCAAGCGCATCGGCTAATTCTTGCGCTTTGGCGATGTTTTCTTGAGACTTTATGCCGCGACCAATGGCGACAATAATTTCTGATTTTGATAAATCAACCGACGCTTTCGCTTCTTGAAAAGGTTCTTCGGGCTTCATTCGCGGCTTGCCAATTTCGATGTTCATCGTTTCGATTTGCGCATTTCCGCCTTTTACGGCATTGTCGCCGCGATATGCACCTGATTGGAACGTCGCAAAATAAGGCGCGTCGCCTTCAACAGACACGTCGGCATCGAGTTTTCCTAAAAATATTCGCCGTGTGAAAACGGGTTTGCCGCCGTTGTTTTGATAACGAATGCAATCGCCGACAACTTCCCTGCTGAGACGCGCCGCTACTTTCGGTGCAAAATCGCGCACTTGATAAGTGTGCGCCATCACGACAAACTGCGGATTTGTTTCATTTATAATTTGTGTCCAGGCGTCAGCATAAGCATCTGGCGTGTAAATTCCGAGATTTTCATTTTTAGCTACAATAACTTTTTCTATGTCGTAAGCGGCAATTTCGGGCGCGAGCGAGCAATCTTTGTCGCATGGAATAACAGCGGAAACTTTTAATCCCAAATCTTTAGCGATGTTTTGCGCCGCGGCAATTGCTTCGAGCGAAGCCCGATTCAAAGCGCAATTTTTATGTTCGATAAATACTAAAATCATATTTTTGTAAATCTTTAATCGCGGTTTTCTCTGTTCACTAAAGAACTCTAACTTCTGTTTTTAATTTTTCAACCAACTCGGTTGCCCCGCGTTTCGCATCGCCATCGCCGAGAATTTGCGTCTGCTTGGTTTTAAGCGGTAGATAAACTTTTTCGATTCGCTGCGCTCCGTTAAATTCTTCAACCGTTGGCGTAACCTCCCGAATCTCTTTCTTTTTCGCCGCCATAATTCCTTTTAATGAAGCATATCGAATCTGCGAAATGCCGGATTGAATAGTCAAAAGCGCGGGCAATTGATAAGCGAACCATTGATACCAGCCGCTCTCGAGTTCGCGTTTGATACGAAGATTTCCGTTAAGGCTTGCACGGTCAATGTCAATCACGATCGTCGCGTGTGGAATATCAAGAAGTTCTGCTAAAATCACACCCGTTTGTCCGTAACTCGCGTCATCGGACTGTAAACCTGTGAAAATCAAATCGGCATTTTCTTCACGAATCGCGTCGGCAATTGTTTTGGCGATTTGAAACGGCGAGAGTTTGTTTTCGTTTTCATTCAAAATATGAATTGCCCGGTCTGCGCCCCGCGCCAGAGCGTCTTTCAAAACCGTTTTCGCGCTTTGTTTGCCGAGTGTGCAAACGACAACTTCACCTTCGCCTTTCGCTTCTTTCAAGCGTAAGGCTTCTTCGAGAGCGTAACCGTCGGATTCGTTTGTTTGGTGCGCGATATCCGATTCGTCAATCCATTTTTCGTCTCTGCCAACACGCAAAATTGCGTCTTTGTTGGCAACTTGTTTCATTAAAACAATGATTTTCATATACTACTTGTCCGAAAGTTTTTTGATAATTGATTTGGCTAAATTTTCGTTAATTTCTTTGTGGCGCGGAACAGGCTGTGATTGTTTGGTTTTATGATTTGCATACCAATTTTGTGTTTTCCGCCGTGCCGAACTAAAACACAGTTCATTTCTTCAAGCCGTTTTATCAAATCTTGCCTTTTCATCAGGCAACAACCAATTCTTCAACTTTTTTAACAAACGGAACTTCTTCGGATTCAATATCTTTCAGCAAATCTTTTAAGTTTTCGATAAATTCTTCTTTAGAAAACGCTTGCGTTTCATAATCTGGATAATCGTTTAATAAAGCCGATAAAAAACTTGTCGTCCTGCCAAAAAGTATATTGAACTTTCTTCATTTTCCTACTCTTCAAATCTTTTAAAAATCAAACAAGCATTTGTTCCGCCAAAACCAAAACTGTTCGATAAAACGTATTCGACTTCCGCTTGGCGCGCTTCGTTCGGGATGTAATCTAAATCGCATTCGGGGTCGGGAAATTCGTAATTTGTCGTCGGCGGTAAAATCCTTTCGTGTAACGCCAAAACCGAAAAGACCGCTTCGACGCCCCCAGCCGCGCCGAGTGCGTGTCCGGTCATTGATTTGGTTGAACTAACTGCAAGTTTGTTGGCGTGTTCACCGAAAACTTGTTTGATCGCCAGAGTTTCAAACTTATCATTATAAGGAGTCGAAGTGCCGTGCGCGTTGATGTAACCGATTTGTTCGGGCGCGATTCCGGCGTCTTTTATCGCTTTCTGCATTACGCGGCGCGGACCAGAACCTGTTTCGTCCGGCGCGGTGATGTGAAAAGCGTCGCCACTCATTCCGTAACCGACGATTTCGGCGTATATTTTCGCGCCGCGAGCCTTTGCAAATTCGAGTTCTTCTAAAATTATTAAACCCGCGCCTTCGCCGATAACAAAACCGTCGCGCTCAAGGTCAAAGGGACGCGAGGCTTTTTTCGGTTCGTCGTTGCGGGTTGATAATGCCCGCATCGAAGCAAAACCGGCAACTGACATCGGCGTAATCGCGCTTTCCGCGCCGCCACAAACCATTACGTCGGCATCGCCCCGTTCAATTATCCGGAAGCTGTCACCGATGGCGTGTGCGCCCGCCGCGCAAGCCGTAGCCGTCGCCGTATTTGGTCCCTTTAAACCGTGCCGAATCGAAACATTACCCGAAGCGAGATTAACGATTGATTGCGGAATAAAAAACGGTGAAACGCGGTCAGGTCCGTGCGCGAGCATTTTATCGTGTTCCCGCTCGATTGCCCAAAAATCTCCGATTCCGGAACTAATGTATGTTCCCGCCATTTCCGAATTTGAATCGTCAATTTTCAACCCGCTGTGCTTCATCGCCTCGTCTGCTGCTGCAATCGCAAAATGCGTGAACGCACCCATTCGACGGGCTTCTTTTTTATCAAGAAAATTGAGCGGATCAAAATTCTTGACTTCCGCCGCAAATTTGACCGAATACTTTTCCGTGTCGAACTTTTTTATACAATCAACGCCGCTCTCACCACGCAGCAGAGCCGCCCAAGTTGAAGCGACATCGTTTCCACACGACGTTACAAGTCCAAGTCCAGTTACAACAACACGACGTTTCATAGATTAGTGGTGAGTGGTAAGTGGTAAGTGGTAAGTGAAAGCAAAAAACTTATCACTTACCGTTTAGCACTTACCACTAAAAATCAGGCTTGTTTGTGCTGCTCGACATAAGCGTAAGCATCACGCACGCTTTGAATTTTTTCCGCGTCTTCATCAGGAATCTCGATGTCGAATTCTTCTTCAAAACGCATCACGAGTTCGACCAAATCGAGCGAATCCGCGCCTAAATCTTCGATGAAGCGGGCGTTTTCGGTAACTTCCGCTTCATCTACTCCTAATTCATCAACAATAATTTGTTTAATTTTATCCTGAACTTCTGACATTTTTTTCTCCTGTTTTTATAAAATTTCTAATGCTTCTTTTAATGTAGTTGAATTTTCGATATTCAAACAGCGAACATCACGGTTAATTTGTTTAACCAAACCCGATAAAACTTTTCCCGCGCCAACTTCGATAAACGTTTCAACGCCGTTTGCAGAATTTATATTTGCCGGACTGCAAACTTCGCCTTGCGAGGCTTCTTCACAAGCGATTTCAATTGTTTCGAGCGGTAAGTCCAAAATTGCCGCCATCGCGCCTACTCCGACCGGAACCGCCTCTTGCATATATGTCCCGCGTTCTCTCACGGTTTTCACGGCATCAAAAAAACTTATCGCATCTGCCGCAACAAGCGCTGAATATTCGCCCAAACTATGTCCGGCGACAAAATTCGGCATCGGAAAATTTTCGCTTTTCATCGCACGGAATGCTGCAACCGAAGTTGTCAAAATCGCCGGCTGCGTATTTGTCGTTAATTGCAAATCCGCATCGTCACCGGCAAAACACATCTCCGATAATTTAAACCCGAGCGCATCGTTTGCTTCTTCAAAAACTTCTCTTGAAGCGGCGAAATTATCAAACAAATCTTTGCCCATTCCGACGGCTTGCGAACCTTGACCGGGAAAAAGAAAGGCGATTTTCGATTGGCGATTTTCGATCGACGATTGGTCGCTCATTAAAATTCAAATTATTTTACAAACTTTCTTCAAAAGTTATTTTGGATTGCCGTTAAATTTGATACCAATCCAAAATCTAAAATCTGACAAGTGTTCCGCCCCACGTTACGCCGCCGCCGAAAGCCGTCAGCAAAACTAAATCGCCTTCTTTGATTTTTCCCGATTGTAAACATTCATCGAGAGCAATCGGAATTGAAGCTGACGAAGTATTGCCGTGTTCGGCGATATTTGAGTAAACTTTTTCTTCCGGTACGCCAAGCCGTCCGGCAACTGCGTCGGTGATTCGTTGATTTGCCTGATGTGGAATCACAAGGTCAACATCATCAACCGTATAACCGGCTTTGTCGAGCATTTCCTTTGAAATATCCGCCATCGAGCGCACGGCAATCTTGAAAAGCTCGTTGCCTTTCATCTTGAAAAAATGCATTCCGCCGTCAATTGTTTCCTTTGTCGTTCCCATTCGCGTGCCGCCGCCGGGCGCGTAAAGCTGTTCGGCGAAACGTCCGTCGGACATAATTTTCGTCGCTAAAATTCCTCTGTCTTCGGGAACTGCGCTGACAACTGCCGCGCCCGCGCCGTCGCCAAAAATAACACACGTCGAGCGGTCTGTATAATCAACGTATTTGGTCAAAATTTCCGCGCCGATAACCAGAGCATTACGGATTTGTCCGGTTCGAATCATTGATTCAACCATTGTCAAACCATACAAAAAGCCCGAACAAGCCGCAAAAACGTCCATTCCGGCGGCGTTTCTCGCGCCGATTTCTGCTTGAATTAAAGCACCTGTCGAAGGCATTATCTGGTCGGGCGTTGTGGTCGCGCAGATAATAATCTCTATATCTTCGGCTTTCAAACCAGCACGATCTAACGCCTGTTTCGCCGCTAAAGTTCCGAACTGCGAAGTGTATTCACCCTCGGCTGCTTTATGACGCTGTTTGATGCCCGTGCGCGAAGTTATCCACTCATCGCTAGTGTCAACGATTTTCTCCAAATCAGCATTGGTTAAAATGCCGCTCGGATAAGCGTGTCCCATTCCGATGATTCCAGCGTTATTTGCCATTTTGGATTTTGGATTTTGGATTGAACTGTTCAATCGCAAATCGCAAATTGCAAATTAAACTATTCACTTTCTTCGACTTCGATTATTTGACGACCTTTATACATTCCCGTTTTAGGATTAATTCGGTGCGGCTGCATCGGCTCGCCCGTGTCTTTATCAAGATAAAACTGCGGCGTCTTTAAAGCGTCGTGCGCCCGACGCTGGCGCGTGCGTGATTTTGAATGTCTGCGTTTTGGATTTGGCATAGTTACTCCGTAAATTTCAAATTTCAGATTTCAAATTCCAGATTATTGGTTTTTCCAATTTGGAATTTGAAATCTGAAATTTATTTCAAGTTCTTCAAAGCCGCCCATCTTGGGTCAACTTCTTTTTCCTCACAATTACAATCTATCAAATTTAGGTTCGCTCCGCATTTCTGACACAAACCTTTACAATCTTCTCGGCAAAAAACCTGTATCGGCAGGTTTAATAAAATCTGCTCACGCACGAGTTCTTTCAAATCTATTTTATCGCCTTCAAAAATCGAAACTTCTAAATCTTCGCCTTTAAGTTCGGCTTCTTTCGCTTCCGTGTAATTTTCCGGCGTTACAAAAACCGCACTAAACGGAATTTCAAAAGAATTTTCGGTTGGCTGCAAACAGCGGCTGCATTCAATTTCTAAATCAGTATAAATTTTTCCTTTAACATCAGTCTGCGCAATTCCCTTCTTTACATTTGCTTCAACTTTAGTCGTATTTCTTACTTTTGCCGTCTCACTTTCTAAATCAATTTCATTGGCTTGAAGCAAGAAGTTGAAAGCAGTTTGCGAATCCTTAATAGTAATTAAATCAACTATCATAACAATAGAATAAACTTTCGATTCAAACAGCGCAAAATACAAAGGATTTATTATAGCTTCTGCTTTTCGAGTGTCAAACCAACAAGTCCAAAGACCAAGTCTAGAGTTTAAAGTCTAAAACCTTAAGATCGACCTGAATTGAGAAATCAACATTGAACTATAACTTTAAACTTTGGTCTTTGGACTAGCTTTGACACCGATTGCTTCATCTAAATTCTCAAAACCTTTTTCGCGCAAAATTTTTACTAAGCCGAAATTCACGTCTCGCGCAAATGTAAAACCTTGATAAATAAAACCCGTATAAGCTTGGATAAGACACGCGCCAGCCGCGATTTTTTCAAACGCGTCTTGAGCCGTAAAAATTCCGCCGACGCCGACAACCGGCAATTTTCCTTTTGAAAATCTGTAAATTTGTTTGATAACTTCGTTCGAAAGATTTTTCACGGGCTTTCCACTTAAACCGCCACTTCCGATTTTTTCGATTTCCATTTTTGAAGATTGTAGATTTTCGCGGCTGATTGTCGTGTTGGCTGCGATAACTCCGGCAATTTTCAATCTTAAGCAAATATCAACAATTGATTCGACTTCTGATTCAGATAAATCGAGCGCGATTTTTATCAAAAGCGGTAGATTCTTTTTACTCCGCTTATTTAATTCATAATTTCTTTTTTGCAAAGCGCTTAGAAGTTCTTCCAAAGCATCGGCTTTCTGCAATTCTCGTAAACTCGGCGTATTTGGGCTGGAAACGTTAACGGCAATATAGTCAGCAACCTCAAACGCTAAATCAAAACTTTTTATATAGTTTTCAATCGCCTTATCGTTTGGCACATCTTTATTTTTCCCGATGTTTATGCCGAGAAGGCAGTTTGGACGCAATTTTTTTAATCTTTCGACAACTCGCGGCGTTCCTTGGTTATATGTAACTGTTCCGACTTCAACGAAACCAAACCCGAGCGCGTTGAGCTGACTAATGACAATCCCGTTTTTATCAAAACCCGCCGCGATTCCAAGTGGATTTTTAAATGTCAGACCAAACCTTTTTAATTCACCAAAATTATTACAAGCAAATTTATCGGCAAAAATTTCCTGCGCCACTTTTGATTTCAAAGCGAATTTTAACGAATCGATTCCGAACTCGTGCGCTGTTTCTGTCGGAAGGCGAAAAAGAAGCGGTCGAACAAGTTTTTGATAAATTTTTGACATCTTTGGATTGATTGAATGTTAAATGATAAATGATAAATATAAAAACTTTGAACTCGAAACTTTGAACTTTGAGCTTGTCTTTGTTACGATTTGCCCAAGCTTATGGCAGATAAAGTAAATTTAGTTGAAAAATCACGGATTATGGACAGCTCGCGGATGAAGCGGGCGTTGTCGCGTTTGGCTTCGGAGATTGTCGAGGATAATCAAGGTGTAAAGGATTTGTATCTAGTCGGAATTCGTCGGCGCGGTGTTCCGATTGCGGAAAGAATTGCCGATAGAATCGAAGAATTGGAAGGCAAGCGTCCGCTTTTCGGTATTTTGGACATTACACTTTATCGTGATGACCTTTCCACAGTCGGCGCCAATCCGATTGTCAACCGCACCGAGTTAGATACGGATATTGAAGATAAAAACATTATTTTAGTTGACGATGTGCTTTACACGGGCAGAACGATTCGCGCCGCGCTCGACCAATTGATGGATTTCGGTCGCCCGCGCAAAGCGCAGCTTGCCGTTTTGATTGACCGCGGACGCGAACACCGCGAATTGCCGATTCAAGCCGATTTTATTGGAAAGATTGTTCCGACGAAAAAAAGCGAGATTATAAAAGTGATGCTCAAAGAATACGATGACGAAGAAGCTGTATGGATTTATGAACGTTCGAGCACATAATTTTTCAGAGCAAGGCTAACCTCCTTGCTTTTTTTGTAAAAGAAAATGAACAAACCGTTTCGTCGCCGAGATTTACTTGGAATTCGCCATCTTTCCGCCGCAGAAATTGTCGGCATTCTCGACACAGCAGAAAATTTCCGCGAGATAAACCAGCGAGAGATTAAAAAAGTTCCAACCCTTCGCGGCAAAACCATTATCAATCTTTTTTTCGAGAATTCAACGCGCACGCGCACCAGTTTTGAACTCGCCGCCAAACGACTTTCAGCCGACTCAGTCAATATCAGTGTTTTATCTTCGGCGATTACAAAAGGCGAAACTCTGATTGATACGGCTTTGAATCTTGATGCGATGTCGCCCGACTGTATCGTCGTGCGGCATTCTAGCGCGGGCGTTCCGCATCAATTAGCAAAGGTGAGCAAAGCCGCGATCGTCAATGCCGGCGACGGCGCAAACGAACATCCGACTCAGGCGCTTCTTGACGCGATGACGATTCGAGAACACAAAAAGAAAATCAAAGGCTTAAATGTGGCAATTGTCGGCGACATTCTTCATTCTCGGGTCGCGCGTTCAAACATTCATCTTTTAACAAAACTCGGCGCGAAAGTCTGCGTCGCGGGACCTAAACCACTTGTTCCGAATGATTTTTCGCATCTAGTCGAAAAGGATTTATTTGTTTCCGCAAATATTGAGGAAGCAATTGAAGGCGCGGACGTCGTAATGATTTTGCGAATCCAAAGGGAAAGGCAAGATTCGGCTTTCTTCCCGACTTTGCGCGAATACGCAATTCATTACGGCTTAACTCAAGAGCGTTTGAATTTAGCAAAATCCGACGCGATTGTTCTACATCCGGGTCCGATGAACCGCGGTATCGAAATCGCTTCGGAAGTAGCAGATAGTTCTCGTTCCTTAATTTTAGACCAAGTAAAATACGGCGTTGCCGTGCGAATGGCAGTTTTATATCTAGCTACCGGCGGAAGCGCAAGTAATGAATGAAATTTTTGGAGAAAGAATTTTTATGCGTTTAATTTATTTATTTTTTGTGGTGTTGACGGCAGTCTCATGTTCTCAAAATAATTCTTCAACAACCGAATTACAAAATCAAAATAAAACGAAAGCGGTGAAAATCTCCCAAAAACAAACTGAGCAGATAAGTCCGAAAGGAACTCCCGCGCCACGAGGTCAAATTCCGATGCCCGATGTAAAAGATTTTGCGATTGTAGATTTCGTGCGTTCTTCCGATACCAAAGACGCAAGCGGCATTTATCAACCACCTTATAGATCGGCTGAAATTTCCCTCTCGCTCGAACATTTGGCAAAAGTCGGAGAAAAAATTTCTGTTATTCCTTTGCAAGTTGATTTTGAGCCGTTTGAAATGGAGATTAAAAAAGTTGAAGAAATAACCGAAACCGGATGTGACGAGGAAAAGCCTAAAAGATTTTGGAATGTTGAATTTGAAAAAATTACTCGGCAAGATTTCCTTGCAGTCGAGCCGATTAAAAATCGGAGTGGAGAATTTCCTTTTGATATTTTCGTGATTTACCCAGCTGTAAAATTTGCCAGAAAATTGGAGCTACACGAATTGAAGAAAGAAGTGCTTCCGAAAAATGTTTTTCTAAATATGATTACCGCCGCAATTGACTTAACCAACGATGGGAAACCAGATTTGCTCGAAGCAAGTTTTTGTTGTTCTAAGGCAAATAAAACTCCTGAAGATTGCGATTACACTTGCGGCAGAACTTTTAAGAAAACCAAAGGCGTTTGGAAACAAATAAAATACTTACAGCCTTGTTAATGAGAATGAAACTTTTAATCGCCAATGGTCATTTAATTGACCCGACGGAAAATCAAAATAGCGGAAAAAATCTTTTAATCGAAGACGGAAAAGTCGCCGCTTGGTTAAATCAAAACGAAAAAATGCTTGAAGATGCGGAAGTTTTTGACGCAACGGGTTTGATTGTCGCGCCCGGTTTTATTGACCTTCACGTTCATTTAAGAGAACCTGGTCAGGAACACAAAGAAACAATTGCGAGTGGTTGCGCGGCGGCGGTCGCAGGCGGGTGGACAAGCGTCTGCCCGATGCCGAACACTTCACCGATTAACGATAATGCGGCAATCACACGCTATATGATTGAGCAAGCCGAACGAGGGAATTTGGCAAACGTCTTTCCTGTTGGCGCAATTACAAAAGAATCGAGCGGTAACGAGTTAGCTGAAATTGGCGAGATGAAAGCGGCGGGCGCGGTTGCCGTTTCCGATGACGGCAAACCTGTTCCGAATGCGGGAATGATGCGCCGCGCAATGGAATACGCAACGGATTTTGATTTGCCCGTCGTTGACCACTGCGAAGATAAATCTTTAACAAGCGGCGGCGTGATGCACGAAGGAAAATTATCTTTGCTTTTAGGTTTGAAAGGAATGCACGCTTTAGCAGAAGATTTGGACGTGGTGCGTGATATTATTTTGGCGAAAGAAACCGGCGCGCACATTCATATTGCACATATTTCTACCAAAGGCGCAATCGAAGCCGTTCGTCGTGCCAAAAACGAAGGAATAAACATAACCTGCGAAGTTACGCCGCATCATTTTACACTCACGGACAAAGCCGTCGAAGGTTACGACACGAATACAAAAATGTCTCCGCCGCTTAGAAGTGACGAACATCTTGAGGCAATCTTAGAATCAATCAAAGACGGCACGATTGACGCAATCGCCACCGATCACGCCCCGCATCATGCAGATGAAAAAAATCTCGAATACGACAGCGCTCCGTTTGGAATTATAGGTTTGGAAACGGCTATCGGCTTGGCTTTTAATGAATTAGTTCATAAAGGAATCGTTGATTTGTCACGTCTTGTCGAAATGTGTTCCACTAATCCGGCGAAGATCTTTAAATTAAAAAATCGCGGAACCTTGCGCGCCGGCTCAATCGCAGATATAACGATTCTCGACCCGGATTTCGATTGGACTTATAGAGTTTCGGAAAGCAAATCAAAATCGAAAAACTCGCCGTTTAATAATTGGAATTTTACGGGTGCGGCGGTTATGACGATTGTCAGCGGCAAGGTTGTATATCGAAAATAAACTTGTGCAATAATAAGTTTTATGAATTAGCCGCAAATAAACACGAGCAGATACGAAATTTCTTTGTTTTTCTTTTGTGTTCTTTCGTGTTTGTTCGGGGCTAAAATAATGGAGAAATTTTATAAATGGAATTACTTTCTGACCCGCAAATCTGGATTGCGTTTTTGACTTTAACAGTTCTCGAACTCGTTCTCGGCATTGATAACGTCATCTTTATCTCGATTCTTTCGGGCAAACTTCCCGCTGAACAACAATCGAAAGCCCGTTATATCGGTCTTGCGCTCGCGCTCATAATGCGCGTGATTTTGCTGTTTTCCCTAACTTGGGTGATGAGTTTGACCGAGCCACTTTTTACCGTTTTTGGTTATGCAATTTCGGGACGCGATTTGATTTTGCTCGTCGGCGGCTTGTTTCTCATCGGCAAAAGCACGCACGAAATTCACGGCTCACTCGAAGGCGAGGAAGGACACGCTTCACGGAAAGTTTATCCGTCATTTGCCAGCGTGATTATCCAGATTATGCTACTCGACATTGTTTTCTCGCTCGATTCGGTAATTACGGCAGTCGGAATGGTTGACAATATTTGGGTAATGATTGCGGCAGTCATCATTTCGATTATTGCAATGATGCTTTTCGCTGGTTCAATTGGCGCTTTCGTCCAGCGACACCCGACGATAAAAATGCTTGCGCTTTCGTTTCTGCTTTTGATCGGCGTGACGCTCATTGCCGAAGGTTTACACCAGCACATTCCGAAGGGTTATATTTATTTTGCGATGGCATTTTCGGTAATTGTCGAGCTGTTAAATTTGCGCCTGCGAAGAAAAACTGAACCGGTGCATTTGCATAACGCATACGACGACAAAGAAGAAGCCAAAGTTTTACAAAGCTGAATTTACATTTTGTAACTTTTGTTTGACGAACGGTAGGAAAAATTCAGCATAGCGTTTATTATAATTTGCCGTTTGCAAATTCCGTCGTTTGCAATTTTCCCAGCGGCAAGTTACCATTTTTCACATTAAAACAAGTCTTTTATTAGCCTAATGCTTTTCGTTAAACTAAAACTGATTAGTTTTTTTTATTTTAGACAAACGCTTTTTTATGGGTTTTTCAACAATTGCAATCCACGCCGGAAATGAACCGGATAGGGCAACAGGCGCGGTCAGCGTGCCGATTTACCAAACCTCGACTTACGCACAGGAAGGGCTTGGCAAACACAAAGGTTTTGAATACGCGCGAACGCAAAATCCGACGCGCCTGGCGCTTGAAAAAAACATCGCCGCGCTTGAAGGCGCAAAATTCGGCTTCGCTTTTGCTTCGGGAATGTCAGCAACCGACGCCGTTTTAAAGCTCGTTAAATCGGGCGACCACGTGATCGTCGGCGATAACACTTACGGCGGAACTTTTCGGCTTTTCAGTCTTGTTTTATCGAATTACGGAATCGAATTCGATTTTGTTGACAGCTCGGACGTTTCAAATGTGGAAAAGGCGTTCAAACAAAATACAAAAATGGTTTTTGTCGAAACGCCAACCAATCCGGTAATGACCGTTACTGATTTGCAGGAGATTTCCGATATTTCGCATGCGCACGGCGCGCGAGTTGTTTGTGACAATACGTTTATGTCGCCGTATTTGCAGCAGCCGATAGATTTCGGTGTTGATATTGTCGTTCATTCAACCACCAAATACTTAAACGGACATTCCGACAGCATCGGCGGTTTTGTTGCGCTAAATGATGAAGAAGACGCGCAATGGATTGGATTTATTCAAAACAGTATCGGTGCAATTCTATCGCCGTTTGATTCATTTTTGGTTCTGCGCGGCACAAAAACCCTTGCCGTGCGAATGGAAGCACACGATAAAAACGGACGCGCCATCGCAAATTTTTTAGCTGAACATCCGAAAGTGCAAAAAGTTTATTATCCGGGACTTGTTTCACATCCGCAGCATGAAATTGCCAAACGTCAACAGAAAGGTTTTGGCGGAATGGTCGCCTTTGAAACCGGCTCGCTCGAAGCGGCAAAAAAAGTTTTAGAAAATGTTAAACTTTGTACTTTAGCTGAAAGTTTGGGCGGCGTTGAAAGTTTGATTTCGCATCCAGCGACGATGACGCACGCTTCAATTCCATTAGAAAAACGCAACAGCCTAGGAATTACCGATGGTTTAGTACGCGTATCGGTCGGGATTGAAGATGTTGAAGATATTATTTTAGATTTAGACCAAGCACTTCGATAGTGGTGAGTGGTGAATGAGGAGTGAAAAATCTTTAACTAATCACTCGTCATTCACCACTCACCACTCACCACTATTTTTATGTTAACAGTTGAAACACACGCTACATCGCACGTCGGGCGTGTCCGTAAGGGCAATGAGGATAATTACCTTCTGCTTCACGTTTCGGACTCGAAAATTTGGAAAAGTTCGCAAAACGCTGAAGATTTCATTGTCGAATCACAACAATTTGAAGTTGACGACAACGGCGTGGTTTTAGCCGTTTCCGACGGAATGGGCGGCGCGGCGGCAGGCGAAGTTGCTAGCAAAATGGCGGTCGAAACGGTAATCCAAAAAGTTCTGGAAGAAACTTTGGAAAAAACAATTTCACCGGACAATCTTGATGATTCTTTAATAGGAAAATTATATGAAGCTACTGTTTATGCAAATTATTTAATCCACCATCAAGGTCGTACAGATCCGCAATACAACGGAATGGGCGCCACTTTTACGGCTATCGGTATTACGCCCCAAACGGTTGATTTAATTCAAGTCGGCGACAGTCGCACATACCTAATTCGCAGCGGTCAGATTTATCAATTAACCAAAGACCAATCGCTTGTCCAACAATTGATTGATGCAGGGCAAATTCAGCCGGAAGAAGCCGAAACGCATACGCTTAAAAACGTAATTTTGCAGGCACTCGGGGCGCAAAACGAGATTTACCCTGTAGCAGGACGGCTTTCGCCGCAGCGTGATGATATTCTTTTATTGTGCAGCGACGGCTTATCGAATAAAATCGGCGCTGCGGATTTACAAAGAATTGTTTTGGAAAATGTCAATCAACTACAGATTGCTGCCGCCGAACTCGTCAAAGAAGCCAACAAGCGCGGCGGTGAAGATAATATAACTTTGATTTTAGCGAAACTAACGGGAAACGATTTGCCAGCACCGACACAAGAAAAAATCAAATTGGAATTGTTGGATTTGGGAAACATTCACGATACGGCTGACCAAAGCATCGTGTAAACGCTTTTTTCAATTACGAATTACGAATGTCAGAATAGCTTTCTTCTAATTCGTAATTTGAAATTCGTAATTAGTTATTCTCCCTCCATTCGGGAAGTTCTCTCGTTTTTTGGACATAAATAGAAGAACCTTGCACGCGGACGACTTCGACTTTTTCCCCTTCAACTAACCGCGTCGAGCTATCAATAGGAAACGCCGTCCACGTTGAGCCATAAACTTTAACTGCGGCTTCGTTTAATACGCCGTTACTTGCCGAAGTTACAGTGCCGATTTGTCCGGGCAGTGCATCAACTCCCATTTTTATCGTATTTTCGTCGTCGTGCGAATAATAATTGGTAAAAATCGTGCGCGACATTACCGTCAGAGCAATCGAAACAATTGCGAAAATCAAAAATTGTAGACCGAACCCGACACCGAAAAAACCAGCCAGCGCTGCTGCCAAGGCGCCGATGCCAAACCAAAAAAGCACAAATCCAAACGTAAAAATTTCGGCGATGATTAAAACAACGCCTAAAACAATCCACAGTATCCATGCAAATTGTTCCATTAATCACCTCAAAAAGTTATATTTCCTAGAAAGTAGTATTGCAATTATTTGTATATTTGTCATTAACTTTGTTATTCGGCTCGCCGGTTACTTTCCGACGCAATTATTTTTGCGCGCCTTTGAACTTATACAGTAGTCGTGATAATCTTTTTTTCGTGCTGGGGTGGCGGAATAGGTAGACGCACAGGACTTAAGTGTAATTTGAGCGCGTTATTTGGAAACTGTAACGTGGATGAAGTCAAATTCGGTGAAACCTTAATTATTAGGCTCATTCGGTAAAATACGGCATAATATTCTGAAAAAAGAAATTATATGCGGTATAAAACCGAAAGTTGTATTGAATGTGAAAAACCTGCAAAAGATGATAAATATTGCAACTCTTGTAGATATAAAAAGAGAAAGCAATATTATGCAGAACGATATATTAAAAATGGCGGTTATCAAGCGTATAAACTGAAATACAGAAAAATAAGATTAAATCCATTTAGGGAAATAATCAGAGAACGCGCTTATAATTCCTGTGAAAAATGTGGTTGGGATAAATATTATGATATTTTGCAAGCACATCATATAAATAGGAATCGTGATGATAACTCTCTAGAAAATCTATTGTTATTATGTCCAACATGTCATCAAGTTGAACATTATCTTGAACAAACAGGTATATTCACCAATCAGTCTAAATAAAATGGCAATACCGAGCTAAGTTTGAAGATTTTTTTCAAAAAAGTGTAGAGACTAAATGGCTTCCGTCTGACTGCCATTATTTTGGTAAAAGATGAAGATATAGTCCAGACCACAAATTACTTTTTCAAAAAAGTAAGCGACAAAAGTCGTAGTTGGTAAGAAAATCCTGTGTCCCTTGTGGACGTGCGGGTTCGATTCCCGCCCTCAGCACCATTAAGAATAAAAGCCATAAGAAATTTTGGCTTTTTTCTTTTTTACTCTGCAAATTTTATAAAATTAAACTGGCATAATTATTGCGGTTGTTTATAAAAATTTGGAGAAGTAATTATGAATAAATTAAAAACTTTACTGCCCGTTGTTTTGCTATTTGTCAGCGGTCTTATGCCTTTTCAAAATTCCGAAGCGCAAAGCCACACCGACCGTATTTTAATTGACAAAGCCGAAAAAATTACCAGAGATAATTTTTCTTTTTCCGGAAAGACACCAAAAGGCGCGAAGATCTTTTCAGTGAATCAACCTACTTCCAAAATGCTAACAGCGATTGATAAAGGGCTTGCCGATTTATTTGCCGTAGCGCGAAAAAACAATTACACAAAGCGCACAAATTATTCGGATTATACGATTTTTATTGCCAAAGCCGATCGAACGGAAAACAGCAATAAACAATATTCGCCTGCTATTGCCGTTGGCGCAGCGCAATATGCAGGAAGCGTTTATGACCAAGGCGGTTTTGTCTATGCGGCGGGAATGGTTCTAGCTTTCAAACCGTGCGCTTTTATAATCGCTGATCATACAAAGGATTTCGAGAGCGTTTCGGACGTAGTGCGTTTTGAAGGCGAGCATTTAGTTCTTTACCATAACGACCGCCAACTTTATAATGAGACCGCCGACCACAGCAAAGGCGGCGGTCATCCGATTTTGCAATAAAATTTTAGATTCAGCATTCAACACTCTATTCTTAATTTATAACCAAATGTTTCTATCCTATATCGTGCAAAAGCTAGACGATATTGTAACCGAATAAATCACGGACAATTTAGAGTTTAAGTGCGTAAAACGCCGTGATATCGTTGTAATAATCATTTCTCCAGTATTTTTCCTGTTTGGCACAACCATTGCAATAATGCTTCGCAGATGTCGTAGTTTGAAAAAATCCGCAAAGATGGAGGTCAGATACAAACTTTTGGTTAAAAGACCAAAATCTTAGCGGATTTTTTAATATTTTATTTAGATTAATCAAGAATTTAAGTTAATACAGACAAAATTATATTTTGTCGCTACGAGTTTATTGAAAATTTTTATAAGTTTGGTCGTTGGCAATAAAGCATATACGACCATTTAAAAAGCCTAACGTGAAGGGGAGAGCACGTTGGGCTTTTCTTTTTCTGTTTTATGCCGATGTTTGTTGAGGATTATAAACCTATGTGTTAGAAAATGTGCCGTGACTCATTTAAAGCCGCTTGAGAATTGTTTGCAAATGAAAATTCATATTTAAAATACGCTCTTTTGCCCTTTATCAGCTATTGTGCCAGAATAAGTTTTTATTTATCACACATATTTACAATAGGAAGGAATAAAAATGGCTAGACGTAATAAAATTACGGTTGTCGGCGCGGGAAACGTGGGCGCGACCACCGCGCATTGGATTGCCGCGAAAGAATTGGCGGACGTTGTTTTGGTTGATATTGTTGAAGGCACACCGCAGGGAAAGTCTCTGGATTTGGCGCAAGCTGCACCGATTGACGGTTTTGATGTAAAGCTTGTCGGCGCGAATTCTTATGAAGAAACAAAAGATTCGGATGTTGTAATTATTACGGCGGGACTTCCGCGAAAACCCGGAATGAGCCGCGATGACCTTTTGAAAACAAACTCGGATATTGTCGGAAAAGTTACGGACGAAGTTGCTCGGGTATCGCCCGACGCTTTTATTATCGTTGTTTCAAATCCTTTGGACGCGATGACGCAGGTCGCTTTTCGTCGCTCTGGCTTCCCTAAAAATCGCGTAATGGGAATGGCTGGCGTTTTGGATTCGGCGCGAATGCGCTGCTTTCTGGCTGAAGCATTAGACGTTTCGGTGCAAGACGTTACGGCTTTTGTTTTGGGCGGACACGGCGACACAATGGTTCCCTTGCCACGCTATTCAACCTGCGCGGGAATTCCGGTTACCGAACTTTTGCCTAAAGAACAGCTTGATGCAATCATCGCGCGAACGGCAAACGGCGGTGCGGAAATTGTCGGACTTCTTAAGACCGGCTCGGCGTTTTATGCTCCGTCTTTGGGAGCGGTTGAAATGGCTGAATCAATTCTGAAAGACAAAAAGCGAATTCTGCCATGCGCCGTTTATCTCGAAGGCGAATATGGCATAAATAATTTGTTTGTCGGCGTACCGTGTAAATTAGGCAAAAACGGTGTTGAACAAATTATCGAAATTTCTTTAACAAATGAAGAGCGCGCGGCTTTGCAAAAATCGGCGGGAGCGGTGCAGGAACTTATTGACATTCTAGGTATTTAAATTTTACAAAACAATTCAAAAAATTTAAGAGAAAGTGCCGAAGAACTTTCTCTTTTTTATTTGAAGCATCGATTAAATCTCTTTTACAAGAAAATACACGAAGAACTTTACCATATTGGCATAAATAGAGTTTGGTGAACTTTTTATCTGAAATCAGTAATCATTATGGCATCGGAATTTCCTTCGCCGCGCACGATTGCCACTTGTTTGCCGTCGCGCGTCCATTCACGGCGGTGAATGCCGTTTTGTTTGAAATCAGTGAGCTGTTTCGGTGCGCCGCCGTCAACGGGTTGCAACCAGAGATTTCCGATACCGCCGCGATTGTCAACATAGGTGATGCCGCTTCCGTCCGGCGTCCACTTCGGCGTCATATCAACGCTAACCGTCGGCGGCACGTCAAAAGTCTTAACGGGCGCGCCGCCTTCAAACGGAATAATTGCTATACGCCAGATGTTTTTTTCATCACTAAAAAAGCAGGCGATGAATTTTCCGTCGCGCGAAACGTGCGGCTCGGTTGATTCAAAATTAGTTAGCTGCCGCGCTTCGCCTCCTTCAATCGGTATTCGCCAGATAGCCCGTTTGCCGAAAGTCCAAGCTGTATAAACTATCCATTTGCCGTCGGGCGAAATATCCGGGTTGCCTTCGTCTGCCGGTCTGCCCGTCAAAAGCGTCGGATTGCTGCCGTCAATGTTGATGCGCCACAAATCTTCCCCGCCCTGCGGCGTGGCATAAACAATGTAACGATTGTCGGGCGAAACAACCGGCGTATATTTGAGACGGCGCGATTCGCCGCCCGGATATGAGATTTCAAAAAGTTTGGAAACGCCTTCGCCGCCGCCCGTATCGTCTGCGCTGAAAATGATGCCGCTCATATCGGGAAGCCAAGCCGCACTGTTTATGGAATCCCATTTGTATTCGCTCAACTCTTTCAACGCGCCGTCTGAAACTCCAATTACAGCGAGAGTCTGTTTGCGTTCGAGCTTTTTGTCATCTCCAACGCCGCAGGCAATAAATTTCCCGTCGGGCGACCACGCTATCCCGCCGCTGAAATATAGATTGTCAAAAATCGAAGCCAATTTGCGCTCGCCAGAGCCGTCTGTGTTAGCAACAAACAGAGCCGATTCCGCCGTTTTAGCGTCCCATTTTCCAAAGACAATCTGTTTTCCGTCGGGCGAAAACGAACCTCCCCGAGCGTTCGAGAAAACTTTTGACAAAGAGCCGCCGAAAGTCGGCACGCGAAAAATCGTATTACTCTGATTCTCCGTATTACTGCCGTTAAAATAGATGTAGCTTCCATCGGGCGTAAAAGTCAGATTGGTATATTTTTCAACCAGAGCGGGCGCGATAACCTGCACGTTGCTGTTGGTGGAAATCTGTTTGACCCAGAGGCTCTGTTGCCCGCCTTCGTTTTGCACGTAGGCGAGAAACTTTCCGTCAGGCGAAATCGCGGCGCGTGAAACTTTTCCGCTTCCCGTGAGGCGTTGAATTTTAAGGTTGCTCGATGCGGTTTGATTAGCTGTCTGTTCCGGTTGTTTGGTGCGAATCTGAACAAAGCGATATAAACTATAGCCCAAGAACGGAATGACAAAAAGCAAAATGACGGAAACAATAATCGCTTTGATTTTGTGGCTTTTGATTTTCGTGACGATATATTCGGCGCTCGAAGTCGTGTGAATCGGTGCGGCTGTATCAACCGCCTGTGTTTGAATTAAAGTTTTTGTCGCTTGCTCGTCAGCGTCGGTTTTTGTTGAAATTTCGCCACTTGCATTTTGTAGATTGGGCGCAATTGAATGTTCCGTCAAATCCAACTCTCGCGCTAACGCCCGCAAATCAATAAGAATGTCTTGCGCCGATTGGTAGCGTTCTTCACGCCTTTTCCTGAGAGCTTTTTTGATTATGACTTCGAGTTCGGGCGGTATGTTGTAATTGAAACGCGCAATGGCTTCAGGTTGAGCGTGAGCAATTTTATCAATCGTTTCGGTTAAACTTTCACCTTGAAACGGCAAGCGTCCCGTCGCCATCTCATACAAAATCACGCCTAAACTCCAGATGTCAGTTCTCGCGTCGGTCTCGCGTCCGAGAGCCTGTTCCGGCGACATATACGAAACCGTTCCCATCACAACGCCCGGTTGGGTTTTGACCTGCGTATCCGCTTCGCTTTCCACTTCTCCAATTTTTGAAGAAATCTTGGCTATTCCGAAATCTAAGACTTTTACGCGCTCGCGTTTTGTAAGCATTACGTTTTGCGATTTGATGTCGCGGTGAACAATACCCTGCGAATGCGCTTCATCCAAAGCGTCTGCGATCTGCGCCCCCGTTTGAACGATTTCAGAGATTGGCAAAGGGCGACCAGCAATTTTTTCTTCCAGCGATTCGCCTTTGACGTATTCCATCGCAATAAAATTGACGCCTTCGCTTTCGCCGATTTCATAAATATGTGCAATGTTTGGGTGATTTAGGCGCGAGGCAGCGCGAGCTTCCTGCTGGAAACGGCGCAGGTTATCCGCATTTACCGTCGCACTCGAAGGCAAAAGTTTCAAAGCGACGCGGCGACCAAGTTTTGTATCTTCCGCCAAATAAACCTCACCCATTCCGCCTGCGCCGAGCGCGGAAAGTATTTCGTAATGACCGAGGATTGTTTTTGGTTCAAGACCCATCCCTTTGTGTTTTAGGATTGTAGCTTAACTTTAATCTTTAACAAAGATTTCACAAAAAAAAGCGCGGCGCGTAACTTTGCTCGTTTCGTAAATTGCTCTCGTAAAGGGGATTAACAGTTAAAAGGCAATTCTATTCTGGCATCGAGCCTTATTATTTGAAATTGCTAATCAGCACGGCATCCCTGTTGACAGTTCCGCGTGAGAGGACAAGCTGTTTGCCATCGCGCGACCAGCCGAAAGCGAAGATACGGTCGGATTTGAAATCTGTAATCTGTTTCGGCTGCCCGCCGTCTATGGGTTGACTCCAGATATTTGAGATGCCGCCGCTGCCTACCACAAAATGCAGAGCGCGTCCGTCGGGCGACCAGCGTGGTAACCCCTGACTGGAACCCTGGTTATAGAGCTTCGTAATATCAAATTCGTTTATCGGCTGCCCGCCTTCAAACGGGATAACCGCCGCCTTAAAAGCAGGGTCAGGGTCACGGCGGAAAATATAAGCAATCATTTTCCCATCGGGAGAGACGACGGGCGCGAGTGAGAATTCACTTGTCAACTGCACTGCCTCGCCGCCCTCAATTGAAACTCTCCAAACGGTTGTTTTGTTCGACGCGCTGGATTGATAAACGACCCATTTCCCGTCGGGCGAAATCTGCGGAGCGGTGTTCACGCCTTTGCCGGTCGTCAAACGCTTCGGATTGCCGCCGTCTATATCCAGTCGCCAGATGTGCTGTTCCTCAACGTCGGAAGTGCCGCTTATGCGCCATGACTCGAAAACGATGTAACGATTATCAGGGGAAACCGCGACATAACGATTGTTGTGTTCGTCAACGGTCAACATTTTTTGATTACTTCCGTCCGCATCCGCAATCGAAATATTATAATCTTGGCTGGCATAAACTATTTTGTTGTCGGGTGTCCAGGCGACCCCCAATATACCTTCAAATTTGCCGGAAGTAATTTGTTTGGCGCGATTGGCATCACCGTCAGGCGCGATCCATAAATTGGAAGAAGTCTCAGACTGTACGGTAAGTAAAGTGTTTGAATCAGACGTCAAACTCACGCCCGCATAGTTGCCTAAATCATTAGTGATTCTGCGTGCCTCGCCGCTCATCCGCGAGACCTCCCATATTTGAAAGAACCATCCGGTGGAGCGGTCAGCCGCGCTCATCACAAACCCGTTGCCGTCCCGCAGCCACGCAATCTGTCCGATGGCTCCCCAATTATGCGAAGTAACGATTTTTTCCGTCCCATCTTCGACTGTTACCTCGATTAACTCACCACCTCCTGTGGAAAAGTAAATGCCGCAAACAATCGTCTTTCCGTCCGGCGACCAAGCCGCTCCGTCAGTCGAGTGTTCCTCCGGTTCTTTGCGCGTCGCAAGTTTTCGCTCTCCGCTGCCATCGGCGTTGGCGATGACCAATGAGGTTTCTCCCCGCACTTTGTTTTCACGCACAAAAGCGAATTGCTTACCGTCTGGAGAAAACGTCACCGGACTCTGCACATCATCCCAAACCTTTCGCGCCGCGCCGCCCAGCACAGGCGTTTGATAAAGCGTGAGTGCCGTGTTGTCTTCTTCTCGCTTGACATAAAAAATGTAGTTGCCGTCAATCGAGAAAGTTAAACCGTAATAACGAACTTTCGCGGGCGCGACGATTTGCACGTTGCTCTGGGTTGCGGTTTGCCGCATCCAGAGACTTTGTTGCCCCGCGTCATCTACCACATGCACGACATATCTGCCGTCGGAAGAAATTGCTGCGAGCGTAACCTTGCCGGAATTTGTCAGCCGAGCAAGTCTCATCGCCGAATCAGAAGCAACAGGCGCGTTTTGCTTGGCGGTGAATTTGTAAATACCGTAACCAATGCCCGCGAGCGCAAGGACAAAAATTGCAAACATGATAACTGCACCACGTTTGTGACGTTTGATTTCACCCGTCAGATATTCCGCGCTCAAAGTCCGACGTACCGCGTCTTTTGTCGAAACGATATTGCTTGCGGTTTGCGCTGAATTTTCTCCGGTGAAAGTTTGCGTCGGCGCGTTTTCGTTTGTCGCAACGACTCTCGCTCCACTTATCTGCGGAGCGGTTGAGCGCTCGATTTCGGTGTGTAAATCCAATTCGCGGCGCAGCGCTTTGAGGTCAATCATCAAATCACGCGCCGTTTGATAACGCTCGTCGCGTTCTTTCGTCAAAGCCTTACGCGCAATTCTTTGCAACTCCGTCGGAACGCCGGGAACATATTGAGCGAGCAGCGGCGGCTCTCTGGTCAAAATCGCGGCAATCACGTCATTCATCGTTTCACCCGCAAACGGCAGATACCCCGTCAACATTTCATAAAGCACAACGCCTAAACTCCAAATGTCCGTTCTCGCGTCAGTCTCTTTGCCGCGTGCTTGTTCGGGCGACATATACGAAACCGTTCCCATCACGACGCCCGGATTCGTCTTCACCAGAGCGCGCGTCTCGGCTTCGGCGTCCAAATTCGCTTCTCGCTTTTCGGCGAGTTTTGCCAAACCAAAATCCAAAACTTTCACTATCTGGTCGCGCCGAAGCATAATGTTTTCCGGCTTGATGTCTCGATGCACAATTCCCGCGGCATGCGCCGCCGACAGCGCAAAAGCAACTTGTTGAGCAATATCAAGACTTTCGTAGAGATTTACGCTTTCGCCGTTCAGTTTTTCTCTGAGCGTCTCGCCTTCGACAAATTCGGTGGCGAGAAAATGATGTTGATTTTCCGCGCCCAATTCGTAAACGGTTAAAATATTTGGGTGATTGAGCGATGAAGCGGCATAGGCTTCTTGCTCGAAACGGCGCAAGCGGTCTTTATCTGAAGCAATACTTTCGGGCAAAATTTTCAAAGCAACTTTGCGATTAAGACGAGTATCTTCAGCTAAAAACACTTCTCCCATTCCGCCCGCGCCGAGCAGCGAGAGAATTTCATAGCGTCCGAGTTTTGTTCCCGCTTCAATCATTTAAAATCTCGAATCAAAACAACATCAGAAGTGGTCGTGCCGCGTGCGAGAACAAGCTGTTTGCCGTCCGGCGACCAATCGAAGTTGTAAATTTGCTCCGTCTTAAAATCCGTCAACTGTTTAGGCGGCTTGTCGTCTAAAGGGAAACTCCAGATGTTTGTGACGCCGCCTTGCGTATCTCGGAGATAGTTAAGAGAGCGTCCGTCGGGCGACCAGCGAAAGTTTCCCTTTTTGCCGAGCAAATCAAAGACCTTGCTAGACTCGCCTCCTTCGTAAGGAATAATCGCGTATCTCCATGTTGAATTGTCGTCTTTACGATAGGAACAAACAATCCATTTTCCGTCGGGCGAGATTTCCGGGGAGTTTGTATATTTGTCAGTTAACTGCACGGCATCGCCGCCATCAATCGAAACTTTCCACAAATAAGGCTTGCCGGAACGTTGAGATGTGTAAATCACC
>JAIVJJ010000386.1 GCA_020200095.1 Acidobacteriota bacterium | reverse complement strand
GTGAGCCGCTCGTAACCGAAGAGATTGTTCGATTAACGCAGTGGGCATCCGATTATTACTCAGCTTCGTGGGGCGAAGTCTTAAAAGCGTCTCTGCCCGCCGGAATTAACGCGACGACCGAACAAGTCTACACAATCACGGCAAAAGGGCGCGACGAGCTTTTAAAAATTTCTTCGGCAAACACGATAAAAGCGAAAGTTTTATATTTTTTAAGCGAGAATGGTCAAACTTCCGGTCGTGAAATTACAAAAAAATTCGGTGTTTCGCAATCGCAGCGCGCCCTGCGCGAGCTTGTTAAAGAAAATCGGGCAAGCGTTTTTCAGCGCACTTTGACGACGAAAGTTAAACCGAAACGCCGCAAAGTGGTTCGCCTTTTGCCGCCCGAATCTCACAACGAAAATCAAAAACCTTTTACCGAAGCGCAGACGCGTATAATCGAAACTCTTTTAGCCGCCAACGGCGAAATAATTTTTACCGATTTGATTGAAAAAGCCGACGCGAGCGCTTCTTCGATAAATACGCTGGCAAAACGCGGAATCCTGGAAATTGTCGTGCAGGAAATTTGGCGCGACCCGCTGCTTGATATAAAACTGCCGGAAATAACCGATTTAACTTTAACCGACGAGCAAAGCGGCGTTTTGCTTGAAATAGAAAAAGCAATCGAGAAAGCAAAATACAAAGCGTTTTTGCTGCACGGGGTAACGGGAAGCGGCAAGACGGAAATTTACATTCGCGCAATGCAGATGGTTTTGGACAAAGGCAAATCCGCAATGATGCTCGTGCCGGAAATTGCCTTAACGCCGGTTTTTTCCAGAAGATTGCGAGCAGTTTTCGGCGATGAAGTAGCGATTTTGCACTCAAATCTTTCGACCGGAGAACGCTTTGACGAATGGCGAAGATTAAGAAGCGGCGCGGCGCGAATCGCTATCGGAACTCGTTCAGCCGTTTTTGCACCTTTGCAAAATATCGGTTTAATAATAGTTGACGAAGAACACGACGGTTCGTATCGGCAAAACGAATCGCCTTTTTATCACGGGCGCGATGTTGCAATCGTCCGCGCAAATTTTGCAAACGCGGTTGTCGTTCTAGGCTCGGCAACACCCGCGCTCGAAAGTTTTCACAACTCCAAAAACGGAAAATACGGTTATTTAACTTTGCCGAACCGCATCGGAAATCGTCCGTTGGCGCAAGCCGAACTCGTTGATATGCGATTGGTTTTCCGAAGCGAAGGAAAGGACGCGATTTTTTCGCCGCAGCTTTTAGAGGCAATTGAGGAAACGCATTCGCGCAAAGAGCAATCAATAATTCTCTTAAACCGGCGCGGTTATTCGAGCTTTGTTTTATGCCGGACGTGCGGCGAAACAATTCGCTGCAACAACTGCGATATAACTTTGACATTCCATAAACGCGAATCAAAACTCGTCTGTCATTATTGTAATCACCGCGAGCGAACACCGCACAAATGTCCGCATTGCGAAAGCCGCTTTCTTTATTTTATCGGCGAAGGAACCGAGCAAATCGAAGACATTCTGCGCCGAAAATTTTCAAGCTTAAAAATCGCGCGAATTGACCGCGATACAACTTCACGGCGTAAATCTTTTGAAGAAACTTTAATGTCTTTTTCGCGCGGCGAAATTGATATGCTCGTCGGAACGCAGATGCTCGCCAAAGGACACGATTTTCATAATGTAACTTTAGTCGGCGTGATTTCGGTTGACGCCGGGCTTGCGTTGCCGGACTTTCGTTCCGCTGAAAGAACATTTCAGCTTTTGACGCAAGTTGCCGGTCGCGCCGGTCGCGGGCGTCTTGCGGGGCGCGTTTTGATTCAAACTTTTTATCCCGAACATTACGTCTTGCAGCACGCTTCCACACAAAATTACGACGATTTTTACGCTGAAGAAATTCGTTTTCGCAAAAATTTGAACTATCCGCCGTTTGTCGCGCTCGCCTCGATTTTAATCAAACATCCGAATTACAATTTCGCATTTGATAACGCGCAGATTTTGTGCGAATGCTTGCAGAAATCCAACACAGAAAAAAACTGCATTGTTTTGGGACCCGCGCCCGCGCCTTTGGCGAGATTAAAAGGCGAGCATCGTTTGCAAATTCTGGTAAAAGCGCGAAACCGCCGTGACTTGCGCGAAACGCTTGACTTTGCACTGTCGGAGGCGCAGGAAAAATTCTGCGATTTGCGGATTGTAAATGTCGAGATTGACCCGGTTAATATGCTTTAACTTTAGATTGTTACACACCAGCTTTTTTTCCGGCAGTCTCGAAATTTATCTGCGAGTAAATTTCCGTCAGCGAAACTTTACAACTGATTGATTCAAGCGTAATCACTTCTTCGCGGTCGTTGTAGATGCGGTAAACCCATTGTTTCGCGCTCTGCTTGGCATAATGCTCAACACGCATTTCATCTTCTTTTATGAGCAGATATTCGCGGACGCTTTCCATCGCCAGATAACTTTCAAGTTTTTCGGTTATGTCCTGTGTATTTGTGACAATGATTACATCCGGGTAGGTAAAACGATTCGGATTATTTTGCACACGCATATTGCCGACATAAACTTCGGTTTTTTGCCCATGAACGCGGTTTCCGACGGAAATCGTAAAGTTGCTTGCAATCAGGTTGTGAATTCGGTTTGAACCCGCAACCGCTAAAAATCTGCCGTTTGCATATTCATTTTTCGTTGCGCTCATACGTTCCATTTCTAAATATTCTTCAGCAGTGTAATTTTTCTCGTCTTGGGGTAAAATTTTTTCACTCATAATAATTTTGTTTTGGATATTTTATAGCTATTCGTTGAATTAATTCCTAGTTTTTGAAAAGGTAACTCGGATTAGTAGAAACTTTCTCATTCGAAGTAAATTTACTTTGCGCACTTTAAACAACTTTAAATTAACTGTATGAAACTATCAACTTTGGCTGAAAAAACTTTCGCCGTAATCGAACAAGGCGACGCTGATTTAGAGATAAAAAGCGCGGCTGGATTAGACATTGCTGAAAACGGAGAAATTACATTTCTGGCAAATCCAAAATACACGCCGCAGATAAAACAAACACGGGCAAGCGCGATTTTTTTGAATGAAACGGAAACGATTGAACGTCGGGACATTGTTGTTTTGCGTACGAAAGACCCGTATTTGGCATACACGCGAGCATTGCGTATCTTTCATCCGAAACCTAAAACGATTGCATTTGTTCACTCAACAGCCGTCATTCACGAAACTGCCATAATCGCGCAAGACGTGGAAATAAATGCAAGCGTCTTTATCGGAAAAAATTGCGTCATCGAAAATAATGTGAGAATTTTTCCGAACGTAACCGTTTATGACAACGTGAGAATTGGCAAAAATTCCGTCATACACTCAGGCGTTGCGATTCGTGAAAACTGCGAACTCGGCGCAAACTGTATTGTTCATGGAAAAAGAGTTATTCTCGCCGGACAAGTCGGCATCGCCGGACATCTTCGTGTCGGCGACGACGTTGTATTACGGCGAAAAGCGCAACCAGTCACGATGTCGAAAATGGTAAAATCATTTCCGGCATTCCAGCGTTTGACAACCGAGAATGGCTGCGCTCGATTGCCGCGTTTCGTAGATTAGGCGAAATGGCGCGGGCGATTCGTGATTTGGAAAAACGGCTCAGCGAGTCGGAAAAACGACGGTGAACAAAAAGTAAAGGTCGAGCCCTTCGTCGCCGCTTTGTTTGATGACCCTTCGCCGCCCGCGACGCGCAAGGCGAAATCGGCGTTTGCTGCGCACGCAAGAACAGCCAGCCGGAGATTGGCATTACGGATCTTTTGATTTCCCGCCCGCGCTCTAAATTTTGAGTTAAGGCAAAAAGATGGACGGAACGGCTTTATCGCTCGTCAAACCGAACTGCATAGCAGAAAATCCGTTCGTGCTCTGCCGCAGATACCAAAAACCGTCTCGATAAACCGCCGCATTCGCTCGCCCGTCGCCGTCGTAATCTGCTGGTGCAGGCAAATCAGTTTCTAATCCAAATTGAATGCTTGTAAATTCTGCTGTTGATTGAAGCAAATACTATGTGCCGTTTGAGGGACGGAAGACAACAATGTTCGCCTTTCCGTCTCCATCGAAATCCATTGGCGTCGGAATACCAGTCGAAATATTAATTGAAGGTACATATTCAGTAAAGTCGTATTTTTGGAAATAAACTTGTCTATACGCTTAGATATTTTGTAATTAGGTCATGTATTTTTTCGTCTACCTTTTCTTTCCATTCGTTTGAGCCGTCTTTAATAGAGCGTCGGATTTCGGTCGCCGAAATTGTTTCGATGTGTTTAGGGGGAGTAAATTCGTTGACTTGATAACCAACATTTCGACCCAAATTTATACTTTCTATATCCGGTATGATAATTATTCTCACATTTTCGTTCTCATACATCTTCTTCAGAATCTCACTTGTTTGATAGCTGGTTAGTGGATTATT
>JAIVJJ010000143.1 GCA_020200095.1 Acidobacteriota bacterium | reverse complement strand
AACCGGACCTGTGTTGTCGCCCGCCACAATCTGATTATTTTGAATATAAGTGCCGTCGGTGGTCGTAAATCCGACGGTTAAACCGCTTCCGCGTAAAATATGCGCGATGAGACGAGTCGTAGTTGTTTTTCCGTTTGTTCCGGTGATTGCGAAAATAGGAATGCGCGCGGGTTTTCCGGGTGGAAACAGCATATTGACGACGTATTCAGCGACGTTTCTGCCAATGCCTTCTGAAGGCGCGAGGTGCATCCGAAAACCGGGCGCAGCGTTGACTTCAATAATGCCGCCGCCGTTTTCGCGTAAAGGTTCTGTAATATTCGGCGCGATAATGTCAATTCCGGTAATGTCGAGACTGACGATTTTGGCGATGCGCTCAAATAAAAAAACATTTTCGGGATGCGCTTCGTCAGTGCGGTCAATCGCTGTTCCGCCGGTTGAAATGTTCGCTGTTGTTTTCAAATAAAGAATTTCATCTTTCGGCAAAACAGTTTCGAGCGTGTAATTTTTTGCTTTCAGAATCTTTTCGGTCTGCTCGTCAACGTCAATCTGCGTCAACATTTTTTCGTGTCCGTAACCGCGGCGCGGGTCGTCATTTGTTTTGTCAATTAATTGTTGAATTGTGCTTTTTCCATCGCCGATGACGTGCGCCGGAGTTCTTTCGGCAATCGCAACGAGTTTATTGTCAACAACCAGTGCGCGAAAATCATTGCCGACAAGCATTTTCTCGATTATCACGTTAGGCGAATATTTTTTCGCCTTTTGAAACGCCGCGCGGACATCTTCCAAATTTTCCAATCCGACGGTTGCGCCTTTACCGTGATTTCCGTCGAGCGGCTTGACGACCAATGGAAATCCGATTGCTTTAACCGTGCTTTCAATTTCATCTTCGTCGCGGATGCTGTAACCTTTCGGAACGGGAACGCCCATTTCGCCCAAAAGTTTTTTTGTCGCCGCTTTATCGCCTGCGATGTCAACCGAAATCATATTTGTTTTTCCGGTTACGGTCGCCTGAATGCGCTGTTGATGAACGCCGTAGCCAAGCTGCACAAGCGAATGTTCATTAAGTCGGATGTATGGAATATCGCGTGATTCGGCTTCTTCGACAATCGAGCCGGTTGAAGGTCCGAAACGGACTTCTTCGCGGATTTCGCGCATTTCCTGAACTTCTTCGGCGAGCGTTTTCTGGATTTCTTCGACGGATTTTCCTTTAGCTAATTCGAGAAACAATCTAACTGCCGCGCGTGCCGCGTAGCGCCCTACTTCTTCTTCAAAATATGCGAAAACAACATTGTAAATTCCTGATTCGCCTGTTTCCCTGGTTCTGCCGTAACCGACTTCCATTCCAGCGAGAGTTTGAAGTTCGAGCGCGAAATGTTCGATAACGTGACCAGCCCACGTACCCTCTTCGACGCGCTTGAAAAATCCGCCTTCTTCCTGATAACTGCATCCGTGTTTTTCCAAACTCGGCATAGCTTCTTTCATTCGCTCGTAAAAACCTTCAATTTTATCGGTCGGCTTTTGCTCAAATTCGCATATGTCAAGACGCATTATTATTAAACGTTTCCAATAACCGCTCCAATAATTAGGTCCGCGTAATGTTCTGATTTCGAGAATGTTCATAAAAAATAGTGGTGAGTGGTGAGTGGTGAGTGGTGATTGATGAGTGTAGAAAATTAATCACTCATCGTTCCCAGTTCACCACTAAAAATTATTCTATGTCCGGCAATAAAAACTCGTTTGGCGGCTGCATCGGATGACGCGCGAAATAATCATAAATCAAACCGTTTCCCAAGATATGAAGCTGTACGCCGCAGACGCTAAATGATTGAAAATCGTTGACTTCAGCAATTTCGTTATAAGTTATTTGCGAGCCGTCAACAATTGTTACCGCACCTTCGCCAAAGACTTCCAAAATTCCTTCGTTATCTAAAATAATCGCCGTGTTTTCGTCAATTCCAACGCCGAGATTATACGGATTATATGACACAGCCGTAATCAAACGGCTAATGCGCCCGCGCTCGGTAAAGTGCTGGTCAATGATGATGTTTTTCAAAAACCCTAATCCGGGTGAGAGTCGAACTGAATTTTTATGCGGATGCGGCGTTGATTCGCCGCGCACAATCATCGAAGCGCTCATTCCAGCCGCGCCCGCACTCGTTCCCGCGACGACAATATCGGTTTCGCTGACTAGTTGTCCGAGTTTTTGTGCAAATTTTGTCCCGCCCAGAAGCGAAACTAAACGCATCTGGTCGCCGCCCGTAATAAAAACTCCGTTCACGCCGTCGAGTAAAGCGTCAGCGTCAGCCTCGTAGATGTCTTGCCGCGAAGTCGCCCGCAAAACGCGCGGGTTTGGAACGCCAAGATTGCGAAACGCTTGCACGTAAACATCCGCCGCGAATTCTGGAAAATCCGAAGCCACCGGAATGATTAAAACTTCCGTCTTTTCCTCGCCGGTCAAAGATAAAAATTTTCGTAAAATCCGTCGCTCGTTGTATTTGTCTTCCGCGCCGCCGATGATGAGCAGATTCCCGCCGATCACCTCGCGGTGTATTCGATTGTCCATTCGATTATTTTCTAACTTCAGGAAAGATTTGTAAAAGACTTGATTTAAGTTAGAGCATACGCGCCGAAGCGTCAACAATACGAATTGCGAAAACTTTATGTCACTAATTCGGTATAATAAATTATGCTGAATCACTTTTGGACACTAAGAAAGGCGTTAAAGTGAGTTTTTATTGACTTTACTATTTAAAATACATTATGTGAATCAATAGTAGAAAACTAACAAAAGCAAAAGTCAATTTTCCGAAACAATGAATCAGTAAGCCGTTAGTTGAACGCACTCGACTCGCTCTTTGAATTTGAGTTTTCTCAATCAGCCAGTTAAAGAAACTTTCAATCGGCTGACGA
>JAIVJJ010000025.1 GCA_020200095.1 Acidobacteriota bacterium | reverse complement strand
ATATCATTTTGAATTTATTCTGTGATATTATTTGCCGAATCAATCTTATTTGCATAATTTCAACTGCATATTTCCACTTAAAAGTGCAAAATACCGCATTTTAGCTCCTAAATATGCAAAAACAAATTTCAATTTTTAAATTAAGGAGATAATTATGAACCAAGTTTTTACGAAAAGGAAAAAGTTACACGCCTTTTGTCTGGCTTTACTTTTAGCCTTAGGTGCAGCGCATTTTGCGGGAGTCGGAAGTTTAACGGTTGAAGCCGACACTAACGCGCAGCCGTTGCCGTTTAGCCAAAATTGGTCAAACGTTAATTTGATTACAACCGATGATAATTGGTCGGGCGTACCGGGAATTATCGGTTATCGCGGCGACGATTTAACGACGCTGACCGGCGCTGACCCGCGCACCATTCTGGCGGACGGTTCGGGCGTAATTGATGTCATTGCCAATCAAACAAATCCCGACACGCTAAGCACCGGAGGAGTTGCTGAATTTGAAATTACAAATCCGACCATTGCATTGCAAGGTTCGGGAACGGCGGACGCGCCGCACATTGTTATTAGAGTTAATACAACAGGGCAAAGCAATATTGTTTTTGCCGCTAACATCCGCGATATTGACGCTTCAGCCGACGATGCCGTTCAACAAGTTGACGTGCAGTACCGGGTCGGAGGATCGGGAAATTACACTTCCGTTCCGGGCGGATACATTGCCGATGCGACAACAGCCGGTTCGGCAACGCAAGTAACGACTCTTAACTTAACATTACCGGCGGCGGCAAATAATCAAGCAATTGTTGATATAAGAGTTATTACGACAAACGCTGCAGGCAACGACGAGTGGATCGGTATTGACGATATTAGAGTAACTGCCGGCGGCTCGCCACAGCCTACGCCGGAAAAACGCGCGCCTTTCGACTTTACTGGCGACGGCAGAAGCGACTGGGCGACATACGGAAATCTTTTTGCTGCTGAGGATACGCCGCTCAGATGGAAAGTCACGGGCAATCCGGCATCTCCGGGTCCGAATCAAGCATTCCAACGCGCATTTGATTACGGTTTCAACACTGATGTACCTGTTCCGGCTGATTATATCGGAGACCGAAAGACGGATGTGGTCGTTTGGCGCGAAGGGACCCCAGGAATTTTCTTTGTCGCGCAGTTCCCATTTGGCACGGGCGGAATTACTCTCGATCGGGTTATTCGTTTTGGAGCAGATACAGACGCTCCACGCGAGGGCGGTGATTATGATGGTGACGGTAAAGCTGATTACACTGTTATACGCATAAACCAGACCAATGGTAATTTAACCTGGTTTATTAAGAATAGCGCGACGGGAGTGGAAAGAGCTGTTAATTTCGGCACTGTGGCAGGAATAAGTGAGTTTCAAGTCTTTCCCGGTGCCGATTTTACTGGTGACGGCAGAGACGAAATAGTTTTCGCAATTGCCAATAATACAACCGGAAACAACACTTACTTTGTTGGCGACGCGATTACCGGTGTCGGTGTTCTGACGCGCACATTCGGTAACTTTAATACCGATAACGCCCTTCCGCCTGCCGACTACACGGGCGACGGCAGAGCCGACTTTGTCTCGGTTAATTTAGCGCTCGGAAGCCAGGCTGTCTGGTTTATCAACAACTCGGCGACGAATGCAATAACGGCGACGCCTTTTGGTATAGGCGGTCTTAATTTCAATACTATAGATTTACCCGTCCGCGGTGATTATGATGGCGACGGTCGCCACGACATCGCCGTTTATCGCCGGAGCAATCAGACTTTCTATTACTTGAGAAGTTCAAGTAACAATTTGGTGATTGACGGTCAGAAGCATGGCGATCCGGGCGATTTTCCGATGGGAGCTGTCGGTTCTTTTTAATATGCAACTTGCGCTGCAAATAGAAGCGCTTTGGTCGAAATGAAAAAGTCCGAGAAACACGAGCTTCTCGGACTTTTCTAATTTTATCGCACTGGGACGGTGGCAAAAGTTATGTCTTTTGCGTTTCAAGTCCAGCTTTCAACCACGCGCCGGTTCCGCCGCTGACGTTATAGATTTCCCGAAAACCTTTTTGCTCCAAAATGCTTGTCCCCACGCTCGAACGATAACCTCCTTGGCAGATAACATAAGTCGGGCGCGAAGAGTCAAGATTTAAAACAAGTTTTTCCAAATCCGACAAAGTTAAATTCATCGTCCGCGGCGCGTGTCCCGTTTCATATTCGCCGCTTCGACGAACATCAACAAACTGCAAATCGTCATTTCTCGATAAAAGTTGGTTCATTTTTTCAACCGAAATCTGCTCGATTTTCGCCGTTTCAAATCCTGCATCTATCCAAGCGGAAATTCCGTTTTTCAAAAAGCCTTTGACAGTTTCGATTCCGACGCGCGCCAAACGCATTACGGCTTCATCAACCTTTTCTTGTGTTTCAGCGACAAACAATCGGCGTACCGTCGTCAATCAAAGTTCCTGCCCAGGTTGCAAATTGTCCGCCAAGACCGATATTCAAAGAATTTGGAATATGACCGACGCCAAAATCGTCCGCGCTTCGCACGTCTAAAATCAAACCTTGAAATTCTTTAACTTCCTGCGGCGACATCGCTTTCGGTTTCGGCAAATCTTCCAAATGGCTCGCGCCTGCAAGATTTTTTGCCACGCTTTTGGAAAAATAAGCGGGCATTTCCGGCAGATTCTCCGTCATCATTTTGACAAAATCTGTTTTCGACATTGGTTGCAACGCGTAGTTTAATTTCTTTTGCTCACGAACGGTTGACCAGGTTTCCTTCGACATATTTTTGCCGCACAGAGAACCTGCGCCGTGCGCCGGATAAACTTCTGTCTCGTCAGACAATTTCAAAAGTTTTTCGTGCAGACTGTCATATAAAAAACCAGCCATTTGCTCTGCCGTAAAGCCTTTCGAGCCGACCAAGTCAGGTCTGCCGACATCGCCGATAAAAAGCGTGTCGCCGGTTAAAACCTTTTGCGGTTCGCTTGCGTTTGCAGTATCTGCGACAACAATTGAAATCGCTTCCGGCGTATGTCCGGGCGTTTCAATAATTTTTAATTTTACCGCTCCGACGCTTATTTCGTCGCCGTCTTTAACTGCAAGATGTTCAAATTGCGCGTTTGCCTTTGCGCCGAAAACGATTTTTCCGCCGGTTCTCTTGGCTAATTCAAGATGTCCGCTGACGAAATCCGCGTGCAGATGCGTTTCGATAATGTATTTTATTTTTTGATTATTAGCTTCGGCTTCGCGCAGATATTCGTCAACATCGCGCTGCGGGTCAACAATTGCGGCTTCGCCATTTGAGCCGATGTAGTAAGAAGCGTGCGCTAGACAGCTGAGATAAAATTGTTTGAAATTCATATAGTATTACTCAAAAAGAAAAAGTTACGTAAATGATATTTACATAACTTTATAACAATTTGCAGAAGTTGAAAATAACTTTTGCACAAAATTCTCTTTGCGCAAAAACTTCTGTATTATGCGAAAATAAATTATGCGCTTTGTTTTCTCACATTGGTTTTTTATCTTGCTGGCAATCGGATTGCTGCCGCTTTCGCTCTCGTGGAATTTTCCGACGCTTCGTTATTTAGTTTTCGGTTATGACGTTTTGCTAATCGCCATTGCTTTGATTGATTATTTCATTAGTCACAAACTTCCCGCAGAATTAACCATCACGCGCGAGTTTAGTAAAAGATTTGCAATCGGCGATGAAACCAAAGTTCACCTGTGCGTCGAAAACACCTCCGCGCAAACTTTTAATCTGCAAATCAAAGACGAATTTCCGCCCGAAATGAAGCTTTCCGATTCGCGCGAGGCGAAATTTAAAGTCGAAGGACAAACAACCGCTGATTTCTTTTACGGTTTAACTCCGCCGCGACGCGGAAAATATGAGTTCGGCAAAACTGCCGTCAGATTTCTTTCAAAGCTGGGTTTGGTTTGGTGTCAAATAAATTTGGGCAAAGCCGAAACGGTTAAAGTTTATCCGAATATGCGGCGGGCGCGAGAAATGGAACTAAAGGCGCTCGGCGCGAATTCTTATTTGGCAGTTCAGCGCAAAGCAATCAGGCGCGGCGAAGGGCGCGAGTTTGAATCAATGCGCGATTACGTGCGCGGAGACGAACTCCGGCATATTTCCTGGACGGCAACCGCAAGACTAGCAAGATTAACCACGCGCCAATATCAAATCGAACGTGACCAGACCGTTTTGATTGCCATTGACGCCGGACGCTTAATGACCGGACGCATCGGCGACGAAACAAAATTCGACACGGCGATTCACGCAAGTTTGGCTTTAATGTCGGCTACCGCTCGTAGAGGCGACAATTGCGGTTTAGCCGTTTTCAGTCGCAAAGTTAAAAAATATTTGCCGCCGCAAAAGGGAATCGCGCACGTTGATGCGGTCTTGGAAGCGCTTCACGACCTCGAACCTGAATTAATTGAGCCGTCTTACGCTCGCGCTTTTCAATTCGTTTCCGCCAATTTAAAGAAACGCGCCTTTGTCGTGATTTTAACTGATTTGGTTGATAAAGATTCTTCCGCAGAATTGATAAACTCGCTCAAACTTATGCGCCCGCGCCACCTTCCTCTGGTCGTCTGCATAGGCGACCGCGATTTAAATCAAACCGTGAGTGAAGCGCCGAAAGAATTAAAAGACGTTTTCGTGCAATCGGCGGCGGAAGAAATTATTCATCAGCGCGAATCAGCTTTGCGACTCGTTGAAATGCTCGGCGGATTGGCTTTGGACGTAACGACGCAGACACTCGCCCCGCGCCTTCTTGAAACCTATCTACGCGTGAAAGAAAGAGGCTTGCTTTAAAAGTAAGCGGCAAACAGCCACGTTAACAAAATTAAACTTGCGTGAGTTTTCCGCGCCGCCAACATCGTCATTAAACAAATTCTAAAAAATATCGTTCGTTACCAAATCTTCATAGTTATCGCGCCTTCTGACTAATTCAACTTTACCGTCTTCGTCTATCAAAACTACGGCGGGCAGGAATCGCCCGTTATATTGCGACATTTGCGCCAGTGAATACGCGCCGCAGTTGAGCAAAGCTAAAACCTCGCCCGGCTGAACATTTTCCGGCAGAAGACGATAATCCGGCAAGCGATTCAAGCCTTCAATATCAAAATAAACGTCGCCGCCGTCGCAAAGCGGTCCGGCGAGTTTGTATGGAAAATTGTGCGCTTCACCTGCGCGTTCGGCGGAAATCAGGTGATAATACCATTTGTAAGTTTCCATCGAGAGCAGAATGTTAAAACCGGCGTTTGTTAGTAGCCAAACAACGGCGTTTACTTTTGGATTAACGAATTTATACTCAATATCATAAAGTCCGAATGATACGCCCGATTGTTTCGGTTTTTGCCGCGCTCTTTCAAGACTCGATTTATTTCTTCGCAGGTTCACTTCGCTCAACGGACGCTCTTTGATGTTTCTCACGGTCGTCAAACAAACGCCCGCGTCGGAAATCACGCTCCTACCCGGCTCTAAAAGCAGCGTTGTGTTTTCCAGCAGATGCGAAGCGTTCACTCGGCTTGCCGTTTCTTTGACAATGCGCCAGGCATTTTCCAAAACTTCGGCGGGTTCGAGATTTGCCGAAAACATTTCGCGCTGCGCCTGCGGAAAATCTATTGCGTGTGAATCGTCGTGCAAATAATTAACCGGAAAACCGCCGCCCAAATTCAAATGCGAAAGTTTCAATCCGGTTTCGTTGTAAATCAGTACAAGGTTTTCAAAAAGCATCTTCAAAGCAGCGGCGTAGGGCGCGGCTTCCGGGTTTTGCGAGCCGATGTGAAGGTGAATACCGCTCAAATTGAGAAATTTTGAATCTTTGTAAACGTGAAATGCTGACAACGCTTCATCGGGCATCATCCCGAATTTTGAAGTCAAAAGCGCGGTTTGCAATCCCGAATGCGTTTTCGTTTCGATTTCGGGAACGAGCCGCAGTGAAACATTCACCCGTTTATCGAGTCGCCGCGCCGTTTCTTCAATCAAAGCTAATTCAAGCAGCGAATCAACCTGAATTGCGTAAATTCCGGCATTGACGGCGTTTTCGAGTTCCCAAATTTCTTTGCTTGTTCCGTTAAAAATTATCTGTTTGGGCGCGAATCCCATTTTTAATGCTTTCCAAAGTTCACCGCCCGAGTTAACTTCCAAATCCGCGCCTGCATTTTTTACAACGCGCAAAATCGCCATATTTGAATTGGCTTTCGCGGCATAACAGATTTTTAATTTGCAATCAATAAAATTTTCGGCACGTTTTAGTCTTTCGATATTTTGGCGAATTCTTCCTTCGGAAAAAACAAAAAGCGGCGTGTCGTACTTTTCCGCCAATTCGATTGCCGAAACACCGCTGATGTGTAATTGATTGTTTTTGACTTCGAGAAAATTTTCGATTTCCCAATTTTTCATAAACAATTTAGCCACGTGCTTACACGAATAACACAAATTATCTTTTATTTTATTCGTGTTATTTGTGTAAGCGCGTGGCTGAAAACTTATTTCTTCAAACTCAAACCCGTGCCGCGTGGGTAATTCTGCGCAATTGAAATGGGCAGTTTTCCCGTAAAATCAATTTCTCCGAAAAGAGCGCGGGCGGCGGCGCGCTGCAAACTCGGCATATCGCCGTAAGCGACAATGTAATTTCGCATTTCGGGAAAACCGCGTAAAAGATATGGATTGCCAAAACTAACATTTATTGTATTCGGATTGTTCTTCAGAACTTTGCGCAAAACTTCTGCGCCCGCGTCCGGCAGACCAACGCTGTTTTTCGCGCCCGAACGCACGCGACCGAAAAGTCCGGCAATCACAACTTCGGACGCTTTTGCTTTTTCAATTGCTTCGCTAATTTCTTTTTGAGTTGAGCGTTCGTCAATGACAATTCTTTCGGCATTTAGTCCGAGACTGCGCAAAACTTGCGTAAAAGTGTTGCCGACAAAAAGTCGGTCTTCGCCGTTGGTGATGCACAAAACCGTAGCTTTTTTGTCTTTTGTCAAAGGCAAATTTTTACCTTCGTTTTTAACCAGAGTCATCGCGTTTGTGCCGATTTCATCGGCTAACTGCCGCGTCTGCGAACCCGAAACGCTTGTGTCAATCATCTCAAGCGGCGTAATTTTTTGTTTCGATAAACCTAATTCGTATTTCCACGCGAGTTGTTTGCGAACCGATTCGTTGATTCGCTGTTCGGAAATTCTGCCCGATTGAACGGCTTTCTTCAAACCTTTAATTGCCAAATCTGCGTTCGCTGGTTTGAGCAAAACATCTGCGCCCGCTAAAACTGCGCGAACCGCTGCTTCATCCTGATTAAAATAAAGTGTCAAACCGCTCATATCCATCGCGTCGGTTACAATAAGACCGTCAAATTTCATTTCGTTGCGCAGCATTTTCGTTATCACGTTCGGCGATAAAGTCGCGGGCATCGTTGTACCTTCGGTGATTACTTCCGATTCTGTGTAAGAAGCTTTGATTGATTGTTTGAGCGGTTTGATTTCGGTCGCGTCAATCTGCGGCAGCGAAATATGCGCGACCATTACCGAGCCGACGCCCGCGTCAAGAACTGATTTGAACGGCACAAGCTCAATTTGTCCGAGCCGTTCGCGCGAAAAATTTATAATCGGCAAACCGCGATGTGAGTCAACCGCCGTATCGCCGTGTCCGGGAAAATGCTTCGCCGTCGCTAAAATATTTCCTGATTGCAAGCCTTCGGTAAAAGCGACGGAAAAACGCGCTACGTCGTTTGGATTTTCGCCGTAAGAGCGAACATTTATGACCGGATTATCAGCATTGTTATTCACGTCAACCGTCGGCGCGAAAGCCCACTGTACGCCCAACGCTCTTGCCTCACGCGCTGTAATTTCGCCCTGCCGTCGGGCAAATTCGGGATTTCCGGTGGCTGCAATCGCCATATTCCAGGGAAAATTCGTTGTATCTTCAAAGCGCATTCCGACGCCAGTTTCAAAGTCCGATGAAATCAGAAGCGGTATTTTCGCGCTTTCCTGCATTCGATTAACCAAATGCACGGTTTCATAAACGCTGCCGACAAAAACGATTATTCCGCCGATTTTATTGTCGATAACCTGGCGTTTTAACGATTGAAATTCGGGACTTTCCTGATTTAAAAAACGCGCGTTAATGCCGACGTGAACGAGTTGACCGATTCGCTCGTCCGAGCTCATTTTTTTAAGCTGTTTGTCAGCCCACTTATAAGCCTTTTCCGAAGGACGAAATTTCTGCGGTTGCAAAGCAAAAGCGGGAATTAACCACAGATGAACACAGATGACTACGGATAGAAAAGCAATTATTTTTTTCATAGAAATTAAATTCATTTCAAAAGAAGAACTCAAAAACGATAAATAATGGTGAGCAGAATTTTTTCTCATTCCTGTTAATCTCGCACATCTCTGCTAACTATTAAACTTGCCAGCCACGCGACAGAAAGCGTTGTCAAACTTCCAATTAAAACATACCACGTCCAGGCAATCGGCGTAAAAAATTTCAGATAAAGCATCAGCAAAATGCTGACCGACATTCCGACTAAAGCTGACGTTTGATTGGCGCGTTTTATAAATGCGCCGACTAAAAACACGCCCAAAACCGGACCGTTAAAAAGTGATGCTATCGAAAGGGCTTGGTCAAGCGCGGAACGATTTTGTTTCATTACGGTTAAAGCAACGGCGATTTGAACGATGCCGAAAACGAGCGTTAGCCAATGCGAAACACGCAAAAAATGTTTGTCGTCGGCTGTCGCTTTAAAAGGCTTGTATAAATCGTTGACAAAAGTTGCCGCAATTGAGTTCAGAGAAGATGAAAGCGCCGCCGCGAAAATCGCCGCGACAACCAAACCCGAAAGTCCCGAAGGCATATGTTTGGTAATAAAATCGGGAAAAACCTTGTCGCCGCCTGTAAACGGAAAAGTTGCTGGAATACCTGAATTGACAACACCGGCGTTTGCGTATTCAGCCGCGGTGTGCGGAGCGTAAAATGCAAACAGCAAAACGCCGATAAATAGAAAGCCGATAAATTGTCCCAAAACAACCGCGCCGCTTGAAAGCAATGCGAGCGATGCTCGGCTCGGTTTGTTTGTGCAAAGATAGCGTTGAACCAAGTATTGATCTGTTCCGTGCGTGGACATTGTTAAAAAACAGCCGCCGACGAGTCCTGCCCAAAACGTATAAGTTTTCGTAAAATCGAGCGTGAAATCAAACAAATCAAATTTATCGAACTGCTGTCCGATTTGTAAAACGCTCGGCATTCCGCCTTCGACTTGATTTAAAATCACGACTGCCGCGGCAATCGCGCCGCAGATGTAAATCGCCAATTGCACAACCTCAACCCAAATCACCGCTTCCATTCCGCCGTAATAAGTGAAAATTATCATAATCGCGCCTAGTAAAATTATCGAAGCAATGATCGGCGTTTGGCTGAAAAGCAACATAAACCGCCGCCAGAACTATCGCCGTTAATAAAAGTCTGATTCCGTCGGCGATATTTCGCATCACAACGAACAACGCCGATGCAAGCATCTTTACTTTCGAGCCGAAACGTTCACCCAAAAGCTGATAAACCGTTTGCAGCTCGCCGCGAAAATACATCGGAATAAAGAGCAGGGAAATCACGATTCTTCCGAGCATATAACCGAAAACCAGCTGCAAAAATTGGAAATTTCCGCCTTTCGCAAACGCAATTCCGGGAACGGAGATGAACGTAATCGTCGAAGTTTCCGTAGCGACAATCGAAGCGGCAATCGCCCACCATGGCACACTTCTATCGCCGACAAAATAATCTTCAGTCGTTTCCTGTTTCGGCGCGAACCAAATGCCGAACAGCGTGACGCCGATGAGATAGCCGAAAATGATGATTAAATCTAAAGTTTGCATTTTATTTGATTAATTCAATTGCTTTCTCGACGATAAAATTAGTTTTCTCCAAAGCATTTTCCGCCGTTTCTCGATTCGCATTTGCCTTGAACATTACAAGCGCAAGGCGCAAATCGTCATTTGATTCGTTCATTAAATTTTGCGCCGCCGTTTCGTCAAGAGAAGTTTCCGCCACCAAAATTCGCAAAGAGCGTTCCTTTAATTTGATGTTTGAAGATTTCACATTCGTCATTCGGTTGCCTTTGACGTAACCGAGACGAATCATCGAAACGGTCGAAAGTATATTCAAAACCATTTTCTGCGCCGTTCCCGCTTTCATTCGACTTGAACCGGCGATTGTTTCCGCGCCGACAATTGGAACAATCGCAATTTCAACCGCTTTTGTAATTGCCGAATCGGGGACGCACGTAATGCAAGCCGTAAAGCAGCCTAAATTTCGCGCAAATTCAACAGCGCCGATTGTATAAGGTGTTCTGCCCGAAGCGGCGATGCCGATGAGCGCGTCTTTTTTGTTCAAGCCGCGATTTTGCAGATCAATTTTTCCGGCTTCCTTGCTATCTTCCGATGATTCGGTAGCCTTGTAGAGCGCATCGTAGCCGCCCGCGATAACACCTTGCACTAAATCGTAGGACACACCGAAAGTCGGCGGAATTTCCGAAGCGTCCAAAACGCCAATGCGTCCGCTCGTGCCTGTTCCGACGTAAAAAAGTCGTCCACCATTTTTTAATCTTTCGACAATTTTATCAACTGTTTGAGCAATCTGCGGCAGAACTTTTTCAACCGCTTCGGCAACGAGCTTGTCTTCCGCGTTAATTAAACGAACTGCTTCGAGCGTAGAAACCTTGTCAATATTTAAGGTGCGCGGATTTTCCTGTTCGGTTACGGGCAACATTTTGTGAATAAAAGAATGCCTTTAACCGTGCGTTTCAGTCAAGAGAAACATTAACTTTTTCCAATGGATTTTAAAATTTCGTTAAAAATTTTGTATGGCTCGCCAGAAAATAAAAGAACAGTCAAGCAACTGCCCTTTGTTTAAAGTATAACAATACAGAAAATTCTTTACTTATCGTCGTTTCTCTTTAACGCAAAATATACAAGCCCGATTCCTAACGCTACAACCGCGCCTGTTACCGCCGGATGCAGCGACGCTTTTGTATAAAGACTGCTTTCGGCAACGTAACCGCTATAACCGCCGCGTTCTCTTAAAGAACCGTCTGCCGAATCGTAAAGTCCTTCTTTTTCGTGAGATGGCGGCTCTTCGGTTTTTTGTAAATCGAACATTGCCAATTCCATTACTTTGTCGGTTACGCGCGGCGCATATTCACCCAAAGCTGAAAGCGCTTTGCCGCCTGCGCCAACGAATACGTCTCTTTCAGGGTTTTCGGCGCAATACAAAATCGCTTCGGCAACTGTTTCGGGAGCATAAACGGGCGGCGGATTTTCCGGCTCTACTTCAAGATAATTTTTGGCGTGGTCTTTGTAGGGCGTGTCAATCGCGCTCGGTTTTATGAGCGTTACGGAAACGGGCGCGTTTTCTTCTTCAAGTTCCATTCGCAGAGAATCAGTAAAGCCTTTAACGGCGTGTTTTGAAGCGCAATACGCGCCTTGGAGCGGAATGGCTCGGTCACTTAAAACGCTGCCGACATTTATCAACGCGCCGCCGTGTTTGCGTAAATACTTGATTGCCGCAATTGAACCGTAAACAATGCCCCAATAATACGTTTCAAAAAGCCGACGATGATCTTCGTTGGAAATTTCATCAAGTCGTCCGTAAACCGAAACGCCCGCATTGTTTATCCACGTATCAAATCTGCCGTAACGCCCTAACGCTTCATCGGCGATTTTCTGCACGTCCGCTTCGCTGCCGACATCGGCGACAACATACATCGCTTCGCCGTTCGCTTCATTTATTTCATCTGTTAATTCACGCAGCGCGTCTTCGTTGCGAGCGGCTAAAACTAATTTCGCATAGCGTTTTGCCGCCATCCGCGCCGTTACAAGCCCGATGCCGCTCGTCGCGCCGGTTATAACAACAACCTGCACGTCAAGTTTTTTTAATTGTATTCCCATTGCCCAAACTCCTTAATTTAGTGGTAAGTGGTTAGTGAAAAACCGAAAACTTACCACTTACCACTTACCACTATTTCCTGTTTTCACTTGCCGGACGACCCGAAAGTGAATTAGGCGAATCTAAATGCGCTCCAGGGTCAACGCTGACGCCGAGGCGTTCGACCAATTCACCGCCGAGCCAGCCTGTAAACAAAGCCAAACCCGCTCCGGTAAAAGACAAAATGTGTTCAAGCATTTCCGGTCTGTCCGGCGCATCGCGGCGCAGCCACCAACTTCCGATAAATAAAATAAGCACTAATACGTTGCCAAGTCCGTGAATTAAACCGACTGATTTCGCGCGTGTTCCCGAAGGAATAGCAAACCAATCAATCCAGCCTGGCGGCGCAGCGAGTGCTCCGCCGATAATTCCGGCAACAATCATCCAATACGCTACTGTTGCCATTGTCGGATTTCCCCAGATTAAATAAATGACATCGAAAACGACGCCAGTTGCCAGAAGCCCTAACGGAAACACAATCAAAATCGGGTGAATTGCGTGTCCTAAAATTTTTGCTCGACTTTCCATTTTATCCGCTCCTTTTTTTATAAAATTAAATTGCCGCCCTTTAAAACAGTTCAACAAAGCTCTGAAACGAAGAAAGCATAAAAGGNNNAAAGGCGTTGGAAGATATGTTACAAAATCAAACTACTTGTAAGCAATAAATTTTACGGCTTTCCGGTTTTTTTATACACATCAAAAGCGACACACGCGGCGGCAGTTGCCGGTTGTAAAATCGGTTCAGCCAAATAGGCTTTCGGAGCAAGCGAATGAACCGTTTCGAGCAGCGAAGAAGTAATCAACTCGCCCGCGTGAAAAATGCTCCCAACGTATCCAATCGGAACTTTTCTGCGTTGTAAATTTAATTTTTTTATCACGGCATTGGCGGCAAGACCAAGTTCAAAGCCGGCTTCTCTTAAAATTTCGACGGCAATTTCATCGCCTTCCTTAGCAGTTTCGACAACCAAGCGTGCAAAGCCCGCAATTTTTGCGTTGTCCATCTGCGGAGTGTAAATCGCGGTCAGTAAATTTTCCGGCGACGAAGTGCGAAAATAATCAATTCCGGCTTCGCTCAGGCGAGTCCGGTTTCCGCGTCCGTCCGTCGCTTTTGCAATTTCTTGCAGCGCGCGTCGCGCAATGCTCGCGCCGCCGCCTTCGTCGCCTGCCAGCGGTCCCCAACCGCCTGCAACGGCAGTTTCGCCTTTTTCATTTTTTCCGTAGCAGATAGAACCGGTTCCCGCAATAATGACAACTCCCGCTTTTCCCAAAGTCGCGCCGTAAAGCGCAATTTCCGCATCAGTAACTACTTCAATTTTTTTTATTTCCAAATTTTGAGCGATGCGCTCACGAACGCGCTGCCGCAAATCAACGCGCCGCACACCCGCTAAACCGAATATTGCCGAAACAATATCGTTGCGGATTTTATTCGCTTCATCACAAGCCGCGTCAACGGCGCTAAAAATGTTTGAAACTGCTGTTTCGACCCCGACGCGTAAAGGATTTGACGCGCCCGCGAAACCTTCACCAATCATCAATTTTTCTTCGTTCAGCAAAACGGCGCGTGTGTTCGTTCCGCCACCATCAACGCCCAAATATAAATTGTGAAATATGCGTTGATGTTTGGTTTTTTGCGATTTGGCTGGCATTTTTGAAATTTTCCGAGCGTGAAAAATTTTGTTCTATTTTATTCAAACTTGACATATAATCAAATCTAAAAGATTTTATGTATGCAATAAATCTTAGTGATGAGTGGTGAGTGGTTAACTGAAAACAACAAACTCACCGTTCAAAAGTTCACCGCTAAAGAAAATGGAAATCAGACAATTAAAAGCGTTTTTGGCAATTGCCGAAGCAAGGACTTTTACGGCAGGAGCGCGGCAAGTAAATATTACGCAAGCGGCAATCTCGATGCAGATTCGTCAATTAGAAGAAGAAGTCGGCTTGCAGCTTTTTACCCGCACCCCGCGCCGCGTAATTTTAACCGAAGCGGGAGAAGTGCTGGTTGATAGAGCCAGAAAAATTCTGCGCGAACACGATTCGGCAATAGCGGAAATTGCCGAAATTGCGGGCGCAGAATACGGACGTCTTCGCATCGGCTCGGCTTCTGCCATGTTTGCCACCGCGCAGCTCCCCAATATTTTGGAAAAACTGAAAGGAAGATTTCCGAATGCGGAAATTACTGTCAGTTCCGGCACAAGCCAGGTTTTAGTTGATAAAATCCAGCACGGCAACATTGATATTGCGTTTGTTTCTTTGCCGGTCGAAACTTCCAACGTCCAGACCGATTTGCTTTTCAGCGACGAAATTGTCGCCATCTCTCATCCGCAACATCCGCTGGCGAAGGAAAAATTTATTAGCGCGGCGACCTTAGCGGGCGAACAACTGATTTTAGGCGAACAGGGCGGAAACACGCGCCGTATGATTGACGATTTTTTCGCGGCGGCAAACGTCCGTCCGAATGTTGTAATGGAACTTTCACGGCAGGAAGCCATCAACAAAATGGTTGAAAATCAGATGGGCGTCGGCATTGCGGGCGCCAAAAGCATTTCCAAAGAGATTCGCGAAAAAAAACTCGTTTCGTGGCTCATCGAAGGCGCAGAAATTAAGTGGAATTTGGGTTTAGCAAGACTTAGAGGCGGATACTTTTCGCCGATTGCGAAAGAATTTGTCAAACTTTGCAAGGATAGTTTTAAAGAAAGAGAAAGGGAACTGAAAGCGACAAGATGAAAAGATTATTTTTTAACACAAGCGCACAAAGACGGCAGGACGCAAAGATTTTTAAGCATATTATAAAGGAAAATTTGTTTTCTATATTCGCTTCCTCAGCGCCCCTGCGTATTTGCGCCTTGACGTTAATTTTTTGCGCTTTTACTAAAGCTCAATATTTGCCGATTGCCACGCCGCAATCGGTCGGAATGAATGTCGCAAAGCTTAACCGAATTGATGCTCTGGTTGAAAAAGACATTGCGGATAAAAAACTGCCGGGTGCGGTTGTGATTGTCGGACACAAGGGAAAAATCGTTTACCGCAAGGCTTACGGAAATCGTTCGCTCGTGCCTACGGTTGAAAAAATGACGGTTGACACGATTTTCGACGTGGCGAGTTTGACGAAACCGATTGCGACGGCGACGAGCATAATGATTTTGGTTGAGCGCGGGCAACTTCGTTTGAACGACACAATCGGTAAATTCATTCCTGAAATCGAAGACGAAAATGCCAAACGAGTTACGATTCAGCAACTTCTCACGCACGTTTCCGGTTACCGACCTGATTTTGATTTGGGCGAAAAATGGACGGGGCGCCAAGGAATGTTGCAGGCGCTTTATAAAGAGAAATTGCGGCAACCGGCGGGAACGCGGTTTGTTTATTCGGATATTGGTTTTATTGTGCTGGGCGAAATTATTGGGCGAGTAAACCAAAATGATTTGTCATCTTTTGCACGAATAAATACCTTTTCGCCTCTGCAAATGAAAAATAGTGAATTCACACCAACATTTAGAATATCAGGTATAACAAACGACCAAACATTTTCTGAAAGAAAACTTATTCCACAAATTGCGCCAACCGAAAATATAAAAGGTCAAAATAGTTATCTCGGCTCGAAATTTGAAGGCGATGAAAAAACAGGTAATCAAATTTTGCGCGGACAAGTTCACGACCCAACGGCTTTTCGAATGAATGGAATCGCCGGACACGCCGGACTTTTTTCAACGGCAGATGATTTAGCGCGTTACTGTCAAATGCTTTTGAACGGCGGCAGTTTAGATGGGAAAAGAATTTTATCAGCGCAAACCATCGCTCGAATGACAGCACCGATTGTCGTTTCCGAAGAGGGCGCGACCCGCGGACTCGGCTGGGATATGAATACATCGTTTTCATCGAATCGAGGCGAGCTTTTTCCGCTCGGCTCATTCGGTCACACAGGTTTTACGGGAACTTCGGTTTGGATTGACCGCGTTTCGCAAACCTTTGTTGTCTTTCTTTCCAACCGCGTTCACCCGGATGGCAAAGGCGACGTAACGCCGCTTCGCGCGCGAGTTGCAACCGTCGTCGCGTCGGCAATTGAAGACACGCCGATTGAAATGATGCGTCTTGCCGAAGACATTTATTCGTCACAAGTCGCGGCGCAAATTCCGAAATTCCGGGAGCAAGTTGCAAACGCAAATTCCCAAAATTTCGCAATCCGCAATCCGCAATCCGCAGTTGTCTTAAACGGTATTGACGTTTTAGAAAAAAACAATTTCAAAGAATTAAATAATTTGCGCGTCGGCTTGGTCACAAATCATACGGGCAGAAATTTAAGCGGCAAACAAACGATTGACGTTTTGAAGAATGCGCCGAACGTCAAACTCGTCGCCCTATTCGCTCCTGAACACGGCATTCGCGGTCAACTCGACCAGGAAAAAATCTCGGACTCGACAGACGAAAAAACAGGCTTGCCAATTTATTCACTTTACGGCGAAACGCGTCGACCGAAGCCGGAGCAATTAAAAAATTTGGACGCGGTTGTTTTCGATATTCAAGACATCGGCGTTCGCTTTTACACCTACGAAACGACTTTGCTCAACGTGATGGAAGAAGCGGCAAAAGCGAAAATTCCTATATTTGTTTTAGACCGCACAAATCCGATTGGCGGAGCGACTGTCGAAGGCGCAACCGCCGACGCAGACAAATTATCGTTTGTCGTTTCGCACACTGTTCCCGTACGGCACGGCTTAACAATTGGTGAACTCGCGCAAATGATGAACGCGGAAAAACGAATCGGCGCTGATTTAAGAATCGTCAAAACGGAAAATTGGACGCGCTCGATGTGGTTCGACCAGACAAATCAAATTTGGACGAATCCTTCGCCCAATATGCGAAGTTTAACGGAAGCAACACTTTATCCCGGAATCGGTTTATTGGAAACAACAAATCTATCTGTCGGGCGCGGAACTGACACACCGTTTGAAGTAATTGGCGCGCCCTGGCTCGATGGACAAAAACTCGCGGCGTATTTGAACGCAAGAAATTTAAACGGCGTGCGTTTCGTGCCAATCAGATACACGCCGAAAGCATCGGTTTTTGCCAATCAAGAACTCGGCGGAATCAATATAATCATTACCAACCGTGAAAGTTTTAAACCCGTTCGCACGGGAATCGAAATCGCCGTCGCGCTCAGAAAACTTTTCCCGAACGATTGGCAGACCGAAAGATACAACCGTTTGCTGGCAAACACGGAAACTTTTGAAAAAATAAAACTCGGCGACGCGCCCGAAGAAATCGAAAAAGCGTGGGCTGCGGATTTGGAAAACTTTAAATCACGTGGCGCTCGGTTTTTGTTGTATAGGTAAGACGATTTGTAAAGCAAAAGCCGAAATCAAAACTCGCTTTCTGACGAATTCGATTCGGGATAGGCAGTTTTAAGCGCGCGGATTATTCGGCAATCCGCAATCGTCTGTCGTGCGAAATTTTTGCTTTACAAATAATTGTTTTCAGGTTATAACCAAATTCTACACTCTTAAATTTTTGTTACAATTTTATATTTATCCGGTTTTGCTGATTAAGATTAAAAGCTTTTGTGTAATCATCCATAAGAAAAATTTAAGGATTTCTCCCAAAATCTAAATATCTTTTATAGTTGGCAATTTTATCTTTAATTTTTGAAAGAGGAAAGAAAGACAATGAAACGTAATGTAAGGCAAACGCCGCTTTTTATGCTTATCGCTTTAGCTTGTAGTTTGTGTTTAGGCGATTTTGCAGCAGCACAAACCGTTACCGGAACAATAAAAGGAACGATTACCGACGTTAACGGCGCAATTGTGGTCGGAGCTTCGGTTGAAATCGTCAATACCGAAACCGGTCTGACGCGCAGTTTGACGACGAACGAGGACGGCTCGTATAATGCCACGTTTTTACCGCTCGGACGTTACCGGGTGTCGGCTAATCAAGCGGGTTTTGGTCTTGTAACGCGGGAAAATATTGACGTAACGTTGAATCAAACAACGCAAGTTGATTTTAGGCTCGACCCGTCGGTCAGCGCTGAAGTAACAATTACCGACGAACCACCACCGATTAACACAACTAATGCTGAAGTTAAAGGCACTTTGACAACGCAGGAAATCGAAGCTAAACCTACTTTCAATCAAGGCAATTTTTTAACACTCGCCGAAACTTTTACTGGCTTTCAGGAAAACCCGACCTCCGGGCAAAATAATCCGACGACTTCTTCCGGTTCATCTATCAACTTTAACGGCACGGGAACGCGCGGCGCGACATTTCAAATCAACGGCGTGAACAACGATGACGCTTCGGAGAATCAAAACCGACAGGGCGCATCGCTGGCGACAATCAAGGAATTTCAGGTTCTAACAAACAATTTTTCGGCTGAATTCGGACGCGGCTATGGCGCGGTCGTTTTGGTGCAGACTAAAAACGGCACAAACAAAGTTGACGGCGAAGCGTATATCTATCACAACAACAGTTCGCTGAACGCCAAACGACATTTTTCGACCGGCATTCCGAAGCCCGTTAATCGCCGTAATCAAATGGGTTTTGTCGTCGGATTTCCGGTCCTCAAAAACAATTTATTCGGCTTCATCAGTGCCGATTGGAAAAGAGAAAGCGGCGCGCTCAATTACACGCGCGATTTGTTTTTAGCGAGCGAGCGCAATCCAGCAAATTGGTTCGCGCAAACTCCAGCTAATAACACGCCCGCCAATCGCGCTTTTATTCAATCGGTGGTTGACCGCTTTCCTACTGAACTGACGCCGAACGATGCGCGCAGTTCGCGCACTTACCAGGGACAAATCGGTTTTAACCGCCCGCTCGACGATTTTTCCGGCAGAATTGATTGGAATCCGCGTCAATCGGACACGGTAACGGCTCGTTACCAATACACGCGTCAGATTTTCGACAACGACGACATCATTGTCGGCGAAGCGACGAGGCAAAACAACAAACAGCAAAACATCGGCGTGACGTGGACGCATCTTTTCTCGAACCAAACGGTCGGTGAATTTCGCTACGGCTTAGGCTTGCGAACAACGCTGGTCGGTATCAAAGCGGGAAACGATACACCGATTATTCGTTTTGTGGGAAGTCCGGTTGCCGGTTCGATTATCGGCAACGCCGGCTCGTTTCCGATTAACCGTTACCAAACCGACAATCAGTTTGTTTATAACCTTTCGACAATTCTTTTTAACAGCCATTTCATTAAAGTCGGAACCGACATCCGCCCGTCAATGCTGGACGATTTAGCCGACAGCTTTTCGCGCGGTTTCTATAATTTTACCGCTACTTGCGGCGGCACGAATTACGGCACGGCTTACAACGCTTTCTTAAACGGCTGCGTAACAACATACACAAAAGGTTTCGGACCGTTTTTTCTCGAAAACCGTTTACGCGAGTATAACTTTTACGCCGAAGACAACTGGAAAGTCAGAAGCAATCTAACTTTTAACCTTGGATTCCGTTACGAACTGGTTGCTGCGGCGCGTGAAGTCAAAGAGCGCATCAATTACGTTTACGGCGACGACAAAGACAATTTCCAACCCCGTGTCGGTTTCGCTTACAGCCCGAATTTTGAGAGAGGCATTCTCAATACGCTGTTCGGCAGAGGCGGACAATCTTCGATTCGCGGCGGCTACGGCATCTATCATGGGCGCATTTTCCAATCGGTGTTTTCGCAAACCGGCGCTTCTGTCCGGTTTAATCCGCCAAACGCCGTGTCACTCGCTTTTAGCGGCAGCACGAATCTGGCTGACCCGTCAAATGGATTTGTCTTCACGCCAGGCGCACCGCCGTCTGTAAGATATACCGAAGTGCAGGTTAATCCCGATTTGGAAATGCCTTACACGCAGCAGTGGAGTTTGTCTTATGAACGTGAACTGCCGTTTAAATCGAGTATCCGATTTACTTATTCGGGCAACCGCGGCATCGGCTTGCTGCGGTATACGCAAGGCAATTTGCCCTCGAATGACCCGAACGGCATCGTCGTCGTCAATCATCCGAACAACGCGCCAAATGTTCTGTACGCTTCGATTGGAGGCGTCCCTTTCAACTCCTTACCGACAAACGACCCACGCCGCGTCGATGTTCGCGGACAGACGCTTCGTCTTGCGGCTGACCCGCAATGCGCCGGAACAGGTTCAGGAACGCCCAATACCGCAAATTTTATCGGGTTTACCACACTATGTCCTGTTGCAGTTCCGCTCGGCGCGAATGAATACAGCTTCCGGGTGCCGCGCATCAACGAACGACGCCCCGACGGGCGTTTCGGCACGAACACAATTGTCGCCAACGGCGCGTGGAGTTATTACAACGGCTTACAAATCGAATACAAAAAACGTCTCAGCCGAAGGCTTTCGGCGAGTGCGGCTTACACCTGGAGTAAGGCGATTGATACAACTTCGGAAGCGACCAACGTCGGCACGGGCGACTCGAACGTCAACGGTCCCGATTCGCGCCAGTCACGCGCTCTATCGCGCTTCCACACGCCGCACCGCTTTACGCTGTTCGCCGCTTATCAATCGCCGTTTTTCAACAATCGAACGGATTTTGTCGGTAATCTTTTGGGCGGATGGAATATCTCCGCAGTCTGGAGATTCGCGCACGGAACGCCATTTACGATAGTTAATAGCAGCGGTTTCGGCGATTTGAATTTTGATGGCTTCACTGAAATTCGTCCGGCAATTGTTGACCCTTCGATTTTAGGACAACGTATCAACAACCCGAATACGTCGGTTGAAAGTCTGCCGCGCGAGGCTTTCCGGGCGCCGACGGTCGGCGATTACGGCTGCTGTATTTTAGGGCGCAATACCTTTTACATTGACGGCGTAAATAACGTAGATTTGAGTCTTTATAAAACGTTTCGGCTGCCGTTCGGCGAAAACTCAAATCATCGCATCTCGGTGCGTGCCGATTTCTTTAACGCCTTTAATAAAGTTCAGTATGGTTTCCCGAATCCAGACTTAGCTTCGATCAACTTTGGACGAATCACCGGTGAAGCAACCGGATATTCGCCGCGTAATATTCAACTTTCGCTGCGTTATATTTTCTAAAGCGCGAAATTAACGAAACTGTAATCGCCCGTGACCTAGGTAAAAGCGTCACGGGTAATTTTTGGTCTTAATTTCTAAATGAAATTTTTGAAAAATCAAATGAGTGACGAGTTAAAGAAAACAAAAAATTGTCAGCGGCGGGCTTTGAAAAATTTAAAAAACTTTGCGCACAGTTTTTGCTTTACAAATAGTTGTTTTCAAGTTATAACCAAATTCTACGCTCTCAATTTTTCGTTACATCTTTTGTTTACTTAGTTTTGCTAATTTGATTTAGGATTTTTGCGAATTTAACCATAACGAAAAATTGAATATATTTCCAAAAATCTAAATTTTTCTTATAGCCGGCAATCTTATTCTTTAATTTTTGAAAGAGGAAAGAAAGAAAATGAAATGTAATTTAAGGGAAACAGTGCTTTTTATGTTTGTTGCTTTTTTGTGCTTTGGCGCGAGCAGTTCGGCATCGGCACAAGAAACGACAGGCACAATTAATGGAACAGTGCGCGACGCTTCGGGCGCAGCTATTCCCGGGGCGACAGTAACCATTACCGACCCGACCAAAGACAATATCGTGGTTCGCACCACGACAACGAGTGATGACGGCGTCTATTCCGCCCCAAATTTGCCGGTTACTCTCTATTCAATTACGGTTGAATCGGCAAACTTTAAGAAATCTGTGCAAACCGATATAAGACTCGATATCGGACAGCGGCGCACAGTTGATTTCACGCTTGAAGCGGGAAATATTTCGGAAGTCGTAACGGTTGAAGCCGATCAAGTAGCGGTAGAATTATCAACACCGACTGTCGGAACAGTAATTAACGGCGACCAGGTGCGTGAATTGTCTATCAACAATCGTAACTTCGTACAGCTTGTAACTCTTGCGCCCGGCGTTTCAAATGATCTTGCCGACCAGGTATATGTTGGAACGACTAATCCCGATGGACAAGCAAATACAATTAATATCGCGGTGAACGGTGCGCGCAGCAGTCAAAATACATTTACCGTTGACGGCGCGGATATTACCGACCGAGGCTCGAACATAACCATTCAAGCCTATCCGAGCGTTGACTCAATCGGCGAATTTCGAGTTTTGCGCTCGCTTTACCCGGCAGAATCGGGAAATAGCGGCGGCGGTCAGGTTAACGTCGTAACGCGCAGCGGAACGAGTGAGTTTCATGGTTCTCTGTTTGAATTTGTTCGTAATGAAGTATTTAATGCCAACGATTTTTTAACTAATTCAAATCCACTGCTTGCTGCATCACTAGGGCGCGATGACAATGGAAAAATCAAACGCCGTCCGTTCAGATATAACAACTATGGTTTTACTGTCGGCGGTCCTGTTTATTTCTTTAATTTCGGCGAAGGAAACCCGGGCGGAATATTCAGAAGATACGATAAAACGTTTTTCTTCTTTTCTGAAGAACAGCGCAAAGATATTCGGTATCCGACGCTTAACTCGACTGTGCCGGACGCAAATATGCGGCAGGGAATTTTCCCAATTGACATTTGTTTAAGCGCTAATGTGCCGACCACGACGACCGCTACTTGTTTGAACGTGCTTCCGGCAGGAACTCCGCTTTCTTCACGCGTTCCGATTAATCCGGCTGCTCAGGCTTATCTGACTAACGTCTATAACAAATTGCCGCTGCCGACTGACCCGCTCACGAGGTCTTTGACTTTTCCGACATTAAATACTTCGGATTTTCGCCAGGAAATCGTCAAAATTGACCACAGTTTTACTAAAGACTGGTCGGCGTTTTACCGTTATCAGCGCGATTCGATTCCGACGCTCGAAGCAAATGCGCTGTTTTCACAGGGTTCGGGCTTGCCAGGCGTTTCTACAACGGAAACCGATTCGCCCGGTCGGACGCAAACTTTTCAAACAACTTACGTTTTGAATCCGAGAATGATTTTTGAAGGTCGTTACACATACGCATACGGAGCGATTTTAAGCAATAACGTCGGCTTGCTGGCAAGAGCCAATTCGTCAATTCCCGTTACATTGCCGTATGAGGTTACCCGCGACCGAATTCCGACAATTGCGGGTAACGGATTTAGTGCTTTGCAAGGATTTGGGTTTTATGACAATTTTTCCGATAAAAATAATATCAGCGGTAATATGACGTGGATTTCTGGAAGCCACACGATGAAATTCGGCGGCGGCTTTTCAAAATACCGCAAAAACGAAAATGCAATAGCCGGTAATAACGAAGGAATTTTTAGCAATTTCTTGAATACACTGACGACCAGCACGATTCAGGCAAGTGTTTTAGCTCCGAACGCCACGACGCAGGAAACAAATGCGGCACGCCGCGCTAATTTTCAGGCTTTTGCCAATTTTCTTTTAGGCAACAATGTTTCGTTCAGTCAAGCGCGTTTCGATTATACGGGTGATTTACGCCAGAGAAACGTCGAAGCCTTTGCTCAGGACGAATGGCGCGTCCGAAGCAATCTTACTTTGTATGTCGGAGTTCGTTATTCTTTCTTCGGTTCGCCGTGGGATAGAAACGGACGTTTGACGAATTTTGTTCCGGAACTTTTCAATCAGGCAGCCGCGCCTTTAGTAACAGGTGCCGGAAACCGTGTTGCAGGAACGGGCATAAATTTCTGTAATGGTCTAATTATCAATAGCCAAAATATTCCGACGACTCTTCCGCCGAATTGCACGCCAACCGCGTCGCCTTACGGCAAATTTGTAGTTAATGTTCCGAAAACTGATTTTGCTCCGCGCGTCGGCTTGGCGTGGGACCCGTTCGGAAAAGGCAAAACATCAATCAGAACGGGCTATGGAATTTATCACGAACAAGTTTTAAACGGCGTAATGCTGCAAATTATCGGCTTAAATCCTCCGTATCAAGAAACTTTTTCGATAAACCAAACGCGGCTCGACCAGCCGCTTCCCGCCGGACAAACCCCAGCGGCGGCGGCATCGGCTACCGTGGCAAATATTCGCGGCGTTCAAAGCGATTGGCAAACGCCGTATATGCAGCACTGGTCTTTGGATTTGCAGCAGCAATTGACGAAAGATACAATTTTCACCATCGGCTACTACGGTTCAAAAGGCACGAATTTGATTGGAGCTTTTGAGCTTAACGAATTGCCCCCGGGCAGAGCATTGGGTTCGCAGTGTGCAGTTGGTGCCTCAACCACTCCGACTGTGGCGTGTCAAGCACCCGGAACGGTCTTTGGTGCAGGCGGACAGGCTTCAACTATTCTCGACCAGCTTCGCCCCTATCGTGGTTACCGTTCAATTACAATGATTCAGCCGCGTTTCAGCTCGAATTACCACAGTATGCAGATTTCGGCGCAGCATCGTTTTTCCGGCGCGTCGCAGGTAAATCTAGCTTACACTTGGTCGAAAAACCTGACTAACAATCAAACCGACCGCTCGACCGCTCCGCAGAATTCTTATGATATTAACGCGGAATACGGCAGGGCGGCTCTCGACCGGCGGCACATCTTTTCCTTAAACTACATTTACGAATTGCCGTTTTTCAGACAGCAGCAAGGCTTTATCGGCAAACTTTTGGGCGGTTATCAGCTTTCCGGTATCGTTACATACAATACAGGATTGCCCTTCACGGCAACAACTTCAAATTATGACCCGGCAGGACTCGGTTTCATTCCGGCGTTAATTGCCGGCGGCAGACCCAATCTCCTGTGTAATCCGAACGAAGGTGGGGCTGGTACGCTGCAACAGTTTTTTAA
>JAIVJJ010000024.1 GCA_020200095.1 Acidobacteriota bacterium | reverse complement strand
AGCTAATAGACAATCTTTGCAGTTAGTTAGAGTTATTTTTATGTGAAAATAATGGAACTTTTCCACAGCCTTTGATTTTAGCTGTTTTAATATTTCCTTTATTATCAATACTTTAAAAAAAGTTTTCCACATTTCCACAGGCACTACTACTACTACTAGATAAATATATATGTTTTAAAGTATTAGAAATAGTAAAAGGCGTTGATAACAAAAGTATAATTTTGGGTATAATAAAGAAAATTTTAGGAGTTATAAGCTATGGAATTTATCATCAAGCAAGGCGTTTTAAAAGATGAACTCGGTTTTGTTCAAGGCATTGTCGAAAAGAAAAGCACAATTCCCGTGCTTTCAAATATCTTGATTGAATCGGTTGGGGAGAATACGATTCGTTTTGTCGGAACGGATTTGGACGTAACGATTCGCTGCGAAGCCGAAGCCGATATTAAAAAAGCCGGTTCGATGTGCATCCAGGCGCGCAAACTGTTCGACATTGTAAGGCTGCTGCCGGACGCTGACGTGCATTTTACGAAGGAAGACAATGAATGGGTCAAGGTGAAGTGTCAAAAGTCCAATTTCAAGCTCGCAGGCGTTTCGCGCGAACAGTTTCCCGAAGTTCCTAGTTTCAAAAGCGCGCCGATGAAACTTTCGACTGATATTTTTAATCATTTTATTCAGAACACTGCTTTTGCGATTACGAACGAGCAATCGAGATTTACGCTTTCCGGCGCGAAATTTATGATTGAAAACGGAACGGCGCGAATGGTTACAACTGATGGACATCGGCTTGCATTTATCGAAAAGAAATTAGGCGACGGCGCGGGCAAAGAAAATATGGATTCGCTGATTCCGAAAAAGGCTTTGATGGAACTGACGAAAATCGCCCGCGACGCTGACGGCGAAGTCAGTTTCGGTCAGGACGAAAATCATATTTATTTTGAAGTCGGCGGCAGGCTGCTCATCACGCGTAAACTTTCCGGCACATTTCCGAATTACGAAATGGTCATTCCGAAAGACAACGACAAAACGGTCGTTTTCGACGCCGAAGAAATGAAAAACGCCATTCGCCGCGTTTCCTTAATGGCTGACGAAAGAACGCGCTCGGTGCGCCTGACAATCAAACCGAACGAAATCGAAATCGGCGCGCAAAGCTCGGAAGAAGGCGAAGCAAACGAAAAAGTCGCCGCCGAATACGCGGGCGAAGAAGTGCAAATCGGTTTTAACGCCCAATACCTGCAAGAATTTCTAAACGTCGTCGGCGCGGGCGAAAGCGAAGCGAGCGAATCAACCGAAAAAGAAACTGAAGGCGAAACCGTGCGCGTCAAAGAAACCGGAAACCGTCTGAAAATCGCGTTTGAATTCAAAGACGGAAATGCGCAAACGCAAATGAACATCGCAGGCGATACGAACTATAATTACAAATATATCGTAATGCCTTTGCGAATATGATAAGAGGGAAATATGGACATTTATTTTCTAATCTTTTCCTTGTTTTTCCCGCGAATTGTTTTGCTGGTTTATCTCCTGCAAGATTGGTATCCGCAAAACAGCGTTCCGCAGTGGGCGGACGTTTTGCTCGGCGTTTTTATGCCGCGCGTTTTGATTTTGATTTATATTTATCAAAATATGGGCGCGGATAATGTCTGGTTCGCCGCGCATCTTGTCGTGATGATTTTGACTTATTTCGGAGGTAGCAAGGAAACGGCGCGGCGCAGGCGATTAAGAAATGAGTAAATCATATTGACCGCGAAATACGCGAAGGACACGAAAAAATTATGGAAGACAAAGAACTTAAAAAACGCTTGAAAAAAATACCGGATGCGGATAAAAACGGCAACCCGATTTACAAAATCGCTGTTGGTGAAACAAGTAAAAAAGAAAGCAAGCCGAGCAAAAAAGTTAATAAAGGTTAGTATAAAAAAACAATTTTAGACATAAAGATTGGCTTTTCTTCGTAAATATTTTTATCACACAAGGAGTGTTTTAACTTTTTATTTATTTTAGAAATCAGGATTTTCTTCTTTCCATTTTAAAATATCTTCTAAAGTTAGATGTCGTTCTTTACCTTCATCACAAATTACAAAATTTTCTGGTGTAACTGCTAAAGGTGCAATAAATCTTTTACACATCCCTTCATTCCAACCAACAAAATTGTAATGGCAAGTATCTCGACGGACTTCACCATCACAAATTAATTCACTGTCTTTTTGAATTAATTCACCGCTATGTAACTTTTCTTTCCTTAAGGGCAAAAAGACGGCTGGGTGGCTTGCGACTGAGCAGTAAAAGTGCGGTATATGTTGACAAACTGTTCGTTCACTTTTTTCGACGCATTTTGTCGAGACAACTGAAACACCTCGAGAGGGGTCTTGTTTTTTTGATGAACGTTGAAAGAGTGAACTTCTGAATCTTTGGTCTCTAGAGTCCCAGTGCTTGAGATGGACGAGACGGATATAATCTGACTTTCCTGAGAAATCTCCCATAATATTTCTTCAGCTACCTCATAAGACTGCTCGTAAATATCCCAAATTATTTGACCCTTGCTTTCTTTTGTAATAGAGATATCATCAATGTTCTGCTCTTCGGCAGTAAGGAGAAACTCTATAGCTTGCTCAATCATTTCTTGAGTAATTGGCTTTCCGTCACCGTAATGCCAACCTTTAGGAAGTTGTGCGAAGCTATTAATTTTTCTTATTGTCTGATTGATTGTTGGCATTTTCTTCAAAACTTTCAAATTCTTTTACAATTCGTTCTGCTGTAGTAGCCATTGCTTGAGCAAATCCAGGAAATTTATGTTTAGCTACGGTAACGCGAGATACACACTCAGCTACAACGCCACTGCCTTGAAGCACTTTAAGATGTTCCGTTCTTTCCTCCCCATCTTCGGGAGGCAAAATCGGATGTATAACCTCGAAAAAAGATAAAACTACTTCATCGGGTGTTTCCTGCACAAAAAAATGCGTAGCATAAACCGATGGCAGTTTTGATGGAATGCGAAAATTTATTCTAACTACAGAATCCTTTTCGGGTACAACTTCAGACCTTCCATTTTTCGCTTCCTTTGTCTTTTTTGATTTTTCTTTTTCCATCAAAATAAAAACTTAATTATTAAATATACGACCAATCCATAAAAATGTTTGTAATAAACTATCCTAAAATATAATTAAACAGCTTTAAAAAACACTGTTTTACATTCTGATTTTACAGACTTACTTATAACTAGGTCAACAAGTAATTTCTAAGATGTTATAAAAACAAGATAGTTGCACAAATGTAAAATATGTTCAAGGGTAGTTTAGCTAAGATGATTATCTGTCCATGGTTGCCTCTTTTCAAACAAAACCTTTATCAATCAAAAGCTCCGCATTCAAAACCGCCGAACCAGCCGCGCCGCGGACGGTGTTGTGCGAAAGGGCGACGAAGCGGTAATCGAAAATGTTGTCGGGGAAAAGTCTGCCGACGGTTATTGTCATTCCGTCGCCGTTGTCGCGGTCGAGACGCGGCTGCGGGCGCGAAGGTTCGTCGCAAACCGTGATAAAAGACGCGGGCGACGAATGAAGTTTGAGCGACGGAAAATTTTCCATCTCGCGGCGCACGTCTTCCATCGTCGTCGTTTGCTTTAATTTCACGCGAACCGAAGCCAGATGACCGTCAATCACATTAACGCGAAAACATTGCGCGCTGACGGTAAAATCGGCTTTTTCAATTGCGCCGTCCGCAAATTTTCCTAAAATTTTCTGTGCTTCGGTTTCGACTTTCGGCTCTTCGCCCGCGATATAGGGCAAAACGTTGTCGGTTATATCAAACGACGAAACGCCCGGATAACCCGCGCCGGAAATCGCCTGCATCGTCGTTATAAAAACCGATTTAACGCCGAATTTTCGCTCTAGAGCGGCAAGTGGCGGCGCGAAACTGACAACTGCGCAATTCGGATTCGTTACGATAAAACCTTTGCCGAACCCGCGTCTTTGTTTTTGATTTTCGATTAAACCGAGATGTTCGTGATTGATTTCGGCGATAAGCAGCGGCACATCTTCTTCCATTCGGAAAGCGGATGAATTGCTGATAACCGGAAAGCCAGCCCGCGCAAACGCCTCTTCGGTTTCACGCGCCACGCCCGACGGCAAACTCGAAAAAACAAAATCGCAATCAAGCGGCGGTTCAATTGGTTGCACAATTATATCTTTGACATATTCCGGCATCGCGCCCGCGAGTTTCCAGGTGCACGCCTGCGAATACGGTTTTTCAATCGAACGGTCTGAAGCCGCGAGCGCGGTTATTTCAAACTGCGGATGATTTTCCAGTAATTGAACAAAACGCTGCCCGACTGTTCCGGTTGCGCCTAAAATTCCGACACGATGCTTTTTCATAATTAAAAATTAAAAATTAAAAATGCAAAATTCAAGGAAACACCGTCATTCGCTCTTCCGTATTGCAGAAAGAAACGCGCAAAAACCCTTTCGCTTCCGAGCCGAAAGCGACGCCGGGAACGGTTATCACGCGGTTTTGCAGAAATTTTTCCGCGACTTCCAAATCATCGCCAATTTCGCGCACGTCAACCATCGTATAAAAAGCGCCTTCGGGCGAAGTTCCGCGCAAGCCTAATTCTTTTTGCAGCAAATCAATAAGAAATTCGCCGCGCCTTTTATAAATTTTACGCGCTTCGGCTTTCGCTCGCTCAGCTTCTTCCGTCCAGCCTAAAAGCGACGCTTTTTGCGAAATCGTCGAAGTGCAAACCGTCAAAAATCCGTGCAAAGTCAGCGCCGCTTTAACGACATCGGTTTGCGAACTCGCTACCCAACCGACGCGCCAACCTGTCATACTCAAAGACTTTGACAAACCACTAACAATAATTGTTCGGTCATAAAATTCTGAAGCGGAACGCGGTTTTTCCGTAAAATACAAATCGCTGTAAATCTCGTCGGAAATCAAATAAATTCCTGTGTCTTTCAAAACTTCGGCAATTTGTTGCAAATCGCTTTCCGTGAAAATTTTCCCTGTTGGATTTGAAGGAGAAATGACAACCGCTGCTTTTGTTTTCGGCGTAATTTTTGATTTGAATTCTTCCACATCAAATGAAAAATCCTTTTCGGCAGGCAAGCGATAAAAAACAGGCTCGCCGTCTGAGATTTTTACGCAGTTTTCATAAGCAGGAAAACCCGGATTCGGAATCAAAACTTCGTCGCCGTCATCAACAATTGCCAGAAACGCGGCAATCATCGCTTCCTGTGAACCGACCGTTACGCAAACTTGATTTGGCTGTAAACTTAAATGCATGTAACTCGCCGCGATTTTTTCGCGCAAAGCGGGAAGTCCAGCATGATTTGTGTAACCGTTTTGTTCTTCGAGCGTGACACGCGCTGCTTCTTCTCGAATAAATCGCGGCGTCGGCAAATCCGGCTCACCCAAACCGAAATTGATGCTGTCTGGCAAAGCGCGTTCAAAAATCCGGCGAATCAAAGTCGGCTGAACGCCTTGAAGTCGGCGCGGTAGACGTAAATTTTCATTTTGTTGTATTGCTTTTGTCATATAAAAATCAATTCAGACAGGAAAGACAAGATTTACAGGATAAATCATTTTTCAATCCTCTTCATCCTGACAATCTCTGTTTTATTTTACCGTAAATAATCTTCCAATTTCGTCGCGGCGGCGGTGCGCTCGTCGCGGTATTTGACGATAATCGGCGCGTAGATTGATAATCCATTTTCCTTGCCGAAACCGCTCGTAATAGCCCGTGAGCCTTGCACAACAACCGCGCCTGCCGGAATTTCCAGAGGTTTATCGCCGTCAGATTTGTAAATCTCGCCTTTGACCAAATCGAAAACCGGAGTCGAGCGTGTCAAAATCACGCCTGAAGCCAAAACCGCCTTTTCCCGGACAATTGTTCCTTCATAAACGCCCGTGTTGCCGCCGATTAAACAGTCGTCTTCGATAACCACCGGATTTGCGTTTATCGGCTCTAAAACTCCGCCGATTTGCGCTGCCGCCGAAAGATGAACGCGCTTGCCGATTTGAGCGCACGAGCCGACCAGCGCGTGGCTGTCAATCATCGTTTCTTCGTCCACATACGCGCCGACGTTGACGTAACACGGCGGCATCAAAACAACGTTTTCGCCGACAAACGAGCCGTCACGAATCGTCGAGCCACCGGGAACGATGCGAATTTTGTCCTCGAGATTCATCGGGCGCAAAGGGTAGGTTTCCTTATCAAAAAATTGAAAGCTCTCGCCGCTAAACGACATCGTAACCATTTTCCCCATCTTGAAGCCGACCAAAATTCCTTTTTTAACCCAAGCGTTGGTCTGCCAATCGCCATTTTCGTTCTTTTCAGCCGCGCGAATTTCGCCGCGCCGCAAAGCCATTTTGAAATCCTTAAATACTTCGTGGTCTGGTGCGTCAAAATCTGATTTTGTAAATAATTCTTCGATTTTTTCTTGTAGATTCATTTCTTTGTCGTTTCCTGCAAACGATTATATTTTCGCAAAATCACTTTTAATCTATCGTGAGGCAAGGCGAAAACCGTATTGCCGTTAAATCCTTTCATTGTTTCCGCCGCGACTATTGCGTTCAAAATCGCTTCTTCAGTTGCTTGCGCGGTTGCCCAAAATAACGGATTTATTCTCTCGTTCGGAAGCATTGTTAAATTTGATAAGTCTGCATCTTTGCTAGCTTCACGGGCGTTAGCGGTCGAAAAAGCGATAAAAATATCGCCCGAAGAATTTTCGCCTCTTCCGCCGACATTGCCGACGCCGAGCGAAACTCTCTGCGCGAGCCGTTTTAATTGATGCGGCAAAAGCGGCGCGTCCGTCGCTACAACGACTATAATCGAGCCTTGCCCTTCACCATTTGCCGCCGCTTTTCTTTCGTTTGGAAATAAACTTGCGGTTTCTTTTCCGGCGGTCGGCAGCAAATCGGTGATTTCCTTTCCGACCGGAACTCCGGCGACACTGAAAAATTGTCGTGTTCCGTAGTTTGCCTGTACAAGAACGCCAACTGTGTAACCGCCGAATTTTGCTTCCAAAACGCGCGAAGACGTTCCCGTTCCGCCTTTGAAGCGATGCGCGACCATTCCAGTTCCGCCACCGACATTTCCTTCGGCTATTGCGCCTGATTTCGCCGAATCCAAAGCCTGAAAAACATTTTCTTTTTTAACGTGAAAACCGTTTATGTCGTTCAAAAATCCGTCATAAGTTTCAGCTACCACAGGAAGTGAAAAATCACCCGAATAACCGCTTCCGGTAGAACGCTTTGCAGCCCATTCAATAACAGCATCACGGACAATGCCGACACTGTGCGTATTGGTAATCATAATCGGCGAGCCAAGCCCACCCGATTCTTCAACCCAAGTTGTGCCGGTCATCTCACCATTGCCATTCAAAGTATGCCAAGCCGCAAAAACTCGCCCTTTAAAGTTCTTTCCCTGTGATAAAATCGCCGTTACGCCCGTGCGAACAGCCGTTTTTCCGTCGCCGGAAATCAGCGTTGTATAGCCGACTTCCACACCTTTCACATCGGTTATCGCATTAAATTGTCCGGTTACGCCTTCAAACGGAACGCCCAAATCTCTGGCTCGCGGCTTCGTTTGCGCAGCGAAAGAGAAAACGAAAATCAATAGTATCGGAAAAATGAAAAGAATTCGTTTCATAGTTTTATTTTCACAGTTCTTTCAAAGCTGACCGTAATTTTTTACAAACAATTCAAAATATTATCCTAGCCGTAGATAATCAAATCCGCCCTTTCACGCGGCAAATCATTCTCAACATATAAATCTTCGGAAGGCATCCATTCTTCTTCCCAAAGCCAACGCGCCTTTTCGCCGTCACGTTCAATTCCACGCGCCAGACGAATTTCGCGCGGAGTTTCAACCCAGATTTTGTAATCGTAAAAATCGCTTAACTCTTTCCGCGTCGAATAACAGCCTTCGACAATCACAATTCCACCTGTTTCAACTTTATGCCATTCAGCAAGCATTTCCGTCTGCCAATCATAGCGTTGATATTCAGCCGGAAGATTTTTACTCAAGGGTTCAAGAACTTGCCTTTTCAATCTTTGCCAGTTGAAAGCATCTTTGAAATAAAAATCGTCCATCTGCACGATTGTTACATCGGGCAAAGTCTCTTTTATTTTCCGCGCCAAAGTGCTTTTTCCCGCGCCACCGCAGCCGTCAATTCCGATTAGCAAAGTTTCCTGCTTGCGCGGTAGATTTTCAACAGCTTTCACGTTAAATTCAAACACTATTTCAAATCTTTCAAAATCTCGCGCAATTTCTTCCGCGTCGGTTCGGTTACAGGCACGAGCGGCAGTCTTAAATTTTCTTCCAGCAAACCAATTTCCTTCATCACAAATTTGCACGGCGCTGGCGACGCTTCAATAAAATTCGCTTCCATTAAATCTAAAATTTGATAATGAATCTTTCGCGCCGAAGTCCACGCGCCCTTTAACGCATTTTCAACCATTCGAGAAGTTTCTTTCGGAATTTCGTTCGAGCAAACCGAAATAAGTCCGTCTGCGCCAACCGAAATTAAAGGCAAAGTCGTTGCATCGTCGCCAGAAAAGACTTTGAAAAATTTCGGGCGCCGCGCAATGATTTCCATAATTTGTGAGAAATTGCCCGACGCTTCTTTCGTCGCTACGATATTTTCAAATTTTTCAGCAAGTTTTAATGTGGTTTCGGCAGATATATTTGATGCTGTTCTGCCCGGCACATTGTAAAACATAAGCGGAAATTTCTTGACCGATTTGGCGATTTCAGAAAAATGGGCGAACATTCCGTCTTGTGTCGGTTTGTTGTAATATGGCGCGACGACAAGTGCCGCATCTACGCCGAGTTCGCGGGCTTTTCTGGTAAAATCAATTGTCGCGGCAGTATTGTTGCTTCCCGTTCCGGCGATAACTTTTGCTTTTTTTCCCTTGGCAACTTCAACCGTCATTCGGATAATGTGAAAGCGTTCGCTTTCCGACATCGTTACGCTTTCACCAGTCGTGCCGCATGGAATCAAAATCTTTACGCCGTTTTTAATTTGTCTTTCAACCAGCGATTTAAAGCATTCGTCATCAATGCTTCCGTCTTTGTGAAACGGCGTTACTAAAGCAGTTCCGCAGCCGCGCAGCCAATCAATTCTAATGGTCATAATTTTTTCTCTAAAAAGAAATTAACCACAGATTAACACAGATGAATACGGATTTTAACTCGTATTCATCGCGTAATTTGCGGTTGATTTTCTTACCCGATCTTTTTGTTATTTACCTGTGGTTGATTATTTCTTCCATCACGTCCGTGAATTCATAAAAACCTTTGCGCCCGACAATCCATTCCGCCGCTAAAATCGCGCCCGAAGCAAAGCCTTCGCGCGAACGCGCAAAATGTTCAAGTAAAATTTGGTCAGAGGTGCCGTCAAAGCCTAAGCGATGCGTTCCGGGAATATTTCCGGCGCGTGTCGAAGAAACGGAAAAATCCTTTTCGATATGTTTTGCAACAATATCTTTCAATTCCAAAGCCGTTCCCGAAGGCGAGTCCTTTTTGCGCGAGTGATGTTGTTCTTCAATGAACGCTTCGTAATCTTCAAATTTGGCGAAAAGCCGCGCCGCGAAATCAACAATTCGATAAAACAAATTTACGCCGATTGAGAAATTTGCGCCGAAAACAAAAGCGCCGTTTTTTTCTTCAACCAGATTTTTGATCATTTCTCTTTCGCCGTTCCAACCCGTCGTGCCTTCAACCAATGGAATGCCCGCAAACAAACACGCTTCCACATTTCTTCCGACTGCTTCCGCAACCGAAAAATCAATTACAACATTTGCGACTTTTAGCTTTTCCGCTAATTTTCGGGTGTTAAGATCAGCGTCCGCTTCGTCAATAACAACTGCAATTTCGTGATTTTTATTTTCGGCTAAAATTCGAATGAGTTTGCCCATCGCGCCGTAACCGATTAAAGCTATTTTCATAGTTTTTTTGATAAAACTTGCTATTCTGCGAAATCATTATTATTATTTAAAGCCTTCACCACTGTATTTTCGCATTTTTTTTGAGAGCGCCATCATTATAATTCTCCGAGGTCAAACTATGAAAATCGGTAAACTCGTTTTGTTCTTGATTTTTTGTATCGCCCTTTTCTCGGCGAGCGTTTTTGCGCAGACGACTCTGGTTGCGCGCGGTGCTTACTTACAAATGGGAACGGCAAACGCGATGACGATTCGCTGGCGAACGAATACTGCTACCGACAGCCGTGTTCAATTCGGAACGATTCAAGGCGCGCTTTCTTCGACAGTTGACGATGCAAACGTAACCACCGAACACGAAATTCGTCTGACAAATTTGACTGCCAACACAAAGTATTTTTATTCAATCGGTTCGACTACGCAGATACTCGCTGGCAATGACGCAAATCATTTTTTCCGAACTTCGCCGAATCCTGGTCAAGCCGCGCCATATCGAATTTGGATTCTGGGCGATTCAGGAACGGCTGACGCAAATGCTCAAGCCGTCCGTAACGCTTACCTGAACTACAACGGCTCAACTTACACAAATCTGCTTTTGATGCTCGGCGACAACGCTTATCAAAACGGCACGGATGCCGAATATCAAGCAGCGGTTTTCGATATGTATCCGACCGTTTTACGCCAGACGCCGCTATGGTCAACCATCGGTAATCACGACACGGCGAACTCGACCGCTCCGCCGAGCAGTCTGCCGTATTTTCAGATGTTCACGTTGCCGACGAGCGCGGAAGCAGGCGGCGTGGCTTCTGGAACGGAAAAATACTATTCGTTCAATTACGGCAATATTCACTTCGTTTGTCTCGATTCGATGACTTCAAGCCGCGCAACCAACGGCGCGATGCTAACTTGGCTGCAAAACGATTTAGCGCAAAACATACAGCCCTGGGTCGTTGCATTCTGGCATCATCCGCCGTACTCGAAAGGCTCGCACAATTCGGATACGGAAACCCAACTAGTCGAAATGCGGCAGAATGTTTTGCCGATGTTGGAAAGCTATGGCGTGGATTTAGTCTTGTCCGGTCATAGCCATTCCTACGAGCGTTCGTTTTTGATAGACGGTCATTACGGCACGTCCTCGACTTTTACCGACGCGATGAAGAAGAACGCGGGCGGGGGGCGTGAAAACATTGACGGAGCTTATACAAAATCGGCTCTAAGTCCGAATCTGCCGAACGAAGGCGCGGTTTATGCCGTCGCGGGAAGTTCGGCAGTAATATCGGGTGGTCTATTAAATCATCCGGCGATGTTCATTTCGCTCAACAATCTCGGCTCGATGGTTTTGGACGTGAACGGCGACCGTCTGGATGCAAAATTCCTGCGCGAAAACGGCACAATTGCCGATTATTTTACAATTATCAAAGGCGGCGGAGTCTCTCAGCCATTGCCCCCGAATGCGCCGACAAATTTAACGGCAACGGCTGTTTCACCTTCAAAAATAAATTTGAGTTGGACGGATAATTCCGATAACGAAACCGGCTTTAAGATTGAGAGTTGTCGAGGCGTCAACTGTACGAATTTTGCTCCGTTTACAACGGTTGGCGCAAATGTAACCTCGGCATCAAACATCAATCTCAAAAAACGTACCACTTATCGCTACCGTGTTCGCGCCTTTAACGCGGACGGCAATTCGGATTATTCAAACATTGCTTCGGCAAAAACTTTTTAGCTATGCCGCGCTGCTCGGTTCAATCAAACAAAAAGATAATTCTCAAGGCATCTCTGCTGTGGAGCATTGTCTTTGTTTTGGTAACCTCAACAAATGTTTCGGCGCACGACGGTTTGCACGAGCAGATTATTGCCGTTACGAAAGAGATTGCAAAAGAACCGAACAACGCGAATTTATATCTGAAACGCGCCGAACTTTATCGTCTGCACGAAGAATGGAAAAACTCCGAAAAAGATTTTGACCGAGCTGAAAAGTTAAATCCGAATTTGTCTGTCGTTGATTTAGGACGCGGAAAGCTGTGGCTTGATGCAAAGCGTTTTTCTTCGGCAAAACTCGCGCTCGAAAAATTTCTTACCAGAGAGCCGAACAGTTTTGAAGGCGTCATCACAATGGCTCGCGTTTCATCCAAACTCAAACAGACGAAAAACGCCGTCAAATATTTCACTCAAGCAATCGCTCTTTCGCCGAAAGATTCAGCCGAGATTTATCTTGAGCGTTCGCAAACGCTCGCCGAAGTCGGAAAGATCAACGAGGCTCTGCGCGGTTTAGACGAAGGCATCGAGCGTTTCGGCGGGCTTGTTGTCTTGCAAAATGCGGCGATTGATTTGGAAGTAAAACTCAGGTGTTACGATGCGGCTTTGGCACGTTTAGACAAACTCGCTGCGCCGATGCCGCGCAAAGAAAGTTTTTTGCTCAAGCGCGGCGAAATTCTCCTTAGAGCCGGTAAAAAATGCGAAGCGCGAAAGGCTTTTACCGAATCTTTAACAGTTATCGAGGCTTTGTCTGATTTTCGGAAAAATGTTCGCGCTATTCAAACAATGAAAACTTATTTGCAAAATTTGTTAGAGCAAATTACGTCTAAAAATTGCGAGTAACTCAATTTACGCAAAACTCTTTTACGTTATTTATTCAAGATTCATTCGTTTAATAATTTCGACAAAACGCGGCGCGGTTCGAAATTCGTCCCAGCGCGTATCAATTTTGATAAACGACAATTGAACTTCGCGCTCCTCGAAAGATTTTTCGAGATAATTCAACGCTTCTTCTCGCTCACCCAAACCGTTGTAAATCATAGCGAAACTGTGTGCCGGAACATATCTTTTGGTTGCCGTTGATTTTAATTCCTCAAGCGCGGCTTGTGCTTGTTCGCGTTTTCCCGATTTTGCCAGCGTTCCGAGTTCATTGGTTAGTTTCATTGCGGCAAACCGACGCGCCGCAGCAAATCTTGAAAGCGCGAATCGCCGCGCAGGCTGTCATAAGTCGGGTCGAGTTTGACATCATATTTTAGCCGATTACGTTCCTTTTCAGCTTTTGCCAGCCACGCAAAGGCTTGTTCTTTGTCCGCCAGCCGTGTGTAGGCAAGCGCGAAATTCATCGCCGGAATGTATTCCCCGCGCCTCGCTTTTTCTTTCAATTGTTCGATTTTTTTCTGCCAGAGGACGCGGACGGCAGCATTGAAATCCGACGCGGTGTAGTTGCGCTCAAGCATCGTCGCCACTTCATTATCGTCGGTCAGCCGCAACGCTTTGCTCCATTCGGCGACGGCTTCCTTTTGCATTCCCTTCTGCTCGTAAGTGTTGCCGAGAAGTTCGTGCGTGTAAGCATCGTTCGGGTCTAGCTCAAGCGTTTTTTGATACTGCTCGACGGCGCGGTCATATTGGCGCAAATAGTGAAATGCCATTGCTAAATTACGATTGAAGCGCAGTGAAAGAGGATCGAGTTCCAACGCCTTTTTCATCTGTGCCAGAGCTTCTTCAGATCGTCCGAAATCAAGTAAATTCGCCGCATAATGAGAGCGTGCCTCCGCGTAGTTCGGATTTAATTCAATCGCTCGCCTGAGTTCTCCTTCAGTCCGCGCCCAGTCATCGTGGTAATAAAGCGTCACGCCAGCCAGCGCGTTATAAGCGTCGGGCAGTTTGTCGTCTATGGCTAACGCTTTGTTCACCGCCGCCTCCGACTTCACCCAATTCTCGTTGGGCGGTAAGACACCAAGTGCCGCCCCGAAGCCGTAATACTCCGCCAACCCTGCATAAGCGAGCGCATAGGTTGGGTCAACATCTATCGCCTGCTGATAATAATCGCGGCTTTTTTCGTATTCTTTCGCCGGGAATTTATACCAGTAATAACGCCCCTTTAAATAAAGTTGATAAGCCTCCGAGTTTTCCGTCGAGTTCTTCGCCAACTTCTGCTGTTCCGCACCGGATAATTTCGCCCGTAGTTTGTTGGAAACGTCCCGCGCAATCTCGCTTTGCAGCGAAACTAAATCGCCTTGCTTTCGGGCGTATTGTTCGCTCCAAATGACATTCTCGGTTTTCGCGTCAACGAGTTCCAGATTCAAAATCAATTGCTCGCCGCGCTGAATGACGCGCCCGTTCAAAACGGCTTGCACGTTCAAATCCGCGCCGACCTGTTTAGCATCTGTTTCTTTGCCTTTATAGCGGAACACGCTGCTGCGGGCTTTGACGGAAAGTTTTGGCAGTTGTGAAAGGCTGTTGATGAGAGTTTCGGTCATCCCGTCTGACAGATATTCAACCTCGGCGTTACCGCTTTCATTGACAAACGGCAGGACAGCAATTGAGTTAATCTCTGCCGAATGCGCGGCGAAAAAGCGAAAGTAACCAATGGCGGCAAGCGCGACAACCAAAGCCGCCAACACTCCTAGCGAAACGAATTTATGTCTCTTGACTTCGCTAATGACATACTCCGCGCTCGAAGTTTGTCGGGAAATATTATTTTGCGTCGAGATTGCCGGTTGAATTGCCGTCGCGTTTTCGCCTAACAGCGTCGCGCCGACGTTTGCCGATTTTGCAAAAGACGGCGTGTGCGAGCGCTCGATTTCTTCGGAAAATTCTACTTCGCGTTTCAAATTTTTGAGGTCGAGCAGCAAATCTTTGACTGTTTGATAACGCTCGTCAACATTCTTTTGGAGCGTTTTTCGTATAATTCGATTTAATTCCGGCGGCGTGTTTTCACCGAGTGGCGCAGGTTCGTTTTTGAGAATCGCGGCAATCGCATCGCTCATCGTTTCACCTGCGAAAGGCTGTCTTTCGGCAAGCATTTCGTAAAGAACTGCTCCAAAACTCCAAATGTCCGTCCGCTCGTCAACCTGTCGCCCGCGCGCCTGTTCGGGCGACATATAAGCAACCGTTCCCATTATTACCCCTAGATTTGTTTTTACTTGGGCGAGCGTTGCGTCTTCGTCGCTAATCGCTTGCTGTTTGGTTAATTTTGCCAAACCGAAATCCAAAACTTTTACCAAATTATCCTCGCGCCGAATCATCACATTTTCCGGCTTAACGTCCCGATGCACAATTCCGGCTTTGTGCGCGGCGGAAAGAGCCGAAGCCATTTGAGTCGTAATATCCAAAACTTCGTTTAAGGTCAATTCACGGCTTAAACGCTCGCGCAAAGTTTCGCCTTCGATGTATTCGGCGGCAATAAAATGCGTGTCTTCAAATTCACCGATTTCGTAAACGGTGATGATGTTCGGATGATTCAAAGCTGATACCGCACGCGCTTCTTGAATGAATCGCTGCAGATGGTTTTCATTCTTATTCAGCTCATTGCTTAATAATTTGATGGCGACCTGGCGATTGAGGCGAGTATCTTTCGCTAAATAAACGTCGCCCATTCCGCCCGCGCCGATTTTCGAAAGAATTCGGTAATGCGCGAGCGTTTGTCCGTCTTCGAGTTTTGAGTTTCTTTCGATGATAAGACTGGCGACCTCTTTGGCGGCGGGTTGTTCCATAAAACTTGTCGGGTTTTCTAACGAAGATAGCAAGTTTTCGACTTCACGACGCAAATCAGTGTCGCCCGCGCAAGCATTGTCGAGAAATTTCTCGCGTTTCGCCGAAGGAATTTCCTGCGCAATATCAAACAAGTCTTTAATTTTTTGCCAGCGTTCCGAGTTCATTTTGAGATTAAACAGCCAGTCTGCAACTGTATCACGCTAAATAACAGAATTGTGAAAAAGTCTCTAAATTTATTTCCTGATTTCCTGCTTGTGCCAAGCCTTTGCTATATTCCAATCGCGCTTAACGGTCGCCGGTGAGATTTTTAAAACAGCGGCGGTTTCCTCGATGCTCAAACCGCTGAAATATCTGAGTTACACAATACGCGCCTGTTGATCCTCAAACTCAGCAAGTCTTTCAAGCGCTTCGTCGAGCGCGATTAGATCAATGCTTTTTTCTTTGAACACGATAAACCGTGCTTCATCCAGCGGCAATTTTTCGTCCGGACCGCCGCGTTTTTCCCTTTTTCGAATCTTCGCGTAATCAACCAAAATTCGGCGCATCATTTGGGCGGCGATGCCGAAAAAGTGTGCGCGGTTTTTCCAATTAACTTCGCTCTGGTCAACCAATTTAAGATAAGTTTCGTGAATCAGCGCGGTCGTCTGCAAAGTGTGTCCGGCGCGTTCGCGGCGCAAGAAGCGTGCGGCTTTTGCCGGTGCAGCTCGTCATAAACAAGCGGAAGCATCGCGTCTAAGGCTTCCTGTTTTCCGTCGCTCCACTCGCGCAGCATCTCGGTTATTTCCTTCGACTTTTACCGGGATTGTTTCATATTTCATCACGCTTTTTAGCTTTAAGAATATGCCTGTTCAATATATCAGTCAATTTATTGTTGAAAAGATAAAAATTTATTCAGCCTTTTTTCGCGTTTCCGTCGCGTTAATAGCGACAAACAATGCCGTCGAGATTTGGCGACTGCGCGAGCCGCAACCGCCAAATATCATGATGTTAACGAAGCGCTGGCTGACGGTTTTGTTCCCGCCAGCCCGTGCGTCCAAATTCCGAATGTCGGCGCGATGGGCATTCACTATGTAAATTTTTCGCGGATGGATTTGAACCTGGATGTCAGCGAGCCGGAAATTTTACTTTATATGCCGGACGAGACCGACGAGCTTCGGCTTGTCGCTATTGAATACTGGATTCCGTTTGTCGCGTCGAATCCGACTCCGAGCCTTTTCGGACGCAGTTTCAACGGTCCGATGCCGGGACACGGACCGGGCGAACCCGTGCATTATGATTTGCACGTTTGGGCGTGGCGGAATAATCCGAACGGGATGTTCGCCCAATTCAACCCGAAACTAAGCTGCCCGTAAACCGACAACTTCCAATCCCTTTTTCAAATTGAAGCGACACACTTTAATTGCTTGCTCCCGCAAGCAATTTTTTTGTCAAAGCGCCGTACAAACAACTGCTTTTTCAAATCATTCTGTGACATGAGCTCATCTTTCGGATGCGCGACGAAAATCGGACTTGCACCGAGAATAAAAGTATTTGTAATTTAGCCCAGTTTATTCAAAATTCATCCGCTTCATTAAAGTGATAAAGTTCGGCTCGAAGCGCAGATTGTGTTCTATTTCATTGCTTAAACTTACTGCGGCAAACCGACACGGCGCAGCAAATCCTGAAAGCGCGGGTCGTCGCGCAAAGAATCGAAATTCGATTCGACTTTTAAGAATTGCAATTGTAAATCGCGCGCGGCGTAGGCTTTTTCAAACGATGCAAACGCCTTTTCGCGCTCGCCCAAGGCGACGTAGAGAACCGGCAACTCGCCGGACTCGCTGGATTCCTTACCCGTTTCCAACTGCTTGAGAATCTCCAACGCTTTTTCGCGTTCGCCGGAGCGGGCGTATGCCGCGCCGAGATAAATCTGCAAACTTGTCGAATCGCCGCTGCGCCGCATTATCTCCTGATAAGTGGCGATGGCTTCCCCGTACATTCCCTTCGCGGCGTAACTATAGCCGAGTGTGGAATACGCGGGGATATAATTTTTATCCAGTTCGAGTATTTTTTTACTTTCAGCAATTGCTTCGTCAAATCGACGCGCAAAGAGAAATGCGTCGGCAACACTCAGGCTGGTGCGGAGCGACAGCGGGTCGAGTTCTCTAGCGCGTTTAGCTTCAATAATGGCTTCGTCGTGTCGCCCGATAACACCGAGATAAGTAGAGTATCTGAGACGCACATCGGCAAGATTCGAGTTTAATTCGATGGCGCGCTTAAATGCGGCTTCGGCAGCCGCCCAATCCCAAGCCGCTTGATTAAGCATTGCCATTGCCAGATGCGCGTCCGCCAGATTCTCATTCAGTTCCAGAGCCTTTCGCGCCGCCGCTTCCGCTTTGGGTATAAACTCTTTCGGGTTTAAAATGCCGTTAGCGGCAAGAAGTGTATAGGCGACGGAAAGTTTGGCATAGGCAATCGCGTAATTCGGGTCAACGGCTATTGCCTGTTCGTAATATTCTACGGATTTCTTATTATTTTCCGTCCCGCGTTTGCGCCAATAAAAAACTCCTTTGAGCAGTAATTCATAAGCCTGCGGATTTAACGTTTCCTGACCGGCAAGCTGCCGCGTCTGCGTTCCCGATAGACGCAGATGCAGATTTTCGGCAATCTCACGCGAGATGTCCGTTTGTAGTTTCTGCGCGTCCGACAGCTTGCGGGTAAAATTGTCGCTCCAAAGCTGCCGGTTATCGCGCGTGTCAACCATCTCGACTCTGATAATCAAACCGTCGCCGCGCTGCGCGACTCTTCCCGTGACAATCACCTGCACGCCGAGCGCACCTGCCACTTCCGATAAATCAGCGTTGCCGCGATATTTGAAGCTCGAACTGCGGGCGATGACTTTCAGTTGCGACAATTGCGCGAGGCGATCAATCACGCTTTCGCTCAAACCGTCCGAAAGATAATCCAAATTCGCATCACCGCCCGCATTTTCAAACGGCAAAACGGCGATTGATTCAATGGCGGCGTTTGATGAACGATTGGCGAAAAACCAGAAGCCTAAACCGATTGACGCGAGCAGCAAAATCGTCAAGCCGATGGCAAAACCGCGTTTGCGGCTTTTGATTTCGCCGATTAAATATTCCGCGCTCGAAGTCGTGTGCCGAGCGTCTGCCGTCGCTGCGTTAAAAGTTTGCGTTTCCGCTTTTTCCCGATGCGGCGCGTCTGTGCGTTCCAACTTGTTTTGAAACTCCAATTCCTGTCGCGCATCTTTTAAATCAATCAGCAAATCCTTGACGGTTTGATAACGCTCTTCGCGGTCTTTCTTAAGCGTCTTGCCGATAATGCGCTCAATCTCGTGCGGAATTTCAGGGAGAAAATGATGTAACGGCGCGGGTTCTTTGTTCAAAATCGAGTTGATAACATCAATCACCGTTTCGCCCTCAAACGGCTGTTTGTTCGTTATCATTTCATACAGCACAACGCCGAAACTGAAAATATCGCTGCGCGTGTCAACCGTTTTTCCCGTCGCTTGTTCGGGCGACATATAATTTGCCGTGCCGATTATCATTCCCGGAATTGTTCCTATCTTAACTGCCGTGGCTTCTTTGGTATCAATCAATTCAGCCTTTTTCTCGATTAGTTTAGCGATGCCAAAATCGAGAATCTTAACCAAACCGTCGGGGCGAATCATTATGTTTTCGGGTTTGGTGTCGCGGTGAATTATCCCCGCGCTATGCGCCGCCTGCAAAGCCGACGCAATTTGAACACCCGCGTCGAGCGCGAATTTCAGGAGGCGCGGCTCGCTTTTCAAACGTCTGTGCAGAGTTTCGCCTTCGATATATTCAGCGGCGATAAAATGCGTGTCCGTTTCCGCGCCGATTGCGTAAATCGTGATGATGTTCGGATGATTTAAGGCGGACGCGGCGCGTGCTTCCTGCTCGAATCTTTGCAGGCGCATTTTGTCATTCGTTAAATATTCAGGCAGAACTTTTAGAGCGACTTTGCGGTTAAGGCGCGTATCTTTTGCCAGATAAACTTCACCCATTCCGCCCGCGCCGATTTGCGAGAGAACGCGGTAATGCGCGATTTGTTCGCCGCCGGCGAGTTTGCCGTTTCTTTCGACGATAAGGCTGGCGAGTTCCGTTGCGGCGGGCTGTTCCATAAAACTATCGTCCTTAAACGAAGCGAGCAGTTTTTCGACTTCGCGGCGCAAGATTTTATCTTCATCGCAGTTTTCATCAAGAAATTTTTCGCGTTTATCCGGCGCGAGCTTCAGCGCGGCATCAAAAATTTTCTTTACTTTTTCCCACTCGTTAGGATTCATTGCTTGATTAAATTATTTTCATACCGCCCGCGTAATTTCATGACGCAGCCAAGCCTTTGCCACATTCCAATCGCTTTTTACAGTCGCGGGCGAAATGCGAAGGACTTCGGCGGTTTCTTCGATACTTAAACCGCTAAAATATCTGAGTTCGACAATTCGCGCCTGTCGTTCGTCAAACACGGCAAGGCGTGTCAACGCTTCATCAAGCGCGACTAAATCAATGCTTCTTTCTTCGGACACGACCAGTGCGGCTTCTCCAAGCGGTAGATCCCCGCCGATTCCGCCGCGTTTCGCACGATGTCTTTTTCGCGCGTAATCAACCAGAATTCGCCGCATCGCTTGCGCGGCGATACCGAAAAAATGGGCGCGGTTTTGCCAGTTGACTTCGCGCTGGTCAATTAACTTCAGATAGGCTTCGTGAATCAACGCCGTGGTTTGCAAAGTATGTTCGCGGCGTTCACGGCGCAAGTAACCCGAGGCTTGCCGGCGCAGTTCCTCGTAAACAAGCGGCAAAAGCGCGTCCAAGGCATCACGATTGCCGCCGCTCCATTCTTGCAGCATCAGCGTAATCTCTTTTGATTTTTCGAGAGATTGATCCATATACCGAACTTTTTGGCTACAAGAATATGACTGTTCAATGCGGCAAGTCAATCTGTTTTCTGAAAGACGAAAATTTGCTTAGAAAAATATTTCAGCCTTTTTTTGCTTTTGTGTCGCGTTAATGTTTGAAGGCAAAAATTAGAATCGAAAGGAAGACTGTTTTTGGCAATTAATCGTTAAATAATTTGGGGAAAAATAGAAGGGAACATTTAAAAAGATTCCAAGATTTTTCCAAGAAATTTACAAGGACTTTTGCCGCTGGTTTACGCGAAGATTGTAACGGTTCGACATTTTCGATGCCAACAAACTATTTGACTCAAAACCGGATGGGCGGACAGCAACCACGCCGCGCTTTTGTTTAATTTATAAGGAGAAAAAAATATGTTCACGAAAAAAAAATTAACAATTATCGTTTTAGCATTATTTGCACTATTGTCCGTCATTTCGGAAACAAGAGCGCAAACTGCAACCACTTTTGTTACGGGTTTAAAAAGCCCAATCAAAATAATTTACGCCCAGCGACAAGGCTATTTCCTCGTTTCTGAAGCAGGAAGCCCGGGAGCTACAAACAACGGGCGCATTTCGATTGTTACCAACGACGGCTTAATCAGATTCAATCCACCGACCACACCAGATTAGCAAATGGCGAAACTTTGAGTTTAGGCAGAAGAAATCGAGCAACCCTGCAATTAGTGGCAAATTTTCCCGATTTCACACCCAATCCGCGTCCCGACGTGCCGAACAACGTGCGTCCTTCAAATCCGTTCGGTTTAGTCGGGTTTGGGAACAAGCTGTATGTCGCGGACGCAGCGCAAAATCACATTCGGACGGTGAGTTTGGCAAACGGGCAAACGGAAATCTTTTTTTCCTATCCGCCCCGCCCGAATCCGTTGCCGGGACCGCCCGTTGTCGAAGCCGTGCCGGACAGCTTGCGGCTCTTCGGCAACAGTTTGCTCGTTACGTTTTTAACCGGCTTTCCGTTTCCGCCTGGCGTTGCCGACGTTCGCAGAATTGATTTGGAGAGCGGCGCGGAATCGCAAGTAATCGGCGGATTGAGGATGGCGATTGATGTTTTGCCCGTGGCGAGCGGTTTTTGCAGTTTGTTTTACACGCTGGAATTTCAGAGTAATCCGACCGTTTCAGCTTCGGGACGCATACAGCGTTTTTCATCGCCCGGCGGACAACCGACAATCGTCGTCAGTAATCTAGTTTCGCCAACGAGTATGGCTCTGCACCCGCCGAGCGGCGATTTGCTGGTTACGGAAATTTTCCCCGGACGCATCACGCGCATCAGCAACATTCCACAATAAACTCAAGGCGAAAATAATAAAGTGAGTTCGGCGCAAGAAAAATCACGCCGAACTCGCTTTAAATTTTGATAAGCCGACAGCCGATTTCAGTCTAACGAGAACAAAAAGTTTCTCCTGTCTTAACTATTCAAAATTCATCCGCCGCATCAAATCAATAAAACGCGGTTCGTTTCGGAGGTTGTTCCATTTCGGCTCGACTTTCAGAAAAACCATTCTCGGGTCACGCTCTTTATAGCCTCGCTCCAGCCAGTCAAGCGTTTCGGCGCGTTTGCCTAAGCCGCTATAAACCAGCGCGATGTTGTAGGGTGGAACATAACGCTCGGATGATAGTTTCAATAATTCTTCAAGCACGGCTTGCGCTTCTGCCTGTTTACCCGACTTAGCTAAAGCATAACCTGCGAAGGCAGTTGTCTGGGTATTAACACCTGACAATTCTCTTGCCTTGCGTGCTTCGACAATCGCTTCCTCATACATTCCTTTCTCGATATAAGCACATGATGCCCAGAAATGTGCGTACCAATAATTCGGGTCTATTTCAAAAGTCCTCTGTAATTTAGCTAAAGCTTCATCAATCTGTCCGGCATAAATCAGAAATTGTCCTTCGGCTGCGTCGGCTTTCAGATTAAGCGGGTCGAGTTCGCGGGCGCGTCTTATTTCGGCGAGTGCTTCCTCGTAACGTCCCATATCGGAAAGAAAATGCGCATAGGCGAAATGAGCGTCCGCGCTGTTCGGGTCAAGCTCTATGGCTCGCTTGTCGTGATATTCGGCGGCTTTCCAGTCCCAATCGTACCAAAATATGTTGTATCCGAGTTCGGCGTGAGCGTCAGCGAGCGTGTCGTCAATTTCGATTGCCTTCTGTGCCGCCGCTTTCGCTTTTGGAAGAAACTCGGTTGAAGGCATTTCGGCGGCGAGCGCAAGCGAGCGATATGCGGAAGCGAGTCCGACATAGGCGAGCGCGTAATTCGGGTCAATTTCTATCGCTTGCTGGAAATATGAGATACCCTTTTGACTGTCAGACGGTTTTAATTTGACAATGTGGAAACGTCCCTTGAGATAAAGCTGATAAGCCTCAACATTTTCCGTCGGGCGTTTGGCTAGTTGCTGTTGTTCGTTAGCGGTTAATTTCAAGTGAAGATTTTGCGCGACGGCTTGCGCGATTTCGTTCTGCGCGGCGATAATGTCGCCGGAAGTTTTGACATATTGATTTCCCCAAATCTGTGAATCATCTGTCGCGTCAATCAGACGGACGTTGATGACAAGCCGGTCGCCGATTTGTTTGATATCGCCTGTTACCAAAGTTTCCACGCCGAGTTGCGAAGCGATATTTTTAGTGTCGGTTTGATTGTTCTTAAATCGAAACGCAGAATTTCTCGACATCACTTTTAGACTTAAAAGCTGCGACAAATTGTTAATGACGCTTTCGGTGATTCCGTCAGAAAGATATTCAGCATTTGGGTCTTGGCTGGTGTTGACGAAAGGTAGAACGGCAAGAGATTTTTTGCTGTCCGCGCCCGAAGAGGTTTTTCCTACCGCCCAAAAATAATAACCAAACCCGATTGCGCCGATGAGCAAAGTAACCAGCGCAATTGCGACGAATGATTTATGACGTTTGATTTGTTGCGAAAAACGCGGTTGCGTTTCATTAGTTTGCCTATCTGTATCGCTAGTTGTTGCAGGCAGAGCTTTTGTCGCGCTCCGGTCAAACGAAGCGGAGCGTTCCATTTTTTCTTCAAACGACAGATTTTCCCGCAAATCTTTCAAATCCGTGAGAACGTCCTTCATCGTTTGATAACGCTCGTCTTTGTTTTTGCGAAGCATTTTGGAGACGATGCGCTGTAATTCATTTGGAATGTTTGTAGCAAAACGAGAAAGCGGCTGCGGCTCAACGTTTATCAAATTGGCGAAAGTTTCTGACATCGAACCGCCTTCAAAAGGAGTTCTTTCCGCAATCATTTCGTAAACAAGCACGCCGAGACTGAAAATATCTGTGCGCTGGTCAACCCGCTCGCCTTTCGCCTGTTCGGGCGACATATAATTTACCGTTCCCAAAATCACGCCCTTTGCCGTTTGATTTAGTTTGACGGTTGATTCTTCAAAGCCAAGTGCTTTTTGTTCGATGAGTTTCGCCAGACCGAAATCTAAAATTTTTACATAACCGTCTGGGCGAATCATTATGTTTTCCGGTTTGATGTCGCGGTGAACAATTTTTGCAGCGTGCGCGGCTGTTAAAGCGCCAGCAATCTGAATGGTGATATCCAAAACTTCCGGCAATTTTGGAACGCGGTCGTCTCGGCGGTTTTTTTCATTGACTCCGAGATGTCGGCGCTCTGTTTTGAGAACTTCACGCAAGGTTTTGCCTTCAATATATTCGCTGACGATGTAATTTGCTTCGTCAGTTTCACCGACTTCGTGAATCACCAAAATGTTCGGATGATTTAAGGCAGAGGCGGCTTTGGCTTCTCTGATAAAACGCCCAAGATTCGATTCGTGGCGGCTGAAATTTTCGTTGAGAATCTTGACGGCAACTTTTCTGTCGAGTTTTTTATCTCTGGCGAGATAGACTTCGCCCATTCCGCCGGCGCCTATTTGTTCGGTGATTTCGTAATGCCCGAAACAGACGCCTTTTTTGAGCCGGTTGGCTTCGCCTTTGATTGCGTCCGCCACTTCTTCGGCGGCGGGGTTTTCCATAAAACTTTCCGCGTCGTCGTACGAAGACAAAAGCGATTCGACTTCGCGGCGCAGCAGTTTATCGTCGGCACACGCCTTTTCGAGAAATTTTCGGCGTTCTTCGGGCTTTTGCCGCAAAGCCACGTTAAAAATTTCTTTAACTTCTCGCCAATTTTCGTAAGCCATTTTTATCTCGTTAGCTCGCGGTGAAGCCAAGCCTTCGCCATTCTCCAATCATTAGCGACCGTGGTGCGCGAAACTTTCAAGGCTTCCGCCGTTTCTTCCAAACTCAAGCCGCTGAAATACCTGAGTTCTACCACGCGTGCTTGCTGCTTATCAATCTTTTCCAATCGCGTGAGGGCTTCGTCCAGCGCCATCAAATCAACGCTCTTTTCTTTGTCAATAACCAGTGCGGCTTCTTCCAAAGTCAACTTCACCATCTCGCCGCCCCGTTTCTCTCGGTGTTTGGCGCGGGCATAATCGACCAAAATCCGCCTCATCAAATTTGCGGCAATGGCGAAAAAATGCGTTCGGCTCTCCCAATTCACTTCGCGCTGGTCAACCAATTTGATGTAGGCTTCGTGGATTAAAGCAGTGGCTTGGAGAGTGTGGTCGTAGCGCTCGCGGCTTAAAAAACGGGCGGCTTGTTTGTGCAGTTCGTCATAAACGAGCGGCATCAAATCTTCCAGCGCCTCGCGGTTTCCGCCGCTCCATTCGCGCAGCATCCGAGTTATCTGACGGGTTTGACTCATTCCGACTTAAAGCCTGATTTATTGCAATCAGTTGTGAGAATATACCCGCAAAATTGTTAAGTCAATTATTTTATTTTTCCGGCAAAGCAAAAAAAGTTGAACGGTTTTCCCGCCGATGACGCGCTAATAGATAGAGCCGCAAAAAACTTTCGGCTGAAATAAATTAAAAAGAGGAAAAAACAATGAAAAAAACATTATTGAAAACAATCGGCGCAGCGGCGTTGGCAATTTTGATGCTGGCGGTGTCGGCGCAAATTTTCGTGTCCGCACAGGGCAGAATTAATAACTTATCGGTACAAGAAGATTTGTCCCAGAGCGGCGGCGCGAGAACTTTAGAAGGTTCGTGGAGTGTGCAGACGACGGTTTACAACTGCCAGACGGGCGCGACACTCCAAACTTTTCCCAAGATGAATACTTTTATGCAAGGCGGCACAATGCAGGAGTTTAGTGCCGGCGGCAGTTTTTTGCGCGGTCCCGCTCACGGCGTGTGGTATCACGAGCGCGGGCAAAGTTACTCATATGCCTTGCAATTCTTCCGCTTTAACGCCGACGGCACATATGCCGGATTGACCAGAGCAAGATGGCAAGTTAATTTAGACTTGACTGGAAACAGTTATACTGCTAACACAGCAACGATTGAAATCATCAATCCAGCAGGTGTGGTGGTTAACCGCCTTTGCGCCACTGAAACAGCCACGCGCTTTGAATAGAAGATAAAATAAAGCGTAAATTTAGCAGCAGTTTTTCAGAAAACTAATGCTAAATTTACGCTTCTTTTTGATTATTTAGAGCGAGCAATTTTTTGACCAAATTCACATAAAGCCAGACGGCTTCTTCCAAATCTTTCTTCAAAACAAATTCATCTTTCGTATGCGCAACGAGAATCGAGCCTGTGCCCAAAAGAAGCGGCGTTCCCCAATTTGAAAGATGCGGAATGTCGGTTGTAAAGCGCACGACCTTTTGTTTGAAACCTTCAAGCGCAAGCATTTTCACGGGCAGGGCAACTGACATAATTTCTATTCGCCCACGTCCGTCAATCGTTTTTTCCAAGATTTTCAAAATTGGTTTGTCTTTTGTCGTTAAACGAATGTGCAAACCCGCTTCTGCGTCAGGCGCGACAACGTTTGTTTTCAAACCGCCGTTGATTAAACCGATATTATTAGTTGTTTCACCGAAAAATTCATCGCTCGGAAACTTGATTTTTCGTACGTCTTCTAAAATATCGAGCAATTTCTCAATCGCCGATTCGCCCATCTCTGGGTAAGCCGAATGCGCGGCTTTACCTGTTGTTTTAATAGAAAATCTCAAAGAACCTTTCGAACCAATCGCCAAATCATTGTCGGTTGGCTCGCCGTTAATGAGATATTCGCATTTTGCCGCGATTTCGTGTTTGTTCGCCGCTCTCGCGCCCGCGCTTCCTTGCTCTTCGTCAACCGTGAACAATAAACCGATGTCATTCATGTTTTGCTTGCGCAATTCTTCCGCCGCAAAAATCTGTGAAGCGATAATGCCTTTCGCATCGCACGCGCCGCGCCCGTAGATTTTTTTGTCCGTTTCGCTCGCCGCAATAAACGGCGGAACAGTGTCCATATGCGTCGAAAGAAAAACGCGCGGCGTTTCGTTCAAATACGCAATGACGTTATTTTGATTCGCCGAAACAGGTTGCAATTCAACCGTCCAACCCGAAGTTTGCAAATAATCGCGCAGGAAAAATCCGACCGCCTGCTCGTTTTCGGAAACGGACGGAATGTTGATTAAAGATTTGGTCAGCTCGAAAAGATTCATTTTTTATAAAACGCTTGGTCAACAAAATATAGCTTTTTCGGCGAAAATAAAAAAGGCGAGTTCGCCGCTTGGCAAAACCGCCTTTCTTTTTTATTTTTTACCGACAAAGTTACGCCGCTTTCGAAGCGGTTTTCATTGCTTTCGTCAACAAATCCGGCATATTTGATTCAATGGTTGTCGCCGTATTTTCTTCCTGCCGCAAGTTTTCCGACAGCAGACGCGCGACTTCGGTTTGTCCCATCAATTCGGCGCCCATAATCAAACCGCGATAGCTCGCAATTTCGTAGTGTTCGACTTTCGAGCAGCCGCCGGCAATCGCCAAATCCACGAGCGCCGGAACGTCGCTGGTTTCTTTGACCAATTTATTGCCTTCCGTAACGAGTCCCTTCGCGCCGTCGCAAGCCACGCGCTTCGCCTTTAAGCCCATAATTCCAAAAACCTGTTCAAGATTGGCGATTTGCTGTTCGGTTTCGCCAATGTGTGTGTTGAGCAGTTGTGTAACGGTCGTCGAGTGTGCGCTTTCCAGAAGCGTTTGCTGCGCTTCCAAAAAACGATGTTCGGCGTCGTAAATGTCGCCGAGCGAATGGATGAATTTTTCCTCTAAAGTTTTAATAGCCATATTTACCTCCTTGTATTGACACAAAACCTTGAATTTAAGACCCGTAGCCTATAAATTTTGTGTTCACCGGAAGACGAGCAAGAGGCGTGCCATCGGCAAACTATCGCCGCGCCGCGTTTTTTCCGAAAAAACAAACGCAAGATTTTTTTGTGCGGCGTATGTATTCAATCCGTCGCGCGAAAAAATGTTTGGCGTGAATACAGTAAAAATCGTGCGGACAAAGGGTCGGTTAATTCAAAAAGATTCGCTTGTTTTTGCTAAGATTGCGCTTGTCGTTCGGTTAAAAGCTGTCGAATTTCAGACCGCAGTTCTTTGATTTCCATTTGCAGTTCGGCGAGCGTCGGCGTTTCTTCGCTTTTGAGTTTTTCCGTATCGCGCTCGACAAAAAACGTCGCTAAAGTTGCCGTTATATAACCAAAAACGGCAAAAGCGTAAAGCGCCAGGATAAAACACAAAATACGACCCTCTGCCGTCTGCGGAAAATAATCCGAGCCGATGGTCGTTAGCATCATCGCCGTCCACCATAAAGCGCCAGCGTAATTCTTAAATCCGCCTTCAACTTCATTTTCAAAGCCATACATTCCCGCCGCGCCGACAAACAAAACAATCAACGTCAAAACCAAAACGTAGCCGAAACCGCGACGGCTAAAACTCGCGCCTAAAGCTCGCATTCCGCGATTGAGTGATGTTAAAAGGCGGACCAGCCGCAAACCTCGCGCCGCTCTTGCCACGCGCAAAATTCTGAAAACTCTGAAAATACGAAACACGCGCAAAGCCGGAAGAAGAAGCGCAATCGCCGTCAGCCAGTTGTTTTTTAGATAATCAGTTTTATCGGGCGCTAAGATAAGTTTCAAAACAAAATCTACAATAAAAATTATCCAGATAACCTTTGCGACGGTTTCCAGGAGCGGACTCAAATTATAAATTACTTCGTAAATAAAAAGCGCCAGCCAAACAAAGCTCAAAATCAGCATCGGTGTTTCGAGCCAGTCTTCAAGCTGCCGCAAAATTCCGACCCGTTCGTTTTTTATCTTTTCCCTGACGACGTTTTTTTCTTCATTCATACTTTCATAATTAAATTTCTTGAAAAAACTCATTGTGCAATCTTTTAATGACTTCGCCGACCTTTTCCTCTTTGACGACAAACGTCATATTCACGCTCGAAGCGCCGTGTGAAATAAGCGAAATGTTTATATCTTCGAGCGTCGAAAAAATCTTTGCCGCCAACCCCGAACTTTCGCGCAAACCTTCGCCGACGACGCAGACGACGGCGTGATCGGCTTCGACTTCAACCGCGCCGAGACGCTTTAAATCATTGATGATGTTTTCGAGCGAAGCCGTGTTATCGAGCGTCAAAGCGACCGAAACTTCCGATGTTGAAATCACGTCAATAACAGTTCTGTATCTTTCAAAAACCTGAAAAAGCGCCGCCATAAAACCGTAACTGCCGAGCATCCGCGCCGACGAAATCCGCAGAATCGTAATGCCGGTTTTGTGCGCGATTGACTTTACTTTACGTGCGGTTTCAGCCGAAGACGGTAAAATCATCGTGCCTTTTTCCCGTGGTTCGTGCGAATTGCAGACGCGAACGGGAATCGAAAAATCAACGGCGGGCTGAATCGTTTTCGGGTGCAGAACTTTCGCGCCGAAATAAGCGAGTTCCGACGCTTCTTCATACGACAAAGTTCCAATTGTTCTCGCTTCCGAGCAAACACGCGGGTCGCACGTTAAAACGCCGGTCACGTCCGTCCAAATCTGAATTTCACGCGCCTGCAAAGCCGCGCCGACCAATGCGGCTGAATAATCCGAACCACCACGTCCGAGAGTCGTCGTTTCGCCGCTTCGACTTGCCGCGATGAAGCCGCCCAAAATCGTAATTTCGTCCGCTTCGATTAACGGTTCTAATTCTAATTTGACGAGGTTTTCTGTTTCGTTCCAAACTGGTGTCGCCGCGCCATATTCGTCGTCGGTGACAATCAAACGGCGCGAATCAATCTGTCGCGCATTCAAATTTTTTGCTTTGCAAACTTCCGCTAAAAGACGCGAAGAAAGCTGTTCGCCATAGGAAATAATCGCATCTTTGAGCATTGATAAGGGCAAACTCCGGCGCTCGGCGCGCAAAAGCAAATCGAAAAGCTCTTCTTTCGCCAAGTTTAATTCAATCAAAAAAGATTTTTGTTGTTCTTCGCCGGTAAGATTTTGCGAAACTTGCGCGTGTCGTTCAAAATGCGGGTCGAGCGAAGCGAAAGCGGTTTGCGAATCGCCTTTTTTTGCCGTTTCAAAAGCGTAAATTAAAGCATCCGTAACCTTGCTCATTGCCGACGTTACCACAATCGGCGACAAATCTTTTTGACTTTCGACTATTTCAGCGACACGCGCAAACGCTTCCGCGTCTTGAACGGAAGTTCCGCCGAATTTCATTACGGTTGGAATTTTTCTTTCACTCACGACGTTAGAAATTTCAATCGAAAGCGATTTCTTTGTCAAGCAAAGGCAAATTTAAATATGATAAACGGTAATTACAATTGAAGGTTTTTGAGAATTGAAAAATTTTAGCATCAAACAAAAAACCGACCTGTAACAGATCGGTTTTTTATTTTAAGCTAAAATTTTCTCAATTCTCAAAACTCTTCAAACGTATCTACCGTTATCAGTATTAAAATTTGTCT
>JAIVJJ010000265.1 GCA_020200095.1 Acidobacteriota bacterium | reverse complement strand
TATATAATTTAGTTTAACGCATTTAAATAATTGTGCGCGTCAATGTTTTACTACGCCGGAGACGGCAAAAGAGTTTCAAAAAAGAAACAACTGATGATGGAAAGCTTTTGTTATGAAGCGCTAATTTAAAATATATTTTCTTTGACCGAAAAAGACCTGCGGTATACAATTTACGAACAAAGAATTACGAAGTAAAATGATTTTGCCGGAATAGGTTAATTTCAATGGAATCGCAAGTAAATAAAGAAATAAGAAAATGATAAAATGCCAAGTTTGCCGGACGGAAAATCTTGATGATTCCCAATACTGCGATGAATGCGGCGCTTTGTTGACAAGTCAAAAGGAAAATGACAGAAGGATGCCAAATTTTCAAATGTCCGAAGCACCTGTTTTTCAATCCGCAAATGTTACATCAATCGTAATTCCGCCGATTATGGAAGAATCTGGCGCAAAAGAAACTTCTCTTGCAAAGGAAAAAGCGTCGAATGAAAAAAATGTCCGCGCGAGATTAGTCATTGAACGCGGTGATTCAATCGGCACGGAATTTGCGCTTGCGGCAGGCGAATCAAATATTGGACGCTGGGACGCCGATAACGGAATTTTTCCCGATGTTGATTTAGACAAACACGACCCGGAAGCTAAGGTTTCACGACGTCACGCGCGAATAATATTTGAAAACGGAAAGTTTTTGATTGAAGATACGGGCTCGATTAACGGAACTTTTGTCAATCGCGGACGGCGACTTTTGCCGGGAACTCCGCATCTCTTAAATGACGGTGATGAAATAATTGTCGGAAAAACGTTTCTGCGGTTTTTCATAAACCAGTAAAGTCTTCTGAAACTTTACTACACTTAGAGCAGGTAAGTTTATAAAAAATGCCATATTGTCACGAATGCGGCTCGGAGGTCGCTGCAAACAATACTTTCTGCTCGTACTGCGGAATTACTCTGCAGCCGGTTACAGTTGTCGAAAGTGGTAATTTGCAGAACAACCCGGTTGTCATCCAGGAATCTGAAAATGAATTCGGGCAATCAGAAAATAATAAATCTCAAAGCAAAGAATTTGCCGAAGATGAAAAATCTTTTGGCGGAAGTGCCGAAAATTATTCAAACGATTTGAGAGCGGAAAAATCCTTCTCAAAAACAGAATCCGCGGGAATTCCTGAAATATTTGCAGAAAGACATTTTTCAGACGAAGAAACACACAATGTTCCCACGCCTGAAAAAACTGAAATGCTAAAACCTGAAGGCGAGGTTTTGCCAACTGGAAAAGAAACCGAATCGGTACAGGCAAATGATAATGTAAAAACCGAAAACGAAAATAAAATTACGGAAACACAATCAGAAAATTGGGAAAACGTCATTCCAGTGATTGACGATAAAGAAAAAGTCGCCGAAACACAAAATGAATCCGCCCTTTCGGACTACGAAGAAGCGGAAGTAAAAGAAGGTCAGGTTTTTGAAGAAGCCGAGCTGTCGCCTAAAGAGGTGTTATCAAACAATGTAGAAAATGCCGATTTTACGGTGACAGAATCGAACTTTCCAAAAGTTTCAGAAAGCCCGCAAAATTCCGTCTCTGAAAATTCCGATACAAACCAGCCCGAAGAATTTTTTGATAATAACCAACAATTAGCGAGTGAAACCGAATCCGAAAATTCCACCTCGAAATCAATTGCTAAACCCGAAACAGAACTGGAAACTCCTGAAAATCAATCTCAACCGCACAAATTTGATTCGGTAAGGATATTTGAAAAAAAGGAAAAAGTTCAGGAACAGCCTGCGGATTTAGAATTTGCGGCACAGTCGCAAAATCAAACGCAAGCAGAAAATAAATCGCCGCAACAAAACGAGCAAAAAATAGGACGTTCCTTCACAACTCCGAATATCGGCATTGGCGATACGGATGGAAAAAAAGCCAGCAAGCTGAAGCCTCTCGATGAAGGCACGGTTCTAAACGGGCGGTACGAAATTGTCAGAAAAATCGGCGGCGGCGGAATGGGCGCGGTTTATTTAGCGTCAGACAGGAATCTGGGTGGCGTTCTGCGTGCTGTCAAAGAAATGATTCAGTCTTACATCGAAGGCGAGCAACAGGAAAAAGCCGTCAATGATTTCAAACGCGAATCGTTGCTTCTGACATCGCTCGAACATCAATCAATTCCGACGATTTACGATTATTTTTATGACGAAAAAGAAGCCAGGTTTTATCTTGTAATGAAGTATATTTCAGGCGGCGATTTGGCTTCGCGGCTGCGTTCCGCACCCGAAGGCAGAATTGACGAGCAAAGTGTAACCGAGTGGGCGATTCAAATTGCCGATGTACTTGATTATTTGCACAATCGCCAGCCGCCGATTGTTTATCGTGATTTAAAGCCCGCAAATATAATGATTGACGGTAATACGGGTCGCGTAATGTTGATTGATTTTGGCATTGCCCGCTGGGTAAATAAAGAAGAAAAAGGTGTTACGGCAGTAGGCACGATGGGTTACGCTCCGCCGGAACTTTTTTCGGGAAACGTCGAGCCGCGCTCGGATATTTATTCTTTAGGCTCGACGATGTTTCATCTTTTAACAGGCGCCGACCCGCAAAGCAATCCTCTGCTGATTTTTGACTTTCAAAAAAATCCGCGTCCGCGCCAGATAAATCCGCAATTGTCCGACCAGATGGAGAGGATTTTAATGCGTGCCGTCGAATACAATGCCGACAAGCGTTTTACGTCTGCCGCCGAGCTTCGCACGAAACTGGAGGAACATCTTAAAAAACTGAAAGCCAATAATTTGTCATACGGCGTAAAGGATGTTCCAGAATCGGTCAGTTTGTCCGACCAGCGCGTTTTCTGCGGCTTTTGCGGGCAGAAAATTATCGCCACCGACCTGTTCTGCGCCTTTTGCGGCGCGAAACAGCCCCTTGCCCAGCAAGGCGTTCGTTCAGAAAAATATTCTTCCGCATCTGCAACCGTACAACTTTTAATTGTCGGTACAAACGAATTGGAAACTCCGGCTTTCAGAATAGAAAAGGACAGCAATTTGGTCGGCAGACGCGACCCGATGTCAAATATTTTTCCCGAAGTTGATTTGTCGAAATATGACCCGCAGACAAAAATCTCGCGCAAACACGCCCGCATCTGGCGCGAAGGAAATGAGTTTATGGTCGAGGATTTAGGCTCTTCAAACGGAACAATTGTTTTACCGGTCGTCAATGATACGGTGCGACTGCAGCCGCATCATCCGTATGTTTTAACCAGCGGTGATAAATTAAGACTCGGCGACACAACATTGCATTTTGTTATCAGTTAAAGATTGAATTGTGAAAAGGGTAAAAAGACAGAAGATGGGTAACATAGCTCAATTGTCTTTTTCCCTTTTTCACATTTATACTTTTACACTTTATAATTATGAGTGTGCGAACCGGAAGAGTTATTCAAGCCAAAAAAATAAGAACCGAAGAGATAATCGTAGATTTTGATGCCAACCGGTTAAAAGCTCCGTTCTTATTACGTTGCGGAGCAATACTGATTGACTATATCTTGCTTGTTTCAGTTCCGGTTATAAGTTTGATAATTTACAGAATGATGGGAGATGAACCGTTAAAAATTCTTAATAATAAAATCACCAACGCCGGTTGGTTAATTATGATTTTGCTGACATTAACCAATTTTGTTATTCTTCCGATGTTCAGCGGAAAAACGATCGGAAAAATTCTAACCGGTACCAGAATTGTTAAAACAGACGGTAATGCGCCATCGGTCGGAACACTTTTGCTGCGTCACTTAATCGGGTATCCGTTGACGATTCTGACGCTCGGAGTAGGATTTTTATTTTCCGTTCTAACTCGAGAGGGACGCGCTCTGCACGATTTTCTTGCAGGAACAGTCGTGATTTACGGGCGTAGACAAGTTAAGATAATTAAGAATTAAAAATTACGGATTACGGATTAAAGAAAACTGTTCCGACATTCATAATTCGTAATTTTGCATTGATTTTTATGCCCCAGCTCATCTTAAAGACTTCAAACAATCCGCCGGAGAAAATTCCGCTTGCGCGGCTTCGAACTACTATCGGGCGCTCAGCTCGCAGTGACATTTGCATTCCTGACGCTTTTGCCTCACGGCTTCACGCCGAAGTTCGTAAAGAAGGCGATGCTTATTGGCTTCAGGATTTAGGGTCGGCAAACGGCACGCGTTACAACGGTTCGCATGTTTCGATGCCGATTCCTTTAATTTCCGGCGGCGAAATTCAAATTGGCGAAACGGTCATAGTTTTTGACGATGAGCGATTAAGAGAAAGCAAAAATTCGACTTTGATAGCTGACAATACCGAAGCTCTCGACCCTTCTATGACAATTGCGTTTTCTCGTAAATCGAATCCGACGGCAGAAATTCTCGAATCACAATTTTCAAGCCGAACCGAACTGCTCGGTTTGATAAGCAAAGTCGGCATCGCGCTTTTATCGTCGAGCGGGCTGGACGAAACTTTAAATCAAGTTGCTTCATTAGTTTTTGAAGCGGTTCCTGCCGACCGATGCGTGATTATGCTGCGTGACGAAACAGCCGAAGGCGGAATGAAAATTTCGGTTGCGCGCATTCGCGGCAAAGAAGAAAAAATCGAAGAAGTTCGCATCAGCCGCACGGTAATGGACGAAGTTATGAAAAACGGAAAATCCGTTTTGACTTCTGACGCCCAGCACGACCCGCGTTATGCCAGTCACACAATGTCGCTTCTCGGCATCCGCTCGGTATTAGCCGTTCCTTTAAGCGTCGGTCCAACGGATGTTTTCGGGATTATTTATGCCGACTCTCCGACGCACACAGCGACATTTACTGAAGAACACCTTAACATTTTGACAACGCTGGCTTCGGTCGCCGCGATTCGTGTGGAAAATGCGCGTCTTTTGGAAGAACGCTTTGAACGCGAAAGAATGGAACGCGAACTCGAACTCGCGACGGAAATTCAGCAAAGTTTTCAGCCTTCCGCGCCGCCTTTAATGGATAATTACGAGTTTCAGGGAATTTCATTTTCCTGTTACGAAATCGGCGGCGATTATTACGATTTTATCAATTTGCCGGACAATAAAATGCTTATCGCTCTTGGCGACGTTTCCGGCAAAGGAACAGGCGCGGCATTGTTGATGTCGAGTTTGCACGCGGCTATTCACGGGCAGGTTGCGGCAAAAAGTTCTCTCGCTGAATTGGTCACGGCTGTCAATCAATATCTAGCCGCCAATACGCCTTCAAATCGTTTCGTAACTTTGTTTATCACAGAGCTTGACCCGGCAACCGGCACGCTTCGATATATCAATGCCGGACACAATCCGCCGCTCATCGGGCGCGCCGACGGCACGGTTGCGCAACTGGAAGCGGGCGGTTTTCCGCTCGGAATTCTTCCGATGGCGCAGTTTGAGCTTGGCGAAACCGAATTACAATTGGGTGAAGCTCTGGTTATTTATTCAGACGGCGTGTCAGAGGCAAACAACTTAAATGGCGATGAATTTGGACTCGATCGTCTAATCGAAGTTGTCAGAAAAAATCTGCGTGCTTCAGCGGCGGGTCTGCGCGATAAAGTTGAGTCCGAACTTTCCGCTTTTACACAAACCGCACCTGCCAATGATGACATAACTCTGGTCATCCTTAAAAGAAAATAATCTATTTGCAAAAACTCAAATCATTAGTCAAAAAATAAAACCATAGAACGCGGATTTAGCAACTTTGGTTGATTAACGCGGATAAATCAACAGGCAAATTGAGAGTTGAAGAATTTTCCCAATCTGCCTGTTGTCATTAATTTCTTTATTTTTCGGGAATTAAAAAATCTTTTCAATCATTCGTTTGTTTGGCGTGATTTTGTTTTTTATAATCAAAGTTTTAGTATTTAGAGCAAAAGGAGTTTTATTAGAAACCGTGATGTTGGACTCGCAAAAATCAAATCCAAAATCCAAATTCTAAAATCCAAAATCAATTTATGGCATTTTTTTGGCGTAGAAAAAAAGAAGACCCGTTTTCGACTTCCGTGTTGGGACTCGATAAATCAATCGAAGAACTCAAGGCGCAGGAAGAAGCTGTTGAAAGGGAAATCGGAGTTCGGTTCACAAAAGCAATCGAAAAAACGCGCAATTCGATTAACGATAGATTAGACACTGTTTTTCAAGGACGTAAACAAATTGATGAAGCCTTTTTAGACGAACTTGAAGAACTTTTAATCTCAACCGACATCGGCGTCGCAACTACGATGCAGATTTTGGACGCGATTCGGAAAGGCGTTTCGCGGCAGGAAATCAACGATCTTGAAGCGCTGAAAGCGGCAATGAAAAAAGAATTGCTCGAAATTCTTCACGCGTCGGAAAGCAAAGGCGTAGCTTCAGAAACGGAAGTTTCGACAAATATCAAACCATACGTTCTAATGGTCGTCGGCGTGAACGGCGTCGGAAAAACAACAACCATCGGCAAACTCGCGCAACGAATAAAAATGGAAGGCAACGAGATTTTGATTTGCGCGGCTGATACATTTCGCGCCGCCGCTTCCGAGCAATTAGAAATCTGGTCGCAACGCGCCGGAGTTCCGCTTATTCAGCAAAAACAGGGAACCGACCCGGCGGCGGTTTTGTTCGACGCTTTAAAGGCGGCAAAGGCGCGAAATGCGGACGTTTTAATTGTGGACACGGCTGGACGCTTGCACAATAAATCAAATTTAATGGCGGAACTCGAAAAAATGAAACGCATCGCCGGGCGTGAAGTTCAAGACGCACCGCACGAAACTCTTCTTGTAATAGACGCTGTTACCGGACAAAACGGACTCGAACAAGCCCGCCAATTTATGAAAGTCGCGGGCGTTACCGGAATTGTTTTAACCAAACTCGACGGAACGGCAAAAGGCGGAATTGCCGTGGCGATTGCGAAAGAATTGAATTTGCCGATTCGCTACATCGGTATCGGCGAGCAAGTTGACGATTTGATGGTTTTCGATGCGGAAAATTATGTGAACGGGTTGTTTAATTAAATATTGAAAAATAGTTATTCAGAATTTGATTTGCAAATGATGCGGCGGGCTTTGGAACTCGCTTCTTGCGGTATCAGTCAAGTAAGCCCAAGTCCGCTCGTCGGCTGCGTAATTGTCAGCGAAGCGGGTGAAGTTGTTGGCGAAGGTTGTTACATTTACGACAAAGTTTCGCACGCCGAAACGATTGCGCTCGCGCAGGCGAACGGAAAAGCAAAAGGCGGAACGGCTTACGTTTCCCTTGAACCGCACGCACATTACGGCAGAACAAAGCCTTGCACCGAAGCATTGATAAATGCCGAAATAAAACGAGTCGTCGCGCCGATTGAAGACCCGAATCCGCTCGTTTCGGGCAAAGGTTTTCAGGCTTTGCGCGAAAACGGAATCGAAGTTGTAACCGGAATTTTGGCTGAAGAAGCCGAAAAACAAAACGAAAAATTTATTCATTGGCACAAAATGAAAAGACCGTTTGTGCATTTGAAAATGGCAATATCTCTGGACGGAAGAATCGCAACCCGAACAGGCGATTCGCGCTGGATAACAGGCGAAGAATCCAGGAAAAAATCTCACGAATTGCGCCACGAATACGATGCGATTTTGGTAGGCGCAAATACCGCCGTTATTGATAATCCAAGTTTAACGGACAGAAGCGGCAAACCGCGTCGGCGTCTGTTAGAGCGCGTTGTTTTGGATAATTCGCTTCGCATTTCGCTAAACTCTCAATTGGTTCTGACCGCGAAAGAAATTCCGACAATCATTTTTACCGAGAACAAAAACAACGAAAAAATTGAAGATTTAGAAACTGAAGGCGTGAAAGTTATTCAAATTGCCGAAGGCGCACGAAATTTATTCGGCGTTTTGCAAGAACTCGGAAAGCGCGAGTTAACGAGCGTTTTGGTTGAAGGCGGAACTGAAATCGCGGGCGCGTTTTACGATGCGAAATTAATTAACAAGTTTTCGTTTTTCATTGCGCCAATCGTTATCGGCGGGCGAGACGCGCCGACTGCAATCGGCGGGAAAGGCGCAACCGTTTTGGCAAATGCGATGCGTTTGCGAAACGTGGAAATAAAGCAGAACGGCGAAGATTTAGAAGTTACAGGTTACCCTTTATTAGTGGTGAACGGTGAACGATAAGTGGTTAGTGAAAAGTTACTGTAACTGTCAATTTAAAATTTTAAGATGCAACACAAAAAGGAAAATTCACCGTTCACCATTCACCGTTCACCATTCGCTAAAAAATCTTTTGGACAAAATTTTCTTGTTGATCAAAATTATATTGATAAAATTATTTCCGCACTAAATCCGCAAAAAGACGAAACAATCATTGAAATCGGAGCAGGTCGCGGCGCATTGACCGAAAAACTAATTGAAAGCGGCGCGAAAATTATTGCTATTGAATTAGACAGAGATTTGATTCCGCTTTTACAAACAGATTTTGGCAGGTATGAAAATTTTACATTGATTGAACAAGACGCTTTAACCGTTGATTTCAAAAATTTACTAACCACTCACCGCTTACCACTTAACACTAAATTAGTCGCCAATTTGCCTTATTACATTTCAACCGCAATTTTGCAAAAATTGATTAAGCAAAGAAACTGTTTCGGCGAAATGGTTTTGATGCTGCAGCGTGAAGTTGTCGAGCGCATCACAGCCGAAGCAGGAAACCGAGAACGCGGATTTTTAAGCGTTCTGGTTCAGGCGTATTTACAAACCGAGAAACTTTTCGATGTTCCTCCAAGCGCTTTTCGTCCTGCACCGAAAGTCTGGAGTTCGGTTATTCGTTTAGTAACAAAAAATGAAAACGAAATAAAAAATGAAAAACTGTTTCGGGAAATAATCAGCACCGGGTTTGCGCAAAAGAGAAAAACGATTCTAAATAATCTGAAAAACGTGCCACCGGAATTAAGAGAAAAGTTTGGCGACATTGAAACTTTTCTGGAATCCTGCGGGATTAATCCGCAGCGACGCGCCGAAACTTTAACGCTTGATGAATGGAGACAAATTTATAGTCTTTCGATTTAAAGTTAGCTTCAGTCGGTGGTTAATCTTTTTTGATAATACGCAAAATTTAAGTGTTAAAAGTAATGATTTCGCATAATCAGTAATGCGGCGATTGAATTTTAGAAATTGCTTAAAAACAGGAAACTCGCGTTTGTGTTAAACTAAAAAATTAAACAAAATAATAATTTACGGAGTTTTAGAGAACAAAAGGTGAGCAAAATTGAAATAATACCGCTCGGCGGCATCGGCGAGTTCGGAATGAACTGTATGGGCATTCGCGTCGATGATGAAATGATAATCGTTGACGCAGGAATGGGTTTTCCCGAAGAAACGCCTTACGGCGTGGACATTTCAATACCGAATTTTGATTTTTTGGACGAATATGCAAGCGATTTGACCGCGCTGATTCTGACACACGGGCACGAAGACCACATCGGCGCGTTGCCATATTTTTTGAAAAAATTCAATCTACCCGTCTATGCTTCGCGCTTTACGCTGGCATTAGCAGACAAAAGACTGTCCGAACACAAAATGCTCGCCAATGTTCTCCCGACGAAGGTGTTCTCGCGCTTTTATCTGATTCGACAAATGCGACCGTTTCCGGCAGAACACCTTCAGAACGTGATGTTATTCCCGCGTTTGAGGAAATTTTTGCCCAAGCCGAAGGCAGGATTTTCGTAGCTACTTTTTCATCTTCGCTTCATCGCTTGCAAATTGTTTTTGACGTTGCCCACGCTTTCGACCGCAAAGTTTGCGTAATGGGGCGCTCGATGCAGAAAAACGTCGAAATAGCAAGCGATTTGGGATTGCTCAAAATTCCGCACAACACGCTTATCGAAGTTAGCGAATCGCGCAGCCTTTGCGATGATGAAATCACTTATCTAGTCACTGGTTCGCAAGGGGAATCGCGGGCGGCTCTGGCAAATCTTGCAAATGGAACTTACAAAGGAATGGAAATTGAAAAGGGAGATACGGTTGTACTTTCGGCGCGAATTATTCCCGGAAACGACAAAGCGATTTCGCGCCTTATCGGTCATATTTATAAACGCGGCGGAAATATCATCGAAGAAAAACGCCGCCTAATTCACGTTTCGGGACACGCCTCGCAGGAAGACATTCGCATTATGACCGAGACGGTGCGCCCGAAATTCGTCGTGCCGATTCATGGCGAATACAGAATGCTTTTCCGTCATAAAGAATTTATTAAAAATCATATCGAAGGCTATTCGGACGAAGACATAATTTTGATTGAAAACGGTGACCATCTGGAAATTGACGAATTCGGCGCGAGAATCGCTGCGCACAGTAATCTCGAAAGAACATTTATAGATGAAGAAGGCTCGGGCGAGATTGAATACGAAATCATCCGCGAGCGCAAAAAACTCGCTTATGGCGGAATGATTTCGCTGGTCGTGGCGATTGACAAAGAAACGAAAAAATTAAGAAGCGAACCGCAAATAACTGTTCAAGGTGTAGCGGGAATTGACCCGCTCAATGGTCTTCTACAAAATGCGCGGCAAACAATCGCTGACGCGGTTGCCGAAATGAAGCGCGAGGATTTTCACGATAAAAATCTTGTAAAAGAGAATTTGCGCGTTCAATTAAAAAGATTTTTCCAACAGGAAACCGGCTCAAAACCCGTGATTGTTTCGACGGTTGTTGAGGTTTAATAAACATCTTGGATCTTTTGGAAAATACTAAAGTCGAAGTCGCGCCCGAAACCTTTTTTCTCGTTTCCTTGTCGCATAACGGCTGGTTGAAGCTGCTTGAAAGCCCTGAACTTTCCCCGCGAATGACGGCGCCGTTTATGATTTTTCGGGACAAGTGGGAAGTTACTTTGTTGCTTGATGAGATTGATTTTGGAACACTGCGCCACGCAATTCGAGATGCGAAAACAGAGGGCGCATTTAGGCTTTTGACATTTGATACTGAACTTGATTTTAATGTCGTTGGGTTTTTGGCGGAAGTTTCAAGAATTTTAGCCGAAGCGGATATTTCAATTATTGCGCTTTCTGCTTTTTCACGCGACCACATTTTGATAAAACAAGAAGATTTGCCGCAAGCGTTGAAAGTTCTGGGCGAATATGTCGGAGAACTTTGTTAATGTAAAATGTAAAATTGAAAACGGAAAATTGCCGATGTATATTCCTTTTTATTTTCCATTTTCCACTTCCAGCTTTTCGTTAAAATTTTATGTTTTGGAAAGGTAAAGTTATATTTTTAACCGGCGCGTCAAGTGGCATCGGAGAAGCATTAGCTCTTGAAGCAGCAAAGCGCGGGGCAATACTTGGATTACTTGCGCGGCGCGAACAGCTTTTGCAAAATATAGCTCAAAAAATCGAGAACAAAGGCGGAATCGCCCGGCACTTTGCCTGTGATATATCCGATGAAATCAGCGTTGCCGATGCAGCTCATGCCCTAAGAAACGAATTTGGAAAGATTGATATTTTAATTGCAAATGCTGGAATTGGTGGAAATGCGAAAAACGCTAGGGAACTTCGTCCCGGAGATTTTCGGCGCGTGATTGATACGAATTTAGTCGGCGCTTCTAATGCCGTCAGCGCGGTTTTACCGCAAATGATTGAACGCGGAAGCGGACAATTAGTGGCTATTTCAAGCCTTGCGGGTTTTCGCGGTTTGCCTAAATCGGCTGCTTACTGCGCGAGCAAAGCCGGAATGACGGCGTTTTTTGAAAGTGTCCGTCTGGACGTTCAGCACAAAGGAATTGATGTTACAATCATCCAGCCCGGTTTTATAAAAACGCCTTTAACAAATGCAAGGGCAAGCAAAATGCCGTTTTTAATGGAACTCGAAGATTCGGTTCCGTTATTTTTACGCGCCATCGAAAAACGAAAAAAATTCGCTGCCTTTCCCTGGCAATTGGCAACGGTTGTTCGCGCGGGAAGGTATTTTCCGGCTTGGCTTTACGATAAAATTGCGGGGCGCGCAAAATACAGAGAATAAATGGTGAATGGTAAACGGTAAACGGTTAATTGAAATACTAAAATTTACCGTTCAGCGTTCGCCGTTCACCGTTCATTATTTATGAACCTTTTACAAGCAATAATTCTTGGCATTGTTCAAGGCTTAACCGAATTTATTCCAATCAGCTCTACTGCTCATCTTGTTTTTGCAAGCCGCTTAACCAATCTTTACGAAGGAAACCCAGAACAAATAACCGCGACAATTGCCGTTTTGCAGCTTGGCACTCTACTAGCTGTTTTTGTTTATTTTGCAATCGATATTTTAAGCATTACTGCGGCTTTTGTCCGCGACCATTGGGTTTTGATAACCAGAAAACACCCGATGAGATTTTCCGGCACACACGGTATTCGTCCGATGTGGCTTTCCGAAGAAGCATGGCTCGGTTGGCTTGTAATTATTGGCTCAATCCCGATTGGTATAGTCGGATTATTATTTAAGGATATAATTGAAGGCGAGGCAACAAAAAACCTTTGGGTAATTGCGATAATGTTGATTGCCGTTGCGGTTTTTTTGATTGCTGCCGAACTTGTTGGTTCGCAACGCAAGGAAATCAGAGACTTTGGCATAACGGATGCAATTGTCGTCGGGCTTTCGCAGGTTTTGGCGTTGATACCGGGCGCAAGCCGTTCGGGTTCGACAATTATGGGCGGTCTTTTTGCCGGGCAAAAACGTGAAGCTGCCGCTAGATTTTCTTTTTTGCTTTCAATTCCGGCGATAACGGCGAGTGGTTTGCTTGAACTAAAAGAAGCATGGTCGCTTCTGCCGTCGGATAGTTTTGTGCCGCTTCTGGTCGGAACAATCGTTTCGGCAATTATCGGTTATCTTTCGATTTGGTTTTTGCTCGCATTCTTGCGAAAAAACTCAACTGCCGTTTTTATCGTTTACCGCATCTTACTTGGTGTTATAATTCTCGCATTGCTTTGGCAAGGTATCATTAGTCCGCAAATATAATTGATATTGATTAAAATAAAGTTCTGGATGTTTTGATTTATTTTTCGCGTGGTTTGCGACTTTGCACGAAATGACTGTTTATGCCGCAAAGTCTAAAACCACACGAAGGAAAATGACAAATCATAAATATAAAATCCGAAATGCAAAAGCGCTGGACAATCAAAAAACATAACCAGGATGAAGTCAAGAAATTGGCTGGTGAATTAAATTTACCTCTGATTGTCGCAGCTTTGCTAATTGCCCGTGGCTACGAGACTGAAGAAAAAGCGCACCGATTTTTGAATCCTTCCTTAGATGATTTGCACGAACCAAATCTTTTAAAGGGAATGGAAACCGCCGTCCGCCGCATTTTAAAAGCAGTCGAAAACGGTGAAAAAATTTTGATTTGGGGTGATTACGATGTTGACGGGACGACCGGAACGGTTGTTTTGCGAAAGGCTTTAGAACTCATCGGCGGGAAAACGACTTTTCACATTCCGCATCGTTTTACCGAAGGCTACGGCATCAACATTCCCGCGTTGGAGAAAGCAAAAGAAAGAGGTTACAGTCTCGTCGTCAGCGTTGATTGCGGCACTCGCAGTTTTGAACCGATAGCCTGGGCGAAGGAAAATGGAATTGATTTTATTGTAACTGACCATCATTTGTCCGACGAAATAAAAGGAAATCCCGATGCTTTTGCCGTTGTCAATCCTAATCAGCCTTCTTGCGAATATCCCGACAAACATCTCGCCGGTGTCGGCGTTGCATTTAAACTCGCGCACGCTCTTTTGCGCGAAAAGGGCAGAGAGAATCTTATCAAAGGATTTTTGAAAGTCGTCGCCATCGGCACAATTGCCGACATTATGAAATTGACGGGTGAAAACCGCGCCATTGTCGCTTTAGGTTTGAAAGATTTGCCGAAAGCGGTTAATTATGGACTCAAGGCGTTAATGGAAGTTGCCGATTGCAACAACGAAATGACGAGTTACGACATCGGTTATCGAATCGCACCTCGCATAAATGCGGCGGGCAGAATGGACGCTGCACGGCACGTTGTCGAATTGCTCGAAGCGGAAACTTTTGAAGCGGCGCGAAGCATTGCGGAAATGCTCAACAGCCGCAACCGCGAGCGTCAAACAATGCAAAGGCAAATTACCGAGCTTGCATTTCTCGAAACAAAAGGAATAACAGAGAAAAACTTCGTCGTCGTCTCAGGTGAAAAATGGCATCGGGGAGTGATTGGTTTGGCGGCTTCAAAAATCGCGGAAAAACTTTATCGCCCGACGATTGTTTTTTCAATCGAAGACGGCTTCGGACACGGCAGCGCAAGAAGCGCCGGCGGTTATCATCTCCTAAACGGTTTGGATTCGTGCGCCGAACTTTTTGAACAATACGGCGGACACGCAGCGGCTGCCGGAATGAAAATAAAAGCTGACAATATCGAAAAATTGCAGGAAAGACTGCACGCGCACGCTTCGGAAAATTTATCGGAAGAAGATTTGATTCCCGAAGTAAAAATTGACGCGGTTGTTACAACGCAAAGTCTGAATCTTGATTTGGTGCGGCATCTAAAACAACTCGAACCTTTCGGAATGGGAAACCAGAAGCCAAAGTTTGTAACAAGAGATTTATTTTTGCTTGACAATCCTTATGTTATGAAAGAGAAACATTTGAAAATGCGACTGGCTGACCAAAACGGCAAACAGTTCGAAGCGGTTTGGTGGGACGGCATTGATAAATCTAACGGGCAGAATTTGCATCGCAAATCGCAAATTGATTTAGCCTACACGCCTGAAGCAAATACTTGGAACGGCAATACACGATTGCAGCTTGTCGTTGAAGATTTAAAGACAAAGTAAACCGTTTCATGCCGCGATGCCATCAAAAGAACAATTGTCTGGGAAACAGAAAATCCGCCTGATAAAATTAACCTGAAAAAATCTGATTATGAAACGGGAGATAAAATCGTCAAACGCTTGAATCGCTAAAATGGCTGTCAAACAACGAAAAAACACAAACAACTTAAAATTTCGCGCTAAAATGCCGTTATTAGCGCGTGTTCTGGCAGGTTGTGCGTTGGCGGCAACAATTGTGGCAATTGGTATCGCGTTTTATCGTGGTTCGGGTTACAAGGAATTTCGGATGAAAGGTTTTCCGGCAGTACTTTCCAAAGATGTAGTTGCGGAAGTTCACGGTTACGAAAGACGAGAAGCAGAAGGCGATAAAGTGAAATACTATATTAAAGCCGACAAAGCCACGATTTTTACGGACAATCATCAAGAATTGGAGAATGTCTTTTTACAGGTTTTTGATGAAACAGGCGAAAATTCCGATAGAATTTCAGCACAAAAAGCGGTGTATGTTCCGGCGACCGACGGAACAAAAAATTTTAACGCCTATTTTGCCGGAAACGTGGATATTGAAACGCGCGACGCGCTGAAAGTTAAAACTGAACAACTCGTTTATAATAAAGAAACGGAAACTGCCGAAGCCGAAGAACTTATCGAATTTTCGCGCGAAAACGTAAAGGGAAAATCTTTCGGCGCAATAGTAAAAGTTCGGGAAAAAAGTCTTGAGTTATTAAAAGATGTCGAGATAAATTCTTTAGGCGACGGCGAGAATAAAATTGAACAAGCGAAAATAAAAGCGGGACACGCTTTCTTTAATCAAACCGAAGGCAAAATTGAATTCAAGCAAGACGTAAATGTCAATATCACGCCGGGCAGCGATACGGGCGCATTAGAGCAGCCAACCGATATAAAATCTGACCTAGCGACCGCCTTTTTTACCGATAAAGAAATCAAAAAAATCGAGTTAACCGGAAACGTTGACGTTTATCAAAAACCGACCGGCGCAAGTTCAAAATGGACGAAAACAAAAGCAAATCGCGCCGTTGCAAATATTGATAAGGAATTGAAACAGTTAGAGCTTTTTGAAAATGTTGATATTGAAACAGCAGCAAACAATTCAAAGCCGACGAAAATAAAAGCAAATTACGCGGTTTACGAAAAAGACGCGGACAAATTTGAACTCAAAAACGGCGTCGAAATCGTTACTGTTGAAGACGGTCAGCCGACGACAATTCGCTCATCGAAAGCGATTTACGAGCAATCAAACGGCAAAATATTTTTAACGGGCAGCGCGGAAATCACGCAAGGAAACGATTTTCTGAGGGGCGACAATCTGACGGCGGAACTTTTCCCAAATAAAAAGCTGAAAAATTCTTTCGCGCGCGGCAACGCTTATTTAAAGCAAACAACACCGGAGCGAACGACAGAAGTTTCCGGCAATGAATTAAACGCTGTTTTTGGCGATAATCAACAACTTCAACTTGCAAATGTCGTCGGGGCAGGGAAGGCGGTTTTGATTCCCGCAAACGCAAACGAGTATTCACGAGTTACACTTTCCGCGCCAAACGCGATTCGTTTAAATTTCAATGACGGCGGGCTTTTGCAGCAAATGCAGACCGAAGGACGGACAATGGTTCAATTAATTGCGCCAAACAATAACACAGCCGCTGCAAACAAAAAACTGACTGCCGATACAGTAAAAACAATTTTAAGCGGTAATGGCAAGGATTTAACAAAGGCGGAAGCCGTCGGAAATGCAGAGCTTTTTGTTGAACCGCTTCGCTCCGCTCCGGAAAATTACCGAACAACAATAAACGCGCCGCGCTTTGATTGCGATTTTTTTGAGACAGGTAATAATGCGAAATTTTGTTCTGCGACGGGTAAAGCAAAATCAGTTCGCGTGCCAACTGTTTCGGGCGAAAATCGCGGAACGCAAACGATTTTAGCCGACCGATTAAATGCTTCTTTCAGCGGGCAAACAAAGGATGTTGAGCGTCTTGATGCCATCGGAAATGCGAAATTTTTCGAACTCGACCGAAACGGCAATGCAGAAAATATAACTTTTACTGCCGGAGACGAGACTGTTCGTTTGCGCGGCGGCGAGCCGACGTTTTCGGATTCGCGGGCAAGAGCTAAAGCATTTGAAGTAGATTGGGACACCAAAAATGAAAAATCCTACCTGCGCGGCAAGGTCAGCACAAGTTATTACAGCCAAAAACAAACTGGCGGCGCGACACCATTCGGACAAACAAACGCTCCGGTTTTTATTACCTCAGAAACGGCGGAATTTGACCACCGCGCCGAAACCGGAATTTATACGGGAAACGCACGCGCCTGGCAGGATAATAATTATGTTCGCGCCGATAAATTGATTTTACGGCAAAAAGAAGGACAGCTTTTTGGCGAAGGCGCAGTGCAGAGCCTTTTATATAATGTAAAGCAAATGCAAAACGGAAAAGAATCAACCGCGCCCGTTTTTGCTACAGCCCAAAAACTGTTTTATGTCAAAGACAAAAATACGCTTCGTTATGAAACGGATGTTGATGTCAGACAGGGAACGGATAGGATTGTCGCAAGCACTGTAAATGTTTATCTAAACGATAAAAATGAAGTTTCGCAGACGATTGCGGAAAACAATGTCGTCATTACGCAGCCGCAGAGGAAAGCCGTCGGCGATTATGCGCAATATACGGCAGCGAATGAATCCGTAATTCTGCGCGGAAATCCCGCCCGCATCGAAGACAGCGAAAACGGTTCATCACAGGGCGCACAGGTGACAATATTTCTCCGCGAAAACCGCATAGTTGGCGAAAGCCGAACAAATCAAACAAACACCGGCAGAATCCGCTCGGTTTATAAAATAAAAAAATAATAAACCGTTCGGGCATAAAAATAAAAAATGCAATTAGCTGAAACCTCAAAAACCATTTAATATAAATTTTCAGTAATTAATTCTCCGTGTCCTAATGGAAAGTGTTAAAATTTTTCAAAAATAAAAATAAACAGTCAAGCAACGGAAACCACGAACATTTTCCCGCCGAATCTTTATCAGCCTTCAATCTGCAAAAAACTTATGGTCGCCGCCGCGTTGTTGACGATGTCAGCCTTTTTGTCGAACAAGGCGAAGTCGTCGGACTCCTCGGTGCAAACGGCGCTGGAAAAACTACTACGTTTTATATGATAACCGGTCTTGAACGCGCCGAAGAAGGAAAGATTTTGTTGAACGGCGAAGATGTAACCGCTTTGCCTATGTATCTAAGGGCGCGTTTGGGTTTGGGTTATTTGCCGCAAGAGCCTTCGATTTTTCGGAAAATGAGCGCCGAACAAAATATTCTCGCCGTTTTGGAAACGATGAAATTACCGCGTGCCGACAGATTCGCACGTTTGGAAGAATTATTAGAAGAATTTGGCGTCGCGCACGTCCGCAAAACCCGCGGCGACGCGTTGTCGGGCGGTGAAAGGCGGCGCATTGAGATTGCGCGTTGTCTGGCAACCGAGCCGCAATTTATTCTTCTTGACGAGCCGTTTGCCGGAATTGACCCGATTGCAATTGACGACATTCAGCAAATTATTTTATATCTGAAAAACCAGGGCATCGGAATTTTGATTACCGACCACAATGTGCGGGAAACTCTAGGCATTACAGACCGCGCTTATATTATGGCGGAAAGTAAAATTTTGCGAAGCGGCAAGCCCGATGAGTTAATCGAAGACGCCGAAGTGAGGCGGCTTTATTTGGGCGAAAGATTTAGTTTGTAAATACTCAGTAGTTGATAATTGATAATTGATAGTTGATAATTGATAACTGATAACTGACAACTGACAACTTGCTTTTTACTATCAGCTATCAACTATCAGTTATCAACTAAAACTAAGATGTCATCGCTGAAACTTACACAGAAATTAGCTCAACGGATGGTTTTAACGCCGCAGTTGCGGCAGCGCATCGAGATGCTGCAAATGACCACGGTCGAGCTAAGCGAGTTAATACAACAGGCGCTTAATGAAAATCCTGTTTTGGAAGAAGTGATGACCGATGAAGAATTTCAGGAAATCTCAGAAAAAATTCTCGACCAAAATTACGACAGCAGCGGTGAGATTTTTAGTAACGGGAACGATAAAAATTCTGCTTCTCCAGCAGATTTGGACACGGCTGAAAATTTTACCTCTGAAAAGATAAGCGAGAACGGATTTAACGAAGAGACAACTCAGGATTTTGAAAGCGATGCCGAAGAATCTTTTGAAAATCCGCCGGATCCTTTTGAAGAGGTGGATTTCGGCAGAGAATTTCAAGATTATCTCGACCCGGGCTACAAAACTCAAGAGTTTGAATTTAAAGAAGACACACCAAGCTTCGACCAATTTTTGTCACGCGCTCCCTCTTTGACCGACCATCTCGAATGGCAGCTTAACCTTCAACAAATCGGTGAAAAACTTAAAGAAGCTGCTGTTTGTGTTATCGGAAACCTTAATGAAGACGGACGTTTAACAGCAAGCAATGAGGAGATTGCCGAAATGTGTGGCTGCTCGATTGAAATGGTTGAGAAGGCTCGTCAATTGGTGATGAGCTTTGATCCTGTCGGTTGCGCCACCCGCGATGTTAAGGAATGTTTGCTGGTTCAATTAGAATTACACGGCGAAGGCGAAAGTTTAGCAGCGGAACTTGTCCGAAATCATCTGGAAGATTTACAGCCATTTCGTCTTCGGCATTTAGCGAAGGATATGGGCTTGGATGTTCACGTTTTAAACGAGGAAATCAAAAAAATTCGCATTCTTGACCCGCATCCGGGCAGACGATATTCTTCAGAAGAACCTATTTATGTTTCTCCGGAAGTTAAAATTGAAAAGCTGGAAGACGATTACATTGTTTATTTTACCGACGACGGAAGCCCGCGCCTGCGTATCAGTCAAACTTATCACCAATTGCTAGTCCAGACCGACGTTACAAAGGAAACAAAAGATTTTATCAAAGAAAAGATGCGCTCGGCGATTGATCTTTTAAGAAATATCGAACATCGAAGGCAGACAATTTATCGCGTAGTTGAATGTATCGTTGAACGCCAGCGTGAGTTTTTGGACAAAGGCGTCGAGTATATCAAACCGATGATGCTGAAAGACGTGGCGGAAGACATCGGGATGCATCTTTCGACAATTTCGCGCGTCGTCAACGGCAAATACGCGCACACGCCGCAAGGAGTTATCAATCTGCGCCAGTTTTTCTCGGAAGGTATGATGAACGAAGACGGCGAAGAAGTTTCGACGCGCATTCTTAAATTAAAGATTAAGAAAATGATAGAAGAGGAAGATTCTAAAAAGCCTTTGACCGATGATCAAATCGCTAAAATTTTAGGTAAGGATGGCGTTAAATTATCGCGCCGGACAGTCGCCAAATACCGCGACCAAATGCAGATTCCCGGCTCGCGCGAGCGAAAAACAGTCGTTTAAATTTTGGATTTTAGATTTTTTTGATTGTTTACCGTCAATAGTTATTTATCAATTACTGCTTGTTAAATTACGGTAATTAAAAATCAATTATTAACAGTAATTAAAAGACCAGTCCAAAATCCAAAATTTAAAATCAATTTACCGAGGTGCAATTATATGAAATATGAATACACAGGCAGACATGTCGAAGTGACGCCTGCGTTGCGTTCTCACGTCGAAGAACATTTTGAAAGAATAAATCATTTATTTGACGGCAATAATAGTTCGGCACACATTATTATCGAAGTTGAACACGGCGGAAAACATCGCTCGGAAATTATCGTTAAATGGCGCGACCGAGTTTTAACGGCGACAACCAGCGTTTCCGATATGTATAAATCGTTGACGCAGACCATTGATAAAATAAAAAAACAGGCTTTAAGATCAAAGGATAAAATTATTGACAGGCATCAGAGAGTAAAAAAAGTTAGCACCGTTCCGACGGAAAAAGCGGAATTACCGCCCGCCCCGACACCGCCTGAAATTACTATTTCAGAAAACTATGCCGTCAAACCGATGACTGCCGAAGAAGCCGTTTTAAGGCTTAACGATGAAGAAAATCAATTTCTTGTTTTCAGAAACGCCGACGTTAATGAACGGGTTTCGGTTATTTACAAACGCGCGGATGGTAATTACGGTTTAATACAGCCATAAAATCTTTTTTTATCTTAAATCTTCAAAAAAGTTAATTGATATTGCCGATGCGACAAACTTGTCCCGTTTTTCGCTCGCCGGTAATCGGTGCGAGTGCCAACAATCTTGTTTCTAAATTTCTTTATGTCACAAACGGCGTTAGATAAAAAAACTTTTCCAAACTTCGTGATAATTACCGGACTAAGCGGTTCGGGAATGAGTTCGGCAACTAACGCTTTTGAAGATTTAGGATATTTTTGCGTTGATAATTTGCCTTTAACAATGCTTCCGACATTTTCAAGGCTTCTTCTTCCGAATAAGGAAGAAGTTGTCGCCATTGAAAAAGCCGCGCTGGTTATTGATATTCGGGAGCGCCATTTTTTATCGGAATTCCCGAATGAATTAAAAAAAATAGAAAAAAAGCTTTCACCTTTTGTTTTGTTTTTTGAAGCATCGGACGAAGTTTTGTTGCGCCGATTTTCTGAAACGCGCCGCCCGCATCCGGCTGATAAAGGCGAAGGATTGCTTGCCGCGATTCGTGCCGAAAAAGAGGCGATGCAGGATGTGCGCGAAAAGGCTGATTTTATAATTGATACTTCCGAGAATACGGTTCATACTTTGCGACGTTTGTTAATTGAAAAATTCGGACAAATTGAAGAAGGCGCACCGCTCAATGTCCAAATTTTCAGTTTTGGGCATAAACACGGCACTCCGCGCCAGGTTGATTTGCTTTTTGACGTGCGCCATCTACCGAATCCGTATTTTGAAAAACATTTGAAAGAATTGCCCGGCACAGACCCGAAAGTTGTCGGTTATTTGGAAGAACAAGCCGAAGTGCAGGAGACAGTTAAAAGA
>JAIVJJ010000264.1 GCA_020200095.1 Acidobacteriota bacterium | reverse complement strand
GCTTTCATCGGTGCAACCGCTTCTTGCAGTTCGGCAAGCCTGCGGGCGCGGCTTTGATGAAACTCTTCGTTTTTACGATTGCGCCAACATTCGAGGATGTCGGGAATATCGTTCTCGGCAACCTTCTGGCGTTTGTCGTCGAGCGATAAGCCATCGTTTGCCATATCGTAAAACCAGATGTTATCCGTCGTCCCGCCTTTGGTGAAAATCAAAACGGCGGTGGAAACTCCGGCGTAAGGTTTGAAAACTCCGCTCGGCATCGAAACAACCGCTTCGAGCCGATTTTCTTCAATCAACTTCTTCCGCACGGAGACGTGCGCGTTTGACGAACCGAACAAAACCCCGTCCGGCACAATCGCGCCGCAGCGTCCGCCCATCTCCAAGATACGCAAGAAAAGATGCTGAAAAAGAATCTCGGTTTTCTTGACGTTGGCGGGCAGACCCTCGCCGATTGAAGACGCATCCATCGCGCCTTTGAACGGAGGATTTGCTAGCACGACATCATAACGGCGCTCTTCCGTGTAGGTTTTCGATAGCGTGTCGTTGTAGAAAAATCGCGGGTGCTTGATGCCGTGCAGCATCAGGTTCATCGAGCCGATCCGAAGCATCGTCATTCCTGAATCGCTGTCGAATCCGGTCAAGGCTTCGGTCTGCAAAAATTCTTCGCTTCGTTCATCAAGCAGGTCGCCCGCGAGATTGTGCGGCAATCCTTCTTCGTCGTAAGTGAGAATTTCCTTGCTCGTATTTTTTTCGAGAATGTATTGATAAGCGTTGACCAGAAAGCCACACGTCCCGGCAGCCGGGTCGCAGATTCTTTCATTAACCTTCGGGTCAATCATCTGCACCATCATCCGAATAATATGGCGCGGCGTGCGAAACTGCCCGTTGCGTCCGGCGATGTTCAGATAACCAAGCAGATATTCATAAAGGTCGCCCTGCACGTCGTGGTTATATTGCGAGATGTGCATTTCATCAATCGCCTTGCAAACTTCGACGAGCAGATTCGCCTTATTGATTTTGAACTCGGCGTTCTCCATCTGAATCGCAAACGAGCTTTCGCCGCTTCCAATCATTTTCAGCGTAGGAAAAACTTTCTCTTTAACGTGCTTTAAGGCTTCAGTCGCCGGAAGGTTTGTCCAATAACCCCAACGCAATTCCTTTTCGGCAAATAGTGGTTGAAACTCCTGCCCGCGAAGTCGCGCATTTTGCTCGCGTTGCTTCTCTTCGTCGTCAATGCGTTTTAAGAAAAGCAAGTAAGAAAGCTGTTCAATGGAATCGAGCGGATTCGGCAAACCGCCGGAATGCAGTTTGTTCCAGATGGCATTTACCTGCGAACGCAGTTTTGAATCTGTCAGCATCTTTTATAGTTACTCAAGCTCATCGTCGGCTTCTTCGTCTTCATCTACATCAGAAAATTGCTTTTCATATAATTCTTTTAGTTCGTCCCAAGAAACGGCTGAGTCAAAAACTTCAAGCGCGTTTTCACAATCCGCCGCATAATCAAAAGGCATTGAGTATTCAGAGTAAACCCCGATTGAGGTGTAAGCACCTAGATCGTAAGAAAGCTGTTCGATGGAGTCGAGCGGATTCGGCAAACCGCCGGAGTGGAGCTTGTTCCAGATGGCATTTACCTGCGAACGCAGTTTTGAGTCTGTCAGCATCTTTTTGATCTACGCAGAGATTTTTTCAGTGAACTGCAAAATCTTAGCCTTGTCGCTTTCGGTAAAAAGTCGGTCAACGGCGTTGCTGCCAAAACCTCTGACGATAGAAGGACTATCATAAAGGTCTGCTTCTTCAAGTTTGTCTTTGCGTAAAAACACGCTTTGCAACGCACGCAGGAAAGTTAATTGCTCATCCGTGTAATTATGCTGCGCGGAAAACTCTTCAAACTTGCGGGCGACGATGGTTTCGTAATTCGGCAAGGATTCGAGTTCGAGCAGATGACGGATGAAGCCGAGAAAACTGTTCACGCGGAAACCATAAGCCTTGCGGATGTTGTCTTTTGTCAGTTGCACGTCAGCCGCGCTCAAAGTTTGACGCAGAACTTTTTCGAGCGCAATTAGCTGTTCGTCGGAAACCGCTTCGCCGCGCCTGATGGCTAAAACCGTCGGATGATTTTCGACCAATGAATTTACCTTCTGCTCGACGCGCTCGCGGTATTGCTCGACGAAAATACGTTCGCCGCCTTCGCTCAAAGTGATGTAGCCGCGCGTAGCGATAAAGTCCGGCAAATCGAGCGTGATAAAAAGATTTTCCTTGTCGCGCCGGTTTTTCATTTCAGGCGCGAGATTGCGAATGACCGCGTTTAATTGTTGCGGGCTTGCGCTGCGGATTTGACCGGACATACAAAGCTCGGCGGACTCCCGGCAGAAAGGTTTATCCAAGACGAAATCGGGCAAGCGGCTGACATCTTCATTGATTGATTCAATCGCGCTTTCCGTAACTTTGTCGGTCAAAATCTGATATTTCAGACGCTCGACTTTGCTCGTAAAAGTTTCGGCCTGAACGTCAACATTCGGCACAAAACGCAGCAGCGGCGAAATTTTCAAACGCAGGAAATCAAGTTTGTTCTGACTCCAAAACTGCCAGTAAGAATCTTCCCAAACTTGCGAAATCTGCGGCAGAATCTTTTTCACTTGAAAAGATTCCTGCGGAATGCGATTGACCATTTCGCGCAAATCGGCAATCGTCGTTTTGAAATCTTCCGAATCCTGTTTTTTAAGATAAAGCCTTGCGACGTTGAGCCGCGTGTTAAAGACAGTTACCAGAACGGGAACAGTTTGCTTATTCGTTTCTTCGGCTTTTTTGTTGAAATCGTTTTCCCAAAAATCAATTATCTTAAATTCAGTTTTCTTGCCGTCGGGCAAACGGTGTTTGAATTTACACGCTTCATCACTGCGCGTTCCGCGTCCAATCATCTGCTCAAGTTTGATTCGTGAACGGACAGGCTTCATAAAAACCAAATTCACGATTTCGGGAACGTCAATGCCCGTGTCGAGCATATCAACCGAAATAGCGATGCGCGGCATATCGTGTTTTTTGAATTGAGTAATCAAACCGTCGCCCCAAGCACCGTCGCGCACTCGTTCCGTGTCTGACGTTATAACGCGAACTAAATCTTTGAACTGTGGATACATTTCTTCAAAGGCAATCATCAATCTTTCAGCGTGATCTTGCGTCATCGCAAACACAATCGTTTTGCCCGGAAGCTGTCCCGATTCGTCTTTCAAACAAACATCCCAAATTTCCGCCCATTGCTTGCGGAGCGTGTCTTTATCGCTAACCTTCCTTTCGATGTCCGTTCCCGTGTAATCAATTTCGTCCGGGTCAATGCCTTGCTCAATCAAAAGATTCTGCTCTTCTTCGGTTAAATCTACGCCTTTAATTCCGCTCCGTTGAAAATTGGTTTGCGCTTTGTAAAGGCTGTAATCAACCAAAACTTTGTCTTCGATGGCTTGGCTGTATGGATAGCAGAAAGTCGGAATTGCGTCGGGACAATCGAAAAGCAGAAAGGTATCGCGGTCAACGAAACCGGCTGGCGTTGCCGTCAAGCCAATCATTCGAGCATCGAAATACTGAATCACTTCGCCGAGTTTGTTGAAGATCGAACGATGCGCTTCGTCAAAGATAATCAGATCGAAAAACGCCGGACTAAATTCTTCAAAACATCTGCCAATCGTATGAAGGGTCGCAACGTAAAGCCGTTTGGCCTTGTCTATGTTGTAGGTGAAAATCCGGTCGTTTGGCTCATTTGGCAAGTGCTGTCTGATACCGTCGGTTAAGGCTTGGTCAACTAAAGCATCACGGTCGGCAAGAAACAGAACGCGGCGGGCTTGATTAGTCTTTAGAAAGAGGTCAATCAAGCCCATCGAAGTCCGCGTTTTACCTGTTCCGGTTGCCATCACTAGCAAAGCGCGACGCTTCTTATCAACCTCAAATGTTTTCGATACTCGGCGAATCGCTTCTTGCTGATATAAACGTCCTGAGATGTCAGGAGTGATTGAAGCCTCTGCCAGAGCGAGTTGATTTTGCTTGATAAAAAGCATTCGCTCTAAATCTTCGCGGGAAAAGAATCCGGCGACTTCTCGCGGTGTTTCCTCTTCGGTATTCCAAAACCAAGTTTCAACTCCATTAGAGAGAAAAACAAACGGACGAAAACTCTGGTTCCTTTCGATTCTTTCGGCGTAAAGTTTGGCTTGCTCGCGGGCGGTTTGCGGGCTTCGGCTTTGGCGTTTGGCTTCGACGATGGCGATTATTTCGCCGTTTGATTGATAGAGACTGTAATCAGTAATGCCGTCAAACCAATTGTCATCGTCGCCACTAGCGGGAACTTCAAATCTGACTTCATTACGGTCAGATAAATTCCAGCCTGCCTTAACAATCTGACCATCTCGTGGAACTGTCGTGCTTGTGCCCTTCAGCATAAGTTATTAGAGTGAGTTTTATGGCGCAAGCAAAACAAACCTAATGATTTTATAGCGGAGTAAGTAGATAAGAAAGTTTGTTCAAGTTGTGGTAGTGTCCGTTTTTCAAGTTTTAACTTAAACCTTCCAAAACAATTCCTGTAATACAAAAATAATCCTTGACTCCGCCTAATTTTCGTATTACAATAATCCCAGCTTAGACGGGGAGATTATAAGCCATGCCGAACGTGCTTAAAACAGAAAAGAAGATCGCAGTTATCGCCGCACTATGCGAGGGAATGGCAATTCGCCAAGTTGAGCGGATGACGGGCGTTTTTCGTGATACCGTGATGAACTTAGGCGTTCGTGTCGGTCAAGGTTGCGCTCACATCATGGACGAGAAGATGCGTAACCTTGAATGCCGCAACATTCAGGTTGATGAGATTTGGGGATTCGTTCAGAAGAAAAAGGGCAACATCAAAGCAACGGACGATCCGCGCCAAGTCGGGGATGCGTGGACGTTTTGCGCCATTGATGCCGACACAAAGTTAGTGCCGTCTTACAAGGTCGGCAAGCGTGACTCTGTTACCGCTAAGGCGTTTATGAATGACTTAGCAGGGCGGTTGAAGAATCGCGTTCAACTGTCGAGTGATGCGCTGGCAGCTTACGTTGATGCCGTCGAAGAAAGTTTCGGGGCAGACGTTGATTATGGACAGATTGTAAAAGCCTACGAAAGGGACGAGTCCAACACGCCTGAGCGTAGGTACAGCCCCGCCAAACTCGTCAAGGTGTACACTGAGGTTATTACAGGCGACCCACTCCCGCCGTTCATCTCAACATCTTACATTGAGCGGTTCAACGGCACGACGCGACATCATGTGAAGCGACTTGCGCGGCTCACGCTGGCGTTTTCAAAGAAGCTAGAAAACTTTGAAGCGGCAGTTAGTCTGAATTTTGCGTATTACAATTTTGTCAGGACACACAGGACGCTCAAGTGTACGCCAGCAATGGCGGCAGGTGTTGAGCGTAGCTTCTGGACGGTTGCCGATCTTGTGGAAATGACAACATGAGTTACACAGGCGAACTAAAGAAAGCGATTCGTCAGCTTCATGGATGTGAGGCCGATCATGTTGAGACGGTTTCTGTAACAGAGACATTTCAAGGTGAAACTGTGTGGCAAGGCGATGTTGAGGTCTTTACCATTCGTGGACACCCGAAAGCTAATCGCGCTTATGCTTGGGCGCACGAAACAGACAAAGGCAAACGTTATGTAGCCGTGCTGGAACTTCCGCCCGTTGATAGTCCACAGAATGCGGTACGCGCGGCGATAGTTGAGGAAGCAAAGAAAAAGCGATGAAGCAAGCAAAGACCAAAGTTGGCAGACCGCGTTTACCAAAAGGGCAGGCTCTTGGCAAGCCTACACCTATCAGATTCCAAGATGATGAGCGCGCGGCGTTTGAGAGAGCCGCAAAGAAAGAAGGTCTGACACTCTCTGAATGGATACGCCAGACCTTGAAAGAGGCTACGCAAAAGTGATAGGTTACGCTTGGGTTCGGAGGGTGTAGGAATCGAACCTGCGGTGGTAACAGCACCGCCCCTTGCGATGTAAAGCCGCGTTAATAGCGCCAGCTAGGGGACACCCTCCTGAACATTGATAAAAGTCGCCTTGCCTCAGAGCGGCGTAGGCTCGCAACCAACTACGCTCTGAGACTAGCCATCTGGCGTTTTACGCCCTACTGTGCGGCGACATCACGGTAGGGCTTCACCTTCTTCTCATTCTCCCGCCTCCATTTCGGCCTTATTTTGCCCGCCTGCTGTCCTATCTGTCAATTCCCTCAACTCCTTAAAATGTAAGATTTACCGGACAAAGGCTGGTTATTTGTCCACTCTGCCCAGAGTGGACAAATAACCAGCCTTTGTCCAGTTTTATCTTCCTATAGTAAGTACTCAGACAGAAATAGATTAGACTATGTTCTGTCATGGGCAAACTAAAAACTCTCGAACTAACAGACGCACAACGCCGCGCATTAGAGAAAGGTCATCGGGAAGGTGCGAGCCATACCTTTCGTCAGCGTTGCCAGATCATCCTGCTCAAATGCGAGCGGCGCACCTCAGCCGAGATAGCCGACATTGTGGGCTGTTGTGAAATGGCCGTCAACAATTGGCTCAAGCGTTTTGAGACCGAGGGAGTCGAGGGACTGCGCACCAAGCCCGGCAGAGGCCGCCGGGCCATCTTGGATGCGGAAAAGGATTTAGCACAGGTCAAAGAGGCGGTCGGGCGAAGTCGTCAAAGAATCAGCGTGGCGAAGGCGGAACTGGAACCGGCGCTGGGCAAATCCTTCAGCGCCAAGACACTTGAGCGGTATATAAAAAACATGGCGCGCGCTATAAGCGAATCCGAAAGCGTCCTGCAAAGGAGCCGTGCGCGCAAACTTACGAGTTGAAGGTCGAGTGCTTAGAGGAATTAGAAAAGCTCTCGCGGCTGAGGCTGATTGACTTGTATTACGGTGATGAGAGCCGCGTCTCGATGCAGCCGTGTGTGCCCTACGGCTGGCAGTTCGAGGATGAGAATGTGTTTATGCCGTCGAGCAAAGGCGCAGGTCTGAACTGCTTCGCTCTCTTGAGCCGTGCTAATGCTTGCTGGTTTGAGACGACACGCCAGCGCATCACGAGTGCCTTTATCATCGAGCAATTGGAGCGACTTTCGTTTTCTATCAAGCAGACGACCGTTATAGTGTTGGACAACGCGCGCGTGCATACCTCGCAGAAGGTACAGGAGCGGCGCAGGTTTTGGCAGGAGCGCGGGTTGTTCATCTTCTACTTGCCGCCATATTCGCCGCATCTGAACTTGGCTGAGACGTTGTGGCGCAAACTGAAGTACGAATGGTTACAGCCCTCTGATTACACGACGACAGATGGGCTATTCTATCAAGTCAGACAAGCACTGGCAGCAGTGGGTAAAGGGTTGAACATTCGCTTCTCAGAGTTCAATCTTGGTCTAAGCTAATTTTGTTCGAGTACTTAATTCTTATAATAATGCGGACAAGCTTCTATGAAATGTCCGCTTTTAGTCGCTTCCAATCTATACCCGCACGCTCAAGAGTCTTACGTAAGGCTTCGCCGCTGTCGGGCGCGTTGTCGCCGTAAATGCCCTTGAGAACAGAAACGGCGTTGTTATAAGTGCGGCGCGGCTTTGGTAGAAGTTCAAGCGTGCGCCGGATGATCGGCTCAAGATCATCTTTTCTCCACTGTGAGAGCCGCCCTTTATCCATCAATCGCCTCTCAACGATTCCTCGATTTAATGTGAGCTTTGCCCTCACGCGCTCGTTTAGGTCAATAGCGTCGGGCGCAGTCACTTCTAAAGCCATCATGTACTTACCCCCGCCGACGGGGTTTATGGCTATCTCAGTCACGCAGACCGTACCAAGTTCATTGATCGCAGTGGCGACCGCGCCCGGCGCGTGCTTCATAAATTCCGTTGCCGCATCCGGTAGTAGCTTTTTTATTTGCTCAAAAGTAAGCTTTGCATCCTTGCACATCCGAACAGCGAACGATTCGCTTATATCCCGTTCTACGCAGTACGCATAGAGCCACAGACCGTCGAAAACATCGTACATGTAACCGGAACTAAAATTCTCGAATGAGGATCGGACAACTTCTTGCCAAGCGGCGAGCAGTTTTTCGGCGACTGCCTTTTTTTCTTCACCCGTCATTACTGGCTTCTCTGTAGCCATTCTCTGAAAAGGTATTCGGCTCGCCCGCCGCGTCAGAGATTCGCAACCTGTCCCCCCGTTAGCTAGACGAAGGTAAGGCGAGCCGAAAGTTGTGGAAAGATTTTACACCAATGATACGATGTGAGGAATGAGAAGATCGGAACACAACCCTAACCCTAGCGGGAAGGCTGGGATGCCTGTCACCCTCGCGCCGATAACCTTTGACGAAGCGGTGAGGAAGAAGTCCACTCAGAATAAATAGCGTGCCACAAGCCTCCAGTTAAAAATTGAAAAACGGACACTACCCAAGTTGTTTTGAGTATGGCACAATGTTGCCAGAGTGATAAAAAGGGATAATTGATAGAACTATCGAAGTAATGAATATCAAAGAGCAAGTATCTCAAGAGGCATTTGCCGCATTAACAGATCAAGAAAGATATTTTGAAAGAATTACTCCGCGAATAGAAAAGCTCAAATTCAATGAACAACTGTCGTGCATTTTCATTAGATTCGTTGACAATGAAACGCCAATAGCTGAATCATTGTTTTATCCTATCGAAGCTGTCTGGTCTTTCCTTGATACAGCCCGAAATTATTACAAATCACCCGAAAGTAAATTAACAGCGGAAGAAATTGAGAAATTCGCATTTAATGACTCAGTTAATATGTTCTGTATTATGCTGAGAAATATCTACCCGCGAGTAGCAGCGACGCTCAACTCAATTACCGACGAAACTATAAATGAGTGGTATCGGCAAGAACATCAGCGTCATCGAGCATATTGTTCTCGGCAAGGAATAATTACTACTGATGATGAGATTTTTTATAAAGAAATCCGTAATAAGATAATCAATGATCACAGTAAAGAAGTTAAAAATGTTTGGGAGGGCGAGCAAAAAAACTTTAAGAATTATCAAAACATGCGGTTTGCAGAAGAATATGAAAAACTTTCCGAGCATTGGGACACCATCTCTCTCCTTTACAGAAGGAAAAGGGATTGGCTTGGATATGCGAAGAGAGATGATTTCCAAGATACGCCGGACGATTTACTAGATGAGATGAAAGGTTCTCATCATCGTGGCATGAGTTTGAAAGCGTTGGAACACTCCGCACGAAGGGTTGGCTTAATAAATCCCGATTGCATAGATGAAGAAATTCTCGAAAAAAGAAAAAGCGGCATACAGGCATCAGGCTTTTGCGATTCGACTCTATACACTTATCTAAGTGAAGGTAAAAGGCTTATTGAACAACTGAAAGAAATCCAAAAAACTGCTCCGCCAGAACCTAAAAGATTGGCAGAGTGAAAATAAGCGTTTACTTCGTCAAAACATTACCACCGAACAGAATGAATCAAAGGCATTACTCCGCCAACATTTAGCCCCTTAAAAGCAAAATAGACAAGCGAGTTTTCCTATTTTAGCTTAGGTCTCGATGAATTGATATTCATCGAGATTTATTTGTTTAGGGGGCTAAGAAAGTGGAAAAAAGCATTTTGCTTGCTGATGAAGTTGCGGAGATGCTGCGAGTTGACCGCCAGCGCGTTTATGAGCTTGTGCGAAGGAAAGCCATCCCTGTAATTCGTCTCGGTGAGCGGCAGTACCGCTTTGATGCCGAAGCTATCCGGCAGTGGATGACGCGCGGCGGCGGTACGGCGGAGGGAAAAGGAAGGGACGAAAGCGAAGAAAGATTAATGAGCGGAGAGTAAGTTGTGACAAAACTATCTGATTTTCTCGCGGCTTTTTTCCCGGATGAAGAGGAAGCGATGTGCCTTCGCGCCTTTGGAGCCAAAGGTGCGTCCGACGCGCCGGACAATCGCACGCTCGTCGAAGTCGTGACGCGGCGCAGATTGGCGACAGACGCGGAACTGCAAAACAAAATGATTGCCGCAAACAAGTCGCGCGGTTGGTATTTCGTCGTCAACGCGGGCGGCAACGCCGACGCGGACATTACGCGCTTCAACGCCTTCTTCGTTGAAAACGATAGCTTGCCGATTGCAGAGCAGCATAAGCGGCTTGATATCGCGCCCCTTCAACCTTCGATCAGGTTGGAGACGCTGAAAAGCGTGCACGCTTACTGGCTGCCGGATGTCCCGTTGAGGCGCATACTGCCTGAACTACAACATGAGAAGCGTGACGCTCTCGCACGGAAAGGGATGACGGAAAGAGACTGGCTGCAAAGGGACGTAGGTAACCTCTGGCTCAAACGTTGGCAGGAATGGTTAAAGACGGATGAGGGGATTGAATGGGCGGGGGTAGAGGCTCAGTGGCGTGAGCAGCAAGAAAATCTGATTGTTCATTTCGATGGTGATAAGTCAATCAAGAATCCTTCGCGCGTCATGCGGCTGCCGTTCTTCAACCACATTCATTACAACGTGCAAACGGGCGAGCACGAGTACAAGCGCATCGAGTTACAGACGTTCGAGCCGGAAAGGCGTTTCACATTGGCAGAGATGCAAAATGCCTTTGCGCTCACGCGCGAAGCGGAAAAGGAGCGTTCGGGCGAAGAACGCGCGCAGGAACTTCGCTTTAATTCCCATGAAGAACGCCACGCAGAGCTTGTACGGCGCATTACAGCGCGCGGGAAGCGGAACGGGCGGGGCAACATTGATGCTCGCGCATTGTGTCACAACGGCAAGGGCGAGACAGGGCTTGCGCTGTTCCCCAACGGAGCGGTCAAGTGTAACGACGGCTGCGACTATAAGCGCATCTTGGATGCTGAAGGATTGCCGTCCGGTCATCTTCCGTCAGCACAAAAGCCGGTGGCGAGAGAAACTGCCGACAAAGCTCAGGCGCGAGCGTGGGATGAGCCGAAAGCCTTGCCGGATGATTTACTCCCTGTGCCAGCGCTTCCGCGCGAGCTGCTTCCCGTCGCGTTGCGCGACTGGATTACAGACATCGCGGAACGTATGCAGTGCCCGTTGGAGTTTCCCGCTATCGCCGCGCTCATCGCGTGCGCCGCGCTCATCGGTAATCGGCTGCGTATCCGCCCGAAACGCGCAGACATTTGGACGGTTGTACCAAATCTCTGGGGCGCTATCGTCGGCAGACCCGGCGTATTGAAAACCCCTGCGCTTGAAGAAGCCTTGCAGCCTTTACGCGCCCGCGAGCGTCTGGCGCGAGACGCCTTCACCAAAGAGCAATCAGAGTATGAGTTTGAGAAAGAGTATGCCGATGCCAAGCGCGCAGCCCTGCGTGGGCAGATGCGTAAACAGGGCGCAGACAAAGATGCTTTACGGCAGGAGTTTATCGAAGCCGAACGACCCGCGCCCGTCGAGCGGCGTTACATTACGAACGATCCGACGACGGAGAAGCTAGGCGAACTGCTCAATCAAAATCCACGCGGGCTGCTTCTGTTTCGTGACGAGTTAACGGGCTGGCTGCGCTCGCTTGAGCGCGAAGGGCGCGAGCAAGATCGCACCTTCTTTCTCGAAACTTGGAACGGCAACAACAGTTACACTTCTGACCGTATCGGGCGCGGCACGACGCACGCGCACAGCCTGACCGTTTCCATCTTAGGCGGCATTCAGCCATCGCGCTTGCAGCCATATATCCGCGATGCCATCAACGGCACGGGCGGCGATGACGGTTTGATTCAACGCTTTCAGCTCATGGTCTATCCAGACATCGCGGGCACTTGGCGCAATGTTGACCGCGAGCCGGACGCAGTAGCCTGCGCGCGCGTGCAAGCCATCTTCGCCGCGTTAGACACACTCGACAATGAAAATTGGTTCGGCGCGCAGCACTTCAGAGCCGACAATGGCGTTGAGTACGGCTATCTGCGCTTTGACGATGAAGCACAAGAGTTCTTTGACAGTTGGCGCGAGGACTTGGAAATCAGCTTACGCGGGGGAAGTTTCGAGCATCCCGCGCTTGAAGATCACTTGAGCAAGTATCGAAAGCTAATGCCCGCGCTGGCTCTCATCTTCCATTTGCTTGACCGTTTAAGCGGCGAAACACAAGCAACTGCCATCTCTAAAGATGCAGCGCAACGGGCGGCAGCGTGGTGTACATTTCTCGAAGCGCACGCGCGGCGCGTCTATGGTCTGGCGATAAACGCCGACGTAACACGCGCCAAGACTCTTCTGCAACATCTTCAGCAGGGCGACTTGCCGGACGAGTTTTCAGCCCGCGACGTGTACATGAAGCACTGGGCAGGATTGGCGACATCGCGCGAGGTCGTCGAGCCGCTCACGATTCTTGAAGATCATGGCTGGCTACGCTCGTTCGCCATCACAGGGGAAGAGACGGGCGGACGCCCGACGGCGCGCTACCTTGTGCATCCATCACTCAGGCGCGAGCTAACGACGCGCAGAGAGGCGGCATGATGAAGGACTATTTGACCGCATACCTGAACGCAATCGGTAGTACACAAGATTTAGAGATATGCGCCAGAATTGAAGTATCAAAAGGCTCAAAAGTAGGTTTTGATACTTTTGATACTTCGCAAGAGGCGGGTATCCCGGAGAATGTATTGCTTTTCCGGGCGAGGATTGACCGCGAACCTGACTGGTTGCGAGAGCATAGTGACGAAATAGAGGAACGCGCGGCAATCATGGAATTTGACGGCGGGTTATTGAGAGAGAAAGCCGAAGGTGCGGCGATGGATTGGGCGCGCTACTGGTTCATGCCTCTGCCATTCTGAGAAAAAGATAGTTACGGCACAAAGCGTGAGGGGGAGAGGGGCGATGAAAAATAAAACTGAAAAAGCGTTACCTAAGATGATGTCGGGAAGTGTCCATAAACAGTTTGTTCGGTGCGGCAAAACGACATGTAGATGTGCGCGGGGAGAGCTTCATGGTGCGTATTACTATTATTTTAAGCGTGTGAATGGAAAATTGTCTAAACGCTATCTCAAGCCTCATGAAGTCAAGCAAATGCAGGCCGCTTGTCTGGCTTGGCGTGAAGAGAAAAGGGCCGGCCGCGCACATTCACGCGAAACTTGGCGACTCATCAGAAAGATGAGCGCGCGGCTGCGCGATGTCTTAAAGCAAGTTTCATTTACAGGAGACTAACGCCATGCCACGAAAAAAGAGAGTAAAGAAAGACTCAAAGAATCAAGCCGCAGAACAAGTAGGCGAACAGGCGCAAGGAAACACTTCTACCGAAATTCAGGCGGAGAAAAAAGGCGGATCGTTTGACCAGCCGCTTCCGGCGGAAGTCCATCAGCGTTTTCAATTGCCGCCCGATCAGTTCATCGAATCACAAGATCAATTGGAGGAACTGAAAGCAGCACAGCGCCAGCGCAGGGTTTACGCCGACTCGGTTGAAAGCGCGGTTGGTTACAATTCTTTGATTCGGTTGCTTGGTCATCATTTCGTCAAACAAGTCGCCTACTACCGCTCGAAAGAAGGCGGCGCTTGGTCACTGGATGAGGCGAGAGCGATGGCTTACCGCGAATGCAAAGATGAAGAACAGGCGAAGGAATTGTTTGACCTAATGATGAGCAGGCCGGTTGATTGGATCGATTTCAAGGATTTGCTAGAACTCAATAGCTTTTCTGCGGTGATGGCTGAAAATGTTTGGGAAGTGATCAAACGCGAAGCGAGAGACGAATTTGAGAGCGGTCATTTGGCGGCGGGCGCATTCGAGCCGGTTGATTATCTGAAAGATGCTTGGACGCGAGCGCGTTATCTCGGTTTGCGTGAATCTTTCGCGACTGAATGGCAGCCGCGTGGCGGCATTGAACTGAGCATGATTGATGCGATGGCGCAAGCGTTCTTGCAGTTGCAGTATTGGACGGAACAAACAGTGAAGCGCGCGCGAACCGAACCGCGCGAAGAAGCCTACGACTACCAGAAGTGGAAGCAATACCAGCGCGAGGTGAAAACGGATAGTTGGAAGTACGGACATTGGGACATCCCTTATGTCAGGGAACAAGACGCGGTGGCACACGCGGCGGCAATGGCCGACCGTTGGCAGAGAATGTACTTCCGGGCGGTACGACAGCTAAGAGATTGGCGCAGATACACGCCGCAAGTGACAATCAACAATCCGCAGCAAGTCAACATCGGCGAGCAGGTGAACGTCGCTTCTGACGGTGGGCAACAAATCAACATTAAAGCCGAAGAGTGAAGTTGTTTCTCTCTTTCAAGTCTCATCGTCGGGTTTATGCTTTGGCGGTCTGCCCGTTTTCTTGCGTTCCCGGACAAGTTCCAAGTCGCTTTCCATCACAAACCAATCACGCCCTTTTTTAGTTGCCGGAAGGCGATGGCGCTGAATCAATGTTTGCACTTGGCGAAGACTGATACCTAGTTTTTCAGCGACTTCTTTGGTCGTTAATTCTTTCATGAGCGAATAGTAAAGCGCGAAAAACAATATCGTCAAGACGCTACTATTGTGTTGACAAATGTAGCGCCTTGACGCTACTATTTGCCTTCAACATTAGAAGCTGTTTGAAAATTCCAGAATGACCGACTTTTGTTCGACTTCATTACGGGATTGAGAGCCAATTTTGAATTGAACAGCGACTTAAACCCGTAAATTTCGGGCGAAACGGCATTGCATGGAATCTTCAAAACGAATTTCCAAACAGCTTCTTAGCAACAACATGAGGTGAAACATTATGGCGGATAACGCAAGGCGAACCGGACAGATAATCAAACGCGGCGATGACGCTTGGTTGGTTCGCATCTATCTTGGCGAAGATTCAAGTGGCAGGCGTCGCTACGCCAACAAGACTGTTCGCGGCACAAAGAGGGAGGCGCAAAAGTGGCTCAATAGTGCTTTGCGCGACTGTGATTTAGGTCTCTTCGTTGAACCCGCCGCGATTACGCTGAATGACTATTTTGACAAATGGCTCGAAGTGGCGGCGCGTCCGCGTGTTTCACAACGCACAGCGGACGGCTATGCCGGATTGTTGGAGCGGTATATTCGCCCGACCATCGGACATAAGCGGTTAGAGAGTCTGCAACCGTTGGACATTCAAAAAGTTTATGGCGAGATGCAGATGCGGGGGTTGAGCGCAAGAGTGGTTCGGCATACCCATTCAGCTTTACACAACGCGCTCAAGCAAGCCGTCAAATGGGGCATGATTATTCGCAACCCTTCGGACTTAGCGGAATTGCCGAAAGTGCCACACAAAGAACGGCGCGTGTTGTCGCCGGATGAAGCCGCCCGCTTTCTCGAAGCTGCCGACATCATGCCTCACGGTTTGATTTTCGAGGTTGCTTTACTTTCGGGAATGCGACCAGAAGAGTATCTTGCGCTTCAATGGTCAGATGTTGATGTGGCACGCGGCACGGCGCAAGTCAGACGTGCGCTTGTGCGTCACAATAAGAGTTGGAGTTTTGAAGAACCGAAGACCGCTCGTAGTCGCCGCACGGTTTTTCTGCCAGCACCACTACTCACCAAACTCGCCGCTCACAAGCGCAAGCAAAGTGAAGTGCGATTAAAACTCGGAGCGGCATGGCACGCCCACGATATAGTTTTTTGCAGCGAGCAGGGAACGCCGCACACCATCCCGAACCTTACTTACCGTTACTTTCGCCCGATACTTGAGAAGGCGGAGTTGCCCCGCATCCGCCTTTATGATCTACGGCATACCTGCGCGACGCTGCTTCTAATCGCAGAGGAAAACCCGAAGGTCGTCAGCGAACGGCTCGGACACTCAACTATCGTCCTGACGCTCGACACCTACTCTCACGTCTTACCGACGATGCAGCAGAACGCGACCGCGCGGCTTGAAAAGATGCTGTACCCTGAGTTTCGCACACATTTCGCACACAAAATGGAAACGGGCAGCTAACATGCTGCCCGTAAGTATTTGATTCCATTGAAGGCGGCGGTCGGAATCGAACCGACGAATAAAGGTTTTGCAGACCTCTGCCTTACCACTTGGCTACGCCGCCAAAAGCAGGGATGAAGGATGAAGGCGGAAGGATGAAAGAATGATTTCAGTTCATCCTTCCGCCTTCCGCCTTTATCCTTGCCATTGGAAGCGGGAGACGAGATTTGAACTCGCGACTTCGACCTTGGCAAGGTCGCACTCTACCACTGAGTTACTCCCGCATGAGAGGACTCGAATTTTACCGATCCGTTCTGAGTTGTCAAGCGCGCCTTTCCGGTCGCATGAGGGGGACGATTGACAATCGTGTGCGGCACGTTTAACTTGCTCTCGGTCAACCCAGACAAGCAATTTCCTGCACAGCGCAAAACTTTCAAAACTTAAAGCGGAAGGATTTTCTGATGAGCTGCTCGAAGAAAGTTGACGATGCGTCACTACCTCTCGTCGTGCTTAATGCGCGGCGCAAGTTTAACTTACTGTTGTTGGTCGGCTGTCTCTTAATGGCGGTGACGACCGCTCCGGCGCAAGATAGTTATCGCCAGCCGCCGAAGGATGTCCTGAACATTCTCGACGCGCCGGTGACGCCCGTCGCCTCGATCAGTCCGGCGCGCGACCGCGTGATTCTCGCGACGGGCGTGCGGTATCCGCCGATTGCCGATCTCGCACAGCCAATGCTCAGGCTCGCCGGATTGCGAATCAATCCGAAGACGAACGGGCCGCACCGCGCCGGATATTTCATCGCGTTTAGTTTGAAGCGGATCGCAGACGGCGCGGAGACGAAGATCACTCTGCCGCCGAAGGCGCAAGCCGGCGCGCCGGTGTGGAGCGCGGACGGCAAGCATTTTGCTTTCACGAACACGACGCCGGGCGGCGGCATTGAGCTATGGGTCGGCGAGAGCGAGACGGGGAAAGTGCAAAAGTTGAAAGGGGTGGTGGTCAATGCTGTCTATGGCGCGCCGGTGCAATGGTTGCCGGACAATCGGACGCTGTTGGTGCAGACCATCCCAGCGAGCCGTAAAACTCTGTCGCCCGCGCCGAGTGTGCCGCGCGAGCCAGTGATACAGGAAAGCTCCGGCAGGGCCGGCCCGGTGCGGACGTACCAAGACCTGTTGCGGAATCCTTACGACGAGGCGCAGTTCGATTATTACGCCACATCGCAGTTGATGTCGGTTGATGCATCGAGCGGGAAAATGACGCCGATGGGTAAGCCCGCGATCTTCGAGACGGTCGAGCCTGCGCCGGACGGCCAGCATTTGCTCGTCGCTTATCTGCACCGGCCTTACTCATATTTGCATCCACTGTCGGATTTTCCGCAAGAAGCAGAGGTGTGGAACCTGAGTGGGAAATTGATTCACAAGATCGCGAGCGTGCCGTTACAAGATCAAGTGCCGATTGACGGCGTGATCACAGGGCCGCGTCGTTATGCTTGGCGTCCGACCGAACCGGCGACGCTCGTCTGGGTCGAAGCTCTCGACGACGGCGATCCGAAGAAGAAGGTGGTACATCGTGATCGCGTGCTAATGCTGAAAGCTCCGTTCACGGGAACGCCCTCGGAGTTGACGAAGACCGAGCATCGTTATGCGGGAATGCAGTGGGGCGAAAAAGGCGGGATGGTTTTAATCAACGATTATGATCGTGATCGCCGTTGGATGACGACGCGAATGTTGAACGCGGACAGCGCGGGCGATGCCGGCAAGCTGTTGTTCAGCCGCAGCGTGCAAGACCGCTACAACGATCCCGGCTCGCCTCTGACGCGCGTGCTGCCCAACAATCAGCGCGCCATCATGCAGCACGGCGATGACATCTTCCTCGCCGGCACGGGCGCGTCGCCCGCAGGTGATCGCCCGTTCCTTGATCGCTTCAACTTGCAGACGCAGAAAGCCGAAAGACTATTTCGCAGCGACCAGCAGAGTTATGAATCAATCGTCACGCTCTTGAAAGACGACGGCTCGCAGTTTATGACGCGGCGCGAAACAACAATCGATCCGCCCAACTATTTCGTCCGCATGTTCAGCGGTGCGGGTGGCGATGCAGCGATGAAAGGTGAGGCCGCTTTCAACACGACCGTTAAGCCGCTCACGAACTTTCCCGATCCCACGCCGCAATTGCGCGCCATCAAGAAACAACTCGTGACCTACAAACGCGCTGACGGCGTGCCGCTCTCGTTCACGCTCTATCTGCCGCCGAATTACAAGGAAGGCACGAAACTTCCGACCGTCGTCTGGGCGTACCCATTGGAGTTCAACGACGCCAGCACTGCCGGACAAGTCTCCGGCTCGACGCAGCGGTTCACAACGATCACTGGTCCCTCGCATCTCTTTTTCCTACTGCAAGGCTACGCTGTCTTAGACAATGCGACGATGCCGGTCGTCGGCGATCCCGAAAAGGTCAACGACACTTACGTTGAGCAGATCGTGGCGAGTGCAAAGGCAGCGATTGATAAGGCTGCGGAAATGGGCGTCGCCGATCCTGAGCGCGTCGGCGTCGGCGGGCATTCTTACGGCGCGTTTATGACAGCCAATCTGCTCGCGCACTCAGACCTCTTCCGCGCCGGCATCGCCAGAAGCGGCGCGTATAACCGAACGTTGACGCCGTTCGGCTTCCAGAGCGAGCGGCGCATTTTGTGGGAAGCGCCAGAGACGTACGTTAAAGTCTCGCCCTTCATGGTCGCCGACAAAATTAAAGAGCCGATTCTGTTGATTCACGGCGAGGCCGACAACAATACCGGCACGTTTCCGATGCAATCCGAACGCATGTACCAAGCCATTCGCGGCACGGGCGGCACGGTGCGCTTCGTCATGCTCCCGCTCGAATCACACGGCTATGCCGCACGCGAATCGACCGAACATGTTTTGTACGAAATGCTCAACTGGTTCGATAAACATGTGAAGAACGCCGGGCCGCGCGTCAAAGAGGAGAAAGCGGAGAGGTAAAATAACAGAGTGGCCTACCTGTGAAACTGGCAAACTCGATGATGTCTGCGTTGAGCTTTCTTTTGTGCGGCTTCAGTTCCGGCAAAGCTAAAGGCGGGTGAGATACTTTAATGTATCACCCGCCCTTTGTGTCTCTAATGCTTTTGTGATCGGTTTAACTGAACGGTCAGGCAGCGCAAAAATATTTTGCAGTTGATTGAAAATTTCTCTTGCTTCTTAGAATTAGTATCAATGCAAGTGCAAACCGCTATAATAGATCGCTGATTGCGGGAGTTGCCAAACGACAACTCCTTCTAAAGCAAAGTCGCACGAATGCAAATCACTCGTGGCGGAGCGCAATCAGCGGATCAACTTTCGCCGCCCGCCGCGCCGGCAGGTAACATGCCAGCAGTGCTACGGCGAGGAGTAGTAGCGTGATCAGCACGAACGTCAACGGATCAGTCGCGCTCACCTTGAACAGCAGACTCTGCATCAATCGCGTCAGTGCAAACGCTACGACCAAGCCGACCGCGACGCCGGTGAGTGCCAGCGTCATCCCGTACTTAATCACTAGATTAAGTACGTCTCGTGTTCGCGCACCCAAAGCGATGCGGATGCCGATTTCGCGTGTCCGCTGCGTCACGACATAGGACAGCACGCCGTAAAGCCCGACCGTGCTGAGCAGCGTGACCTCTACAGGGTGCGAGCTGCGATCCCGCATAAACTCCTGATCGGCGAGGCGACCGAGCGGAATGAAGAAATCGTTATTTAGATTGTATTGTCCGTAGAAGTCGAAAGCCGCCGGCATTACGCCGATGATTGTCCATCTCTCGCTGTTGTACTGGAGTACGCGACCGACTACTTGTGGATCACCGCCAAAACGACGTTGCCATAAGCCGTTGTTCAACACAATGACGCGCTCGGCTCCGGGGCGGTCTTCTTCGTCGCTGAAGAACCGTCCGACTTGGGGACGCACGCCGAGCGTCGGAAAAAAGCTCGCCGTCACCCAGCGCCCGGTAATGCGCTCTGCCTCGCCGTCGCCCGTTAGCACCCCGCCTGCCGGCATCCGCGCCGCCATATTCTCGAAGACGGTCTGCTGCGCCCGCCAGTCGAGATAGTTCGGAAAAGCCACCGACATGTCCGGCACATCTTTGGAAGTTTCAGATAGCACGACCAGCCGCTCCGGTTCAGGGAAGGGCAAGGACTTCAGCAGCACGCCATTGACGACCGAGAAAATCGCCGTGTTGACGCCGATGCCGAGCGCGAGTGTAACGACGGCGACCAACGTGAATCCGGGCTGCTTCAGTAACATTCGCGCCCCGTAGCGTAGGTCTTTCCACAAGTCTTCGATTAACCTCACCCCTCTCGCCTCCCGGCACTGTTCCTTCGCCTGCTCCACCCCGCCGAAGCTACGCAAAGCCGCATACCTTGCTTCTTCAGAGTTCATGCCTTCGCCCAAGTTCCACTCGATCTCGCGCTCAAGGTGATAGCGCAACCCTTCGTCCATCTCGCGCTCCATCGCTCCCTTGTGCAGCAATGCCCGCAGCCGCCTCTTCAGTCTGCCTAGCATCACACCATCCTTTCACTCAAGCGTCTCTAAGAAAGCAGGTTAATCGATCCTCGCTCTCAGTCAATGACGGATGATCGCGCAACCACTATTCGCGCTGTCGCGCTCAAGGCAGGGATGCCTGCGCTCCCAGCACAGCGCAACGCTCGATTTTATGGCGAGTGTTAATCTCAACAAAAAAGTTGTAACTTTTCGCGCGCTCAGTTGTTTTATCTAACGTAGGGCCGTTGATAATGCGGGACGACGAAGAATTCACTCTTGTTTTCAATGAAAATTACTCCGGCCTCTGCCGCTTTCTGGAAGGCATGACGGGCCGGCGGAGTGTCGCGCAAGAACTCGCGCAAGAGTGTTTCTTACGTTTCTACCGCACGCGCTC